>VEPG01000035.1 GCA_012026975.1 Desulfuromonas sp. | reverse complement strand
GACGCTGTTCTCGACGGGGAGCGGGCCGAATGCAAACGTGCTGAATGCGCGGGCTGCCGTGGCGAACGTGAGCGTGACGGGCGGCAGCACGCTGCAGATGGGGGCCGGTGGCTCGCTGTACAACACGGCCACGCTCTACCTGGAGGGCAACAACAGTCAGTTTGACCCGAACGGAAGCCAACTGACGGTTGATCTGGCCTATGTGTACAACAGCGCCACGCTCGGGACAGGAACGGTCCAGGCCAACCAGTTCGCCCTGAAGAACGGGGCGACGGTGGACGCTGCGCTGCTGGGCGACGATACGGACCCGTCCCGTCCTTCCATCCTCTTTGCGACCGGAGGCGGGGCCGCGAACGTGCTAAACAACACAGCGACGGTCAAGGATGTCAGTGTGACGGCCGGCAGTGCCCTGCGGATGGGCGCGGCCAATCTGCTGAACCATTACAACAGCGCCACCCTGCTGCCGGATGCCGTTCTGTACGTGGACAACGGTGGCGTCGATCTGCAGGGATTCGTCCAGACCGTGCAATACGCGCATCTCTACAACAGCGCCGTTCTCGATGGCACGGGGACCCTCAATGCGGAACAGTACGTATTGAAGGGGGCGACGGTCAACGCCGGTCTGGGTGCCGGGGAGCTCTTCTCGATCGGCGGCACCAACCTGCTCAGCGGTCGTGCCGGCACCGCCGTCGTCAGTGTGTCGGGCGGGAGCACGCTGCGCATGGGGGGGATCGATCGGCTGTACAACAGCGCCACTCTCAACAAGGATGCCGTCGTCCTCATTGACAACGGGACGTTTGACTTGAACGGCTTCAATCAGGCGATCGGCGCCCTGTCCGGAACCGACACGGCTCTAGTCGCCCTCGGGACCGGAACGTTGGCCAGCGGCGGCAACAATGCATCGACGGAGTTCGCCGGCATCATCGGCGGCAGCGGTGGTCTGACCAAGGAGGGGACCGGCTACTTCCTCCTTTCCGGGGCGAACACCTTCACCGGCGCCACGACGATCAACAACGGGCACCTGATCGTGAACGGCAACCTGGCGGCAGATGTCCTGGTCAATGCCAACGGCAACCTGTGGGGGACCGGCACGATCGCCGGCACGGTGACCAACAACGGCAACATCCTCCCCGGCAATTCGATCGGCACGCTCACCGTCGGCAACTTTGTCGCCAACCCCGGCTCGACTTACACCGTTGAGGTCGATGGCGCCGGGCACAGCGATCTGATCGACGCCACCGGCACGGCCACGCTCAACGGCGGCACCGTGGCGGTATTGGCGACCGGGAGCGGCAGCGATTACAACAGTCGCCAGTTCAGTTACACCTTCCTGCGCGCAGCCGGCGGTATCACCGGGACCTTTACTGATGTCACTTCGAACATTTCAGTATTCACGCCGTTCCTGGTGTACGACGATCCGAACCTGGTGCAGTTGCTGATGACCCGCAACGATCTCAATCTCGCGGGGCTCGGCGGTGCACAGACGATCAACCAGCAGGCGGTTGCCGCGGTGCTGAGCGCGGCGAGCGCGACGACGTTCACGGGCGATCTCAACACAGTGCTGAACAGCTTTATCGACAACCTTGACGTCGCCGGGCGCCGGGCGGCTCTGGACGCCATGGGCGGCCAGGAACTCCATACGGCGACGCCGATGGTGGCACTGGGACTGATCGAGTCGTTCAACGGGGCCATCGGCCGGCGCATGGATCGTTTGCATCACATCAATCGCGGGGCAATGGCCGATCTCCATCCGATGGACAGCATTATCATGTCGTTGGCCGGGGAAACCACCGACCTGACCCCGGTCAAGCAGAAAGACCGGAATTTGTGGGCTCAGCTCTTCGGTACGAATGGCGAGGTCTACGAGGACAAGTACGCAGGCGGTTACGACTACACCATCGGCGGCTTCGCGCTTGGCGCCGACTTCCGGGTCACCGAAGGGCTGCACGTCGGGATTGCCGGGGGGTACGGCGATGCCAGCCTCGACACGCAGAACCATTCCGACGCCGATGTCGACGGCTGGCAGGGCGGGTTCTATGGCAGCTACGAAAACGGCGCTTTCTATCTTGACGCGCTGGCTTCCTATGCCGATCTCTCCACCGATGCCAGCCGTTCGATCCGTTTCGCCGATATCGCCCGCACCGCAAAGAGCAATTATGACGGGCAGGAGTGGTCTGCCGCCGCGGAGATGGGCTATGTGGTTGGCATGGAAAAATTCAAAATACAGCCGTTTTTCGGAACCAGCTTCATCTACCAGGACCAGGATGGCTTTACGGAGAGCGGCGCCGGCGATATCAGCCTGAAAGCCGGCGACTGGATTACCCGGTCATGGAAGGTTGCGCCGGGGATCCGCGTCAGCCGCCCCATGGAGTTCGGCGATCAGGGGCTCTTTGTCCCTGAGTTCACCGCGCGGCTGGTTCATGAATTCGGCGATGACAACTCCGTGATCGAGGCCAACTTTATGGGGACCCCGTCATCGAGCGGATTCGAGGTGCAAGGGGTTGCCGCCGATCGCAACAGCTTTGAACTCAATGCGGGGTTCAGGCTGTTAAGCAGCGAACATCTGCAGATGCATCTGAACATAGGGACGGAACTCAACGTGGACAAAATCTCCTACAGCGCCGGCGGAGGCCTCAGGTACATGTGGTAATCACCGTCGTTGCCTGCTTCACGCCAACGAGAAACGCCCCGGAAATTTCCGGGGCGTTTCTCGTTGAAACATGCGCCGAACGATTGAGACGCGTGAAACCGTCAGCCCGGCTGTCTGCCGATGATGCCGAGGACCGAGGCCTGTTCGACGGCGTCGATCTGTTCGGGCTTGAGATACTCCCGCGCGTAGTCGCGGTAGGCCTCGCTGCGCACCAGCAGTTCAAAGAGATCCTTATCCATGTGCCCTTCGTTGCACATCCTGGCCATGATGGTCAGTGCCTCGGAGAGGGGGATCGGCTTGCGGTAAACGCGGTCACTGGCGGTAAGTGCCTCGAAGATGTCGGCAATGGCCAGGATGCGGGCCTGAAGGGGCAGTTGGCCGGCCGGGATGCCGTGCGGGTAGCCCTTGCCGTCCATCCGCTCGTGATGTCCGCCGGCGATCTGCGGTACGCGGCTGAGATGCTCGGGGAAGGGGAGGGCTTCGAGCATGCGGGTCGAGGCGAGCACGTGATTGTTGATCACCTGGCGCTCCTCGTCGGTGAGGGTGCCGCGCGCAACGGAGAGATTGTACAGCTCGTTGCCGTCGAGCAGTGCCGCCGACCTGCCGCTTTCCTGAAAGTCGACAGTCTCCCGTGCCAGTTCGGCCAGCCGCTGTTTCTCGGCCTCGCCGACAAAGATGCTGCCGGTGTTGCACTTGTGGATGAAGGCCTGGATTTCGGCCAACCGCTCCACGGTTGTCTGATAATCGGCAAGGGCCGCGGATGGGGGAGGGTTGCCGACGTCGGCGAGGCGGGCTTTGAGCAGGGCGATCTCGGCATCCCGGCGCAGAATTTCCAGCCGGCTGTCGATCAGATGAATCCGGTCGAAGATCGTTTCCAGCTTGGTGTGCTTGTCGACCACGAACTCCGGCGTGGTGATCTTGCCGCAGTCGTGCAGCCAGGCGGCCATCTCCAGTTCGTCCAGCTCCCTGGCGGTCAGGGCCGTCCGGCCGAAGACTGCGCCGGAGTCGGCATTGACCGCCCTGGCCAGCGCCGTGGTGATGGCTGGGACGCGCCGGCAATGTCCGCCGGTATGGGGCGATTTGTCGTCGATGGCATTGGCGATCAGGCGGGTCAGCGACAGCAGCAGTTGTTCCAACCCCTCGATCAACCGCTTGCGGGTGATCGCGATTGCGGCCTGGGAGGAGAGCGAGGCAATCAGCCCTTCGTCCGCGGCGGAAAAGGGCGCCGTCTGGCCGGTCGCCGGATCCTTGGCGTTGATCAGCTGCAGCGCGCCGATGATGCGTCCTTCGTGATCCTGCATCGGCACCGTCAAAAACGACTGCGAGTGATAGCCGGTCTTCTGGTCGAAGGCACGGGTGCCGGAAAAATCAAACCGGTCGTTCTGGTAGGCATCCGGAATGTTGATCAGGCGCTGCTCGATGATAGCCGTGGTCACCACGTTGTTCAGGTTGGGTGAACCGTCGGCACGGTCGAGGGGGATGGTCGGGAAGGTGATCGGTTTGCCGCTGGTCCCGCCCATGTGGAGGCCAAGGGAGGTCGTATGGATCAGTTCGAAGCTTAAGGTCCGGTCGGTCAGAATGTAGAGGCTGCCGCCGTCGGCATTGGTCAGTTCCTTGGCGCCGAGCAGGATGATCTCGAGCAGCCGGGGGGTGTCGGTTTCCGCGGAGAGAGCGATGCCAATCGCATTGAGGTGTTCGATGCTGTGCAGCAAACGATCATTCGTCAGGCTGTTCATGGGCTGACCTCGTCGGCGCTTGTGGGCAGGGGAGTTGGGCCATTCGTTAATTATAAAACAATGTTAGGCAAAGAGGGTGATTCATGCAAGGGCTTTTGAATCGGTCGGCCCGCGTACCGGTTTAGCTGATGTCCGGTGATGAAATGTCTGGCGGTGAGGCCAGGGGCGACTGTCGTGGGCTACGCATCCTGCTCCGGGGGGTCTTCTGGGGAGCGTCCCCCCTTGATCACGCCCTTGAACCAGCGTGGCCGGGCGGCGTAGTGATAAGGGTCTGCGAGGAAGCGCGTCAGTTCGTCAAAATATTCGCTGGTATATTGATCAATCGGGCGCTGGTCGAAATGGTCGCGGATATGCGCGAGCTTTTCCAGAAAATCGTCACGAAACTCGGGACTCTGCTCGCTGATGCTGACCAGCGAGCCCAGCACCACGTGGGAGAGGGCTTGAATCTGCCCCGCCTGGATCTGGATCGTTTCGGCGGTCTTGGTGGCAAACTCGATCAGCTTGCGTTCGACTTCGGTCAGTTCTTCGCTCATTTCGCCCTCCTGTGACATCCTGGCGACGGGTTACCCGGTTGGTGCCGTGCCGACAAGCCAGCGCTCCTCGACGAGCATCCCTGTGCCGCTGCTGGTACGGTAAAGGAACAGGCCGACGCTGCGCCCGGCGGCATTTGGCAGGTTGCGGAAGACCGCGGCAAAGTGCTGGAGTTTGATCCCCTGGCCGCGCAGCGCGTCGGTCGCCTGGCGCACCTGATTGCGTACCCAAACGGATTCTTCGCTGGTGATCTCCGTGTCGAACAGGGCCGGGGCCCGTTCCGGAACGATCCGCTCGCATTTGGCCAGATCGACGGCAAGGGATTCGCGCAGCTGTTGCCCCGTTTCTCCGGTCCATTGCCGGCCGACGGCTTCGGCCAGGCGCAGGAAGAGCCCCTCGCGGCCGAGCGGGTAGCGCAGCCAGGCGTGATCGGCGAGGTCGTCGGCCAGACGCTCGAGTCCATGCGCCAGCGAACCTGCCGTATGGGCGAGCGCCGCGAGGAAGGTCGGGAAGCAGGCGGCGTTATAGGTCAGGTCGAGCAGTCGGCTGATGGTGCGCAGCCGTTCCAGCTCATGGAAGGAAAGATCGGGGGTGGTCAGCACGGTATACGGCGGGTTGGGGTCGAAGAGCAGCCCGAAGGCCGCGGCCTGTGCGCGCAGCGGCGTTCCGGGCAGCACCTTGACCGGTTCGACCTGCAGATGATCGGGCCGCAGGGCCGCGACGCGATCGATGGCGGCGAGAAAGCCGGGATATCCTTCACCGGGGAGCCCGGCCACCAGGTCAAGATGCAGATGAATGCGTCCGGCGTTTTGCAGGCGGCGCACCACATCTTCCAACCGTTCCAGGGCCACCGGCCGGGCGACGGCGCGCAGGGTCGCTTCCAGGGTCGACTGCACGCCGATCTCAAACTGGAAGACCCCGGCCGGCGCCGTGTCGAGCAGGGCGAGGGTCTCCTCGTCGAGCAGGTGGGCGGCAATTTCGAAGTGAAAATGGCTGGTGCGGTTGCCGGCGAGGATGAAACGGAAAATTTCGCGGGCCCGAGCAGGATCGGCATTGAAGGTGCGGTCGACCAGCTTGATCTGCGGCACTTCGTGGTCGATCAACCACTGAAGGTCAGCGAAGGCCCTTGCCAGCGAGAAAGTACGCACTTTTTCGTCGCGGGCGCTCAGGCAGAAGGTGCAGCGGAATGGGCAGCCGCGGCTGGTTTCAACGTAGACCAGGCCGCGGGTAAGGTCGACCAATCCGGCCTGAAAGGGAGAGGGGATGGCGTCGAGGTCGGCCAATACCGGACCATCGGGGCCTTCGGTCAGCTCCGCGCCGAGGCGCAGGGCCAGACGCGGAATGGGCTCCGGTTCATTCCCGGCCCGCCATGCGGCAAGCAGCGCTCGCAACGGCAGTTCCCCTTCGCCGCGCACCAGGGCGGTCAGGCCTCCGTGGCGGGCGAACAGCTCCGGGCCGTCGAAGGAGACTTCGGGGCCGCCGATCACCAGGCGCAGTTGCGGGCGGGCAGTGGCAAGAGCGTCGATGAGGTCGAGGGTTTCGCGGCGGTTCCAGAGGTAGACGGAGAAGGCCACCACGTCCGGCTCTTCGCGCAGCAGGGCGGCGAGGATCGCTTCGCGCGGCTCGTGAACGGTGAATTCGCGGATCAGCAGCTCGCCGCATGCCATGCCGCAGTAGGCGGCCAGGGAGGGGAGGGCCAGGGAGGCGTGGATGTACTTGCTGTGCAGGGTGGCGAGGATCGTCCGCATCTTTCAAGGATATCGAAGAGCAGGCGATGCGCAAAGGAAATTGTCGGGCTTTGGGGTGATGTGATAGGGTATTTCCTCTGGAAAGAGCTTGGAGTGGCGACCGCCGGAGCACTCTTCTTGCCGCCAGAAACTTGCTGCGCTTCAGACAATCTGTCGGCAGCGTCGAACGCCCCGCCAGTCGCCACTTGGCTGGCAATAGTTGGGGGCGGTGGCCACCGGGGCGCCTGTCTTGCGAACAGAAACTCGCTGCGCTCAGACAATCTGTTCGCGGCGCCCGACGGGACATTCTCCTTGCCGCCAAAAACTCGCTGCGCTCAAACAATCTGTCGGCAGCGTCGAACGCCCGCCGGTCACCGCTTGGTTGCTAAAGGTTTGCCATGAAAAAAACGTTCCTCACCGTCGTCGCCGATGAAAAAGGCGAAGTCTTCGAGCACCCCGAGCTGCTATTGGCCGGGATGAGCGGCGATGCGGTGGTGCGTCCGAAAAACGAGGAACTGATCCCGCTCCCGGAGGGGAGCCGGCTGTTTACCATCCCTGGGGCGCCGGCCATCGGCTTCGATCCGCGCGGCGGGCGGACGACCGTGGCCGACCGGCTGCCGAAACGCTGGGGTGGCGGGAAGATCCAGGCGGCCTCGACCTTTCTCACCCCCGGCTTCACCCGCACCCTGCTGCCGGCCGCCGACTACTCCCGCCAGTGCGGCACCCTGCCGCTCTGGTCGTACACGGCGGTGGGCTGGTGTGTCGAGGAGGAGCGCTTCTATGCCGCGGCGGTGCAGGTCGACCGCAATCCGCAGTGGCGTCCCGAGCACTTCGACGACCGCGAGCTCGACCCGCTGGTCCGCCAGCGCCTGGCCGAGGCGCCCGCCAACCGCCTTCTCGAGCAGTTGGCACGCTGCGCCATCGACTACCACTGCTTTGCCGCCAAGAACCTCTTCTTTCGGCGCTGGGAGGCGCCGCTGCCGGTGTCGCCGGCGTGCAACGCGCGCTGCGTCGGGTGCATCTCCCTGCAGGAGTCGGACTGCTGTCCGGCCAGCCAGGAACGCTTGACCTTCGTGCCGACGGTCGATGAACTGTGCGAGGTGGCGGTGCCGCACCTCAAGGCGGCCGAGAACGCCATCGTCTCTTTCGGGCAGGGGTGTGAAGGGGATCCGATTCTGCAGGCCGATACGGTCTGCGCGGCGGTAAAGGAAATGCGCCGGGCCACGAGTCGCGGCACGATCAACTTCAACAGCAACGCCAGTCTCCCCGACGCCGTCGATGCCTTGGCCGGGGCCGGTATCGACTCGATCCGCGTCTCCCTCAACTCGGTGCTGGAGAGTCGCTACGACGCCTATTACCGCCAGCGTGGCTATATGTTCAAGGATGTGATCGAGTCGTTGCGGCGGGCAAAGCGGGCCGGGCTGTTCACCATGCTCAACTACCTGGTCTTCCCGGGGGTGAGCGACCGGCGCGAGGAGGTCGACGCGCTCAAGGCACTGATCGGCGAGATCGGCGTCGACCTGATCCAGATGCGCAACCTGAGCCTCGACCCGGTCCTGTACCTCGGCACCCTCGGCGTGCCTGGGCGCGGCATCGGCATGGTCGCGATGCTGCGTGAGTTGAAGGCCGAATTCCCGAAGCTGCAGTATGGCTATTTCAACCGGACCAGGGAGAACTTCTTCCCGCCCGGTTTCGAGACCGACTGGCCGATTCGCTGATGCTGTATCTCGTTCGAGGTGATGTTGACCAGGGTGAAGGTCACCGCCAATCTTGCAGGTATTAGCCGGATTCTCTCAATCAAAGACAAATGCCCGACGCGTTGGCGTCGGGCATTTGTCTCATCAGCAATCTGAGTATTACGTCAGTTCTTTTTCCAGTCGGGCAGCCCGTAGAGACCGAGAATCGCGTGGAGCTTGCCACTGCTGCGCAAAGTCTTGATCCCGGCATCGAATTTTGCCGCCAGTTCTTTGGATTTGGGGTTTTTGGGGGAAAAGGCCACATAAAGAGTTGATTTCTCTTTGCAGCTGCCTGCGGTGACAATATTCCCCATCGGCACCTTTGCGGAGATCATCGAAGCAAACATGACGTTGGTGTCTTCGACAATGGCATCGATCTGACCATTCTGGAGCATTCGTATTAACGCAGCGAGCGGTTCGTCACCAGTGGCCTCGACAATCCTCTTCGTTCCCTTATTGGCCTTGATATAGGGGTCGAGTTCCTCGTTGTAGGAATAACTTTCGATGACGCCGAGGCGAATGTCCTTAAGTGAAGCCGTGCCATTAAACTTCCATTTGTTCCCACCCTTTACAAAAAAGGCCGTGTCACTGATCCCGAAAGATTCCTTGGGGAAGATAAAGTCGGGAGCATCCTCCTTGGTGGCGCCAAGCACGGCATTGAACTGCCCCTTGCGTACCGCCTCGAGGCTCTCCGTCCAGGAAAGCTGCTGGTAGTCGAGGGTGTAACCCTGCGGCAGGAAGATCTCCATGAGAAGGTTGATCATGTAGCCCGGCTTGATACTTTTCGGGTCGTCGTTGTAGGGCGGCCAGATGTCAGAGCGAATCGACAACGTTTCGGCGGTCGCCCCCTGAACGGCACAGACGATCAGCAGCAGCGTACAGAGAAGGATCTTCCCCTGGCGGATCATGTCTCCCTCCTTTAGAAGGCGAAGCTGTAGGAGAGGTTCACTCCGGCCAACCATTCGCTGTCGATGGCCTTCTTCGCCTCGTTGCTGAGCGGCGATGAATAGAGCAGCGACGGGGTGATGGTAAGCTGCTCGGTGACCTTGATATCGGCCGACGCGCTCAACTCGTAATTATGCCAATGGCTGTAAGATTTATCTTCATCGGCCTCCCTGTCATAATAGGAAATCGAGTAGTCGCTTTCGTCATTGTAGCTCACCAGGGCGCTGAGATTGACCGCCGCATGGGCGCACGGCTCGAAGGTGTGACTGATCGCGGCAGTGTAGAACAGGCCGTCCTCCTCGGCTTTGTCCCAGTCATAGTAGACGGTCAGGGTCGGCGACAGCAGGGTGTTGACGGTGACGCCGGCATAGGCCTCGTTGGTATCTTCGATATCCTTGAGAATGTAGGTAATGTTGCCGACGCTGACCGAGAACAGATCGGTGACGTCGAAGCTGTAACCGAGAGTGAGGTCGACCTCGTTTACCTCCCACGCATCATAGGCCGAGTTGTCTCTGAGCTGGGCATTGCCCCAGGCACCGAGGGTGAAGCCGTTCGCCGAAGCTTCGAGCGAACCCTGCGTGACGGCCCGGCTTTCGCTGAGATTGATGCCGCGCCACAGGTACTTGTCGAATACGCCGAGATTGGCGCTCCCCTCGACATCCAGCGCCCAGGCATTGGTGACCGACAGGCAGAGCAACGCAGCGAGTACGCAAAGTTTGATGATTTTCATGAAAAACCTCCTGATAATAGTGAATTAATACAAAGTGGTGCGCATCATGAAACAATCAATCCGTCCTGTCAACAACCAAACCTGACCGAAATGGTTGCGGGATGGAGCCGTGACCGGGGCAAGGTCAAGACCGGTCGAGACGATCCTGTGCTTCAGCAATGAACCCGCGGAAATCCCCGAGCAGTTCATTCCGGCAGCGATCCAGTTCGGTCACCCCTTCGCCCAGCGCTGTCGGCCGGCTCAGGCGGGTGGCTATCCGTTGCAAAGCGGTATCGACCGAAGCCAGATTCCGGTAGGACGTCAGCCAGTCAAGCTCCGTCATGCGTGGTGCGATGCGGGCCAGGCCGGGCGGGAGCAGGTCGTGATGCTCCCGGAGCAGGCGGTAGGTGTCGGCGGCGAAGTCGTGGAGCGGTTGGACGTGAAACTCGTCCCAGTGAACGGCGAGGAAGTGGTCGTAGAAGATGTCGACCAGCACCGCGCGGGTATGGCCGAAGCGGGGATGCAGGCGCTGACGGCTGGCGCGACAGTGCGGGCTGACAGCGGCGAGACTGTCGATGTGGCGGTGCAGGCGCAGTCCGGCGACGATCCCGGGAGGGTAGCGGTCATCGAGCGGCCCCTTGACGAAGTCTCCCATCAACCCACCGAGGCGCAGTTCCGGGTCGGGCCCGGCAAGGTAGAGGTGGACGAGATAGTTCACTGGTCTGCCGGGCGCGTTTTCTAGAGCCTCAGGAGCTTGTTCTGCAAAATGAGCAGTTCGAAGGCGAGCAGAACCTTTCCGGCGACTTTCTGGAGAGGGGCCAGCTCTTCGGACATGTTGGCCTCTGGATCGTCGACATAGATCAGCCCGACCACCCGGCCGAGCATGGAGAGCGGCAGCAGCACGGCGGTGGTGGGCGCCGGTTTGCCGAGCAGGGTGGTGAGCGCCAGGTTGGCACCGCTTTGCGGCACCGGACCGAGGAAGAAGCTGTTGCTCTCCACGGCGGTCTTGAGGACCGACGGTTCACTCAGGGGGAGCTGGAACTGGTCGACGGCCGGGATCGGCTGCCGATGCTTTGCGGCGCGCCAGCCGGTCACCTGGCCGCCGACCACCATGAACAGCACCGCGCGGGCATAGTGAGCGCCGAGGTATTCGATCAGGGCATCCGCCACGTCGTCGCGGTTGCCGACCTCCACCAGGCGCCGGACGGTATGCTCCAGAGTAATCTCGGCAGGAGTTTCGATCTCCTCGAGTTCCTCGATCTCTTCGATCTCCTCAAGCGGTTCCTCTTCGGGCGGGGCCTTCGCAAAGGGGGGCTTTGCCGCGATGTGCACATGCTCGGACCCCGGGGCGCCAAGGTACTCTTCCTCGCTGGCGTGCGCCTTGTCGGGATCGGTCGCCTTGGTGATGTGCAGTTGGTCAAGTTCTTCGCGGACATGCTTGGGTGGCGCGATGTAGCGCATCGGCCGCTTGATGCCGTAGTAGCGCTCCAGGGCAAAAAACAGCCGCACTTCGAGCGCCAGCATCGGCAGTATGATGTGGCCGGTCCGGAAGGCGATTTCATCGATCGCCTGGATGTTGCGGGGGTCGGCCATGGCCAGCGTCAGCTTGCGCCCGCTGACCGATACCGGCACCACCATGAACTTTTCGGCAAGGTCCAGACCGATGATGTCGATAACAGTTCTCGGGATATCCTCCAGGTCCTCCGGCTTGGCGCACGGAAAACCGAGCTGCTGTTTCATAATTCCGGCCAGGATCTTCTCGCTGATCATCCCCATTTCGATCAGGATGGTGCCAAGTTTGCCACCGAAAATCACCTGGGCCTGCAGCGCTTCCTCAAGCTGCGCCTGGGTGATCAGTTTTTCTTGCAACAGCAGTTCGCCAAGTCTCATGGCCATCAAATTCCCGTGGAAAGAGGTCGGATTTTCAGTTGGTGCTCGGTGCCGCGGAGCCGCTCGTGTCGCTGGCCACCTGGGTGGAACGGTCGGCCAGTCGGGCCAGCAGCGTCGTCGCCTGGGCTCTGAACGCCGCCAGGTTGGCCCTGGAAACCGGCTCGGCGGCAATGCCGCGCACCTTGTTCGGGTTGACCGGGGCACCGTTGCGGGTCATCCGATAGCACAAATGCGGTCCCGTCGCCAACCCGGTACTCCCCACGTAGCCGATCACCTGCCCCTGGGCAACGCGCCCGCCCTGACTGATCTTGCCGTGCCTGCTCATGTGCAGGTACATGGTTTCGTAGCCGTTGCCGTGGCGAATCTTGACGAAGTTGCCGTTCCCCCCCGAGTTTGCTTTGGCGATCACGGTGCCGTCGCCGACGCTGCGGATCGGCGTGCCGGCCGGGGCGGCATAGTCGATGGCGGGGTGGGCGCGCCAGGTTTTGGCGATCGGGTGGAAGCGGCGCATGGTGAAGCCCGAGGAGATACGGCTGAACTCCAACGGCGCGCGCAGAAACTGCTGGCGGCGACTCTGGCCGTCCGGAGCATACCAGGCTTCGGGCCGACTGCCGTCCTTGAAGCGGATCGCCTGGTAGGTCTGTCCCTGATTGGTGAACTCGGCGGCGAGCAGGCGCCCGTAACCGGCCGGCTTGCCGTCGCGGTAGCGCTTTTCGACCAGGGTCTGGAACGAGTCCCCTTCGCGAATATCGAGGATGAAGTCGACGTCGTAGGCGAAGATGTCGGCCAGCAGCAGAGCCAGACTGTCCTCCTCGCCGATGCTGTTGACCGTTTCGAACAGGCTGGAGGTGATCACGCCGCGGACCCGCTCGGTCCTGACTTCATAGGGGATCGGCACGCGTGAAACGTGGAAATTCTCCCCCCGGCGGGTGATGATTAACTGCTCGTCGCGGTTGATGTCATACTCGAAGCGGTCAAGGTTGTCGCCGGTGATGCAGACTTGATAGGGTTGCCCGGCGCACAGATCCTTGGGAGCGAAATATGGCTGCACCTTCCGGGTCAGCGCATGGACGTCCTGGGCCGGCAGAAAACGGCCAAACAGGACGCCGAGGGTTTCGCCGGCGACGATCGAACTGCGGATCACCCGTTGCCGGATTTCCGGTGGCGGCGGCGGTTCCGGCGGTGGTTCCGGCGGGTTGAGTGCCCGGTAGATTTCCGGCCCGGCCAACAGGAGCAGCAGGCCCAGGACGATGGCCGCGCCGGAGGCCAGCCACCATTTGCGGCGCGAACGTGGCGGTGGATCGGGTTCAATCTGCTGGGGGTGCTGAAAATCGAAATCCACGCGGGAGTATCCTGTCGGCAACGTTCGACGACGATGGTTACGATCATCGTCAAGTTTGATATCGTAGCAGGGCGCCTGCTTGCTTGTCCAGAACGTTGGGCGTGTCGATTCGCTTGCCAGAAGGGCCGTGATGGGCTACTAAGATAAGAGGGCAGAAAGGGAGCGAAACCACCGCCCGGAGGGATACGGATGATCAATCGACAACGTTTGTCCGATGAATTTGCCCGCCTCGCGGCGATCACCAGCCCGCCGCTGCGCGAGCGGGCCATCGCCGACTATCTCGCCGAACGTTTGGCCGGCCTCGGCGCCGAAATCCTCTTCGACCGGGCCGATCAGGCTACCGGCGGCGAGATCGGCAATCTGCTCGCCCGGTTTCCGGCGGCCGGCAGGGATGGCGACCCGCTGCTGCTGTCGGTGCACATGGATACCGTCGAACCCGGCGGCGAGGTGGTGCCGGTGCTCAACGACGGCATCTTCACCAGTGCCTCGGGGACGATCCTTGGCGCCGACGACAAGGCCGGGATTGCCGAACTGATCGAGGCACTGGAAGTGGTGCGCGAGCAGCGCATCCCGCACGGGCCGCTGGAGGTGCTGGTGACCATCGCCGAGGAGATCGGCCTGGTCGGCGCCAAGCACCTCGACTACAGTCTGCTGCGTGCCCGTCACGGCTTTGCCCTCGACACCACCGGCATGGGACACATGGTGCTGCGGGCGCCGGGGGCCAACCGGATCCGGGTCGAGATCCTCGGGCGCGAGTCCCACGCCGGCGTGGCGCCGGAGCAGGGGCTCTCGGCGATCCAGACCGCCGCCCTGGCGCTGGCGGAAATGCAGCTGGGGCGCATCGATGTCGAGACAACCGCCAATTTCGGCAGGATCGAAGGCGGGGTGGCCTGCAACATCGTCCCGGGACGGGTCTCCTTGGAAGGGGAGGCGCGCAGCCACGACCCGGCGAAGCTGGAAGCCCAAACCGCGCACATGATCGCCTGCTTCGAGCGCGCCGCCGACAGAATGACCCGCACCATCGGCCTTGAAACGGTGCGGCCGCAGCTGCACATCGAAGTCCAGTCCGACTACCCGCGCATGGCCGTGGCCGAAGACGCGCCGATCGTGCTGTTGGCGCGGGCCGCCGCGCAGGGTGCCGGGCAGGAACTGGGCATCAAGCTTGGCGGCGGCGGGTCGGACGCCAACATCTTCAACGCCCACGGCATCGAAACGATCATCCTTGCCACCGGCATGCGCGACGTCCACTCCCCCAAGGAGAGCGTGGCGGTGGACGACATGGTCACGGTGGCGAAATTGCTGGTGGAGGTTTTGCGACGGGCGTAGGGGCGGTTCGCGAACCGCCCGTGCCGGTCACGGATCACGGGATCATCATGCGTTTTTCCCCCCACATCGAACCTGTCCCCTTCCCGCCGATCAGCGCGGTGAAGGAGTGGCTTGCCGGACGGGCGTTCCCACCGGAGCGGCCGCTGATCGATCTCTGCCAGGCGGTTCCCGATTTTCCGCCGGCCCCCGAGCTGATCGCCCACCTCAAGCCGCTGCTCGACGATCCGCAGACGTCGAAATATTCACCTGACGAGGGGCTCCCCGAAGTGCGCGCGGCCGTGGCCGACTGGTTTGCCCGCCGCTACGGGCGCGGTCCGTCCGGCGACGAGGTCTGTCTGACCATCGGCGCCAGCCAGGCATTCTGGCTAGCCATGCTGACGCTGTGCCAATCCGGCGACGAGGTGATCCTGCAGCTGCCGGCTTATTTCGATCACCCGATGGCCCTTGGCGTCCTGGGGATAAACCCGGTCTATGCGCCATTCAATGAGGCCACGGGGGGGATTCCCGATCCGCGGGTGATCGAAAAACTGATTACCCCGCGTACCCGGGCACTGCTGTTGGTCACGCCGAGCAACCCGACCGGCGCGGTCCTCCCGCCGGCGATCATCGGCGAACTGTTCGAACTGGTCCGGCGCCATGACCTCACCCTGCTGCTCGATGAGACTTACAACGCCTTCCTGCCGCCTGGAGCCGCGCCTCATGACCTGTTCAGCGCAGCCGGATGGCAGAAGCACTTCATTCACATTGCTTCGTTCGGCAAGACCTTCGCCCTGACCGGCTACCGCGCCGGTGCCCTGGTCGCCGGCGCGGAGATGATCCGCCAGGCGCTGAAGATCCAGGACACCATGGCGGTCTGTCAGCCGCGTCTGACCCAGCACGCCATCCGTTTCGGCTGCGAGCAGCTGGATGACTGGGTGACGGCCAACGCCGCGATGATGCAGCGTCGACACGATCATTTCGTCGAGCTGTTCGATATTCCGGGCAATCCCTTCCAACGGGTGGCCAGCGGGGCCTTCTTCGCGTGGGTGCGTCACCCCTGGCGGGAGCTCTCCGGATGGGCTGCGGCCCGGCGACTGGCCATGGAGGCCGATCTGGCCTGCCTTCCCGGGGAAGCGTTCGGTCCCGGCATGGAGTCGTACCTGCGGCTGGCTTTCGGCAACCTGCCGGATTCCCGAATCCCGGTCGCCGTTGCACGCTTTCGGCAATTCTCCCGCTGACCCTGCCCCGCGCCGGGCTGTCCCTGCTTGCGAACGGAAAGCCTCGCGATTTTCCGGTTTTTTCTGCAAACACACACCGTATCTGTTATAATTGATTTTCAATAATGAAAGGAGTTGGAGCCCCTGCTTTGGAAGCGAGCGCGTTGATTGCACTGATAACCGCGCTGGCGGTCGGTCTGGCGGCAGGTTTCTTTATGCACCGCTCGGACTTTTGTCTGGCCGGAGCGTTTCGCGACCTGTTTTTATTCCGGGACGGCCGGCGGTTGCGCGCACTGATGCTGTTGGTGACGGCGAGTGCCGTGCTGTTCGAACTGGCCCGCGTCATGGGAGCGCTCCCCTCGTATCCGTTCCCCTGGTTTGCCCCCCCGGCGGCAACCAACCTGATCGGCGGCTGTCTGTTCGGGATCGGTATGGTGCTGGCCGGCGGGTGCGTGGTCGGCGTTCTCTACAAAATGGGTGGCGGCAGTCTGCCGGCGGTCGTGGCCTTCCTCGGGCTGTTGGCCGGCAGTGCCCTGTACGCCGAGATCCACCCGGCCTGGAGCCAGATCGCGAAGGCTAGCGCCTGGCATGATCGTGCCGTGACTCTCCCCCAGTTGACCGGCGTGGCACCGGGGTGGTGGGCGGCAGGGTTGGCGATTGCCGGCGGCTGGCTCTGCTGGCGGTGGTGGCGCCAGGGGCTATGGCGCGGGCCGGTGCAACAGGCCGAAGGGTATCTGCCGTTGTGGCTGACGGCACTGGTGCTGGCCGGACTCGGCCTGCTCTCGGTTCTGGGCACCGGGATGCCGATGGGGGTGACCACCTCCTATGCCAAGTTTGCGGCATTCATCGAAAAAATCATTGCGCCCGGGCATGTCGCGGAGTTGACTTACTTTACCGCCCAGCCGATCCGCTACACCCTGCCGTACGGTGGTCCGCAACTGGCCGGGGGTGGCGGACCGGTGCTCGATGTGGTTGCGCTGATCCAGTTCCCGCTGATTGCCGGCATCATTCTCGGCGCCCTGATCTCCGCGCTGCGGCTCGGCGAGTTCCGCCCCCGCTGGCGGATGCCGGGGCGCCAGGTCTTGATGATTTTCACCGGCGGTGTCATTATGGCCCTCGGCTCGCGCATGACCCCGGGGTGCAACGTCTGGCACCTGATGGGGGGGGTGCCGCTGCTGACCATACAAAGCCTGCTGTTCCTGGCCGGACTGCTCCCCGGGGCCTGGCTGGGAGGGCGCCTGCTGCTACGCCTGACCACATCGTGATGGAGTGTATCCGCTTATGACGATTGAGACCCTCGAACTGGATATCCGCGGGCAGGTCTGTCCTTCCTGTCTGTTGCTGACCCTGCGGGAAGTCAACAATCATCACGTGGCCTTGAGCGAGGGGCGTGCCATCCTGACGGTGCTTGTCGACAGCCGCGATGCCACCAGTACCATCCCGGCGGCGGTGAAAAACATGGGGCTGGCGGCGCAACTCGACAAGATCGAAGACTATTACCGGGTTGTCATTGCGCGACCCGAAGAGCGCCCGTGACCAATCAAGAATCCTCCTCCGATATGACCGAACTCGAACGGCTGCGTGCCGAGAACCAGCGACTGCGGGCTCTCAACGAGCAGGCTTTCGGCTATATCCGCGCCAAGGTCAACGACCTGCTCGATGTCGTTGGCACGCGCACCCTGCGTCCGGAGGAACTCGACGATCAAAGCATGGTTGCCCTTGATCCGATCGGGATCGTTGCGACCACCTTCCGCCATGTGCTGGAAAACGTACGTGAAACCAACCGCCAGTTGCAGGTAGCCCATAGCGAAATCCAGACGATCTTCGACACGGTCGGCTCTGCCGTACTGGTTGTCGATCCGCAACGGCGCATCGTCTCATTCAACCGACAGGCTTCCAGATTGCTGGTTGGCCACTCCGAAGATGTAACCGGCCAATGCTGCAACCAGGTTCTCTGCGAAGCCGATCCTACCCCGGAGCAGTGTGTCTTCCTGCAGGTCATGGACACCGGCCGGGAGGCGATCATTCGGGGCAGGCAGCTGCGCGACAGGTTCTTCGACGTGATTGCCGCGCCGCACTTCGATGAAAACGGCCGGATTCTGCATGTGGTCATGGCTTACCATGATGTGACCGAAGCCCGGCGGGTGGAGAAGATGAAGAGCGAGTTCGTCTCGACGGCGGCCCATGAGCTGCGTTCTCCGCTGGCGACCATCATGGGCTACGCCGACCTGCTGCTCAACGGCCCGGAGCAGAGCCGGGAGCAGACGCGCGATTGCCTGACGCTGATCCTGAACCGGTCCGAACATCTGGCGCACATCGTCAGCGATCTTCTCGACATCAGCCGGCTCGAGGCCGGTGAAGGGCTGAAGCTGACCTTCGAGCCTTGCCGGCTCGATCTGCTCTGCCGGGAGGCGGCCTGGGGTCACCAGGAGGCCAGTGACAACCACCCCATCGAATTCGATCTGCCGGACGACGGCGCCGTGGTGGAAGGGGATCATTATGCCCTTGCGCAGATCCTCGAAAACCTGCTCAGCAATGCGATCAAATATTCCCCCCGGGGCGGCACGATCCGGATCGGCATTCGCAAGGAGCAGAGTTGCTGCGAGCTGACGGTCGCCGATCACGGGCTGGGGATGACGGCCGAGCAGATCGCGCATGTCTTCGAAAAATTTTATCGTGCCAACACCACCAATACCGGGGTCCCCGGTACCGGCCTGGGGATGACCATCGTCAAGTACCTGGTCGATGCTCATCACGGCCGGATCGCCATCGACAGTACGCCGGGAGCCGGCACTACGGTGCGGATCCTCCTTCCCGTCGAACAACCGGTTAACACGTAACTTCCCCTGCCAGAAGTCGTTCCCCTTGGGTTCGCCGCGGTGCTGTGGCAGAATGCGCCCATGTCCGACGTCTCTTCCCCGCTCCCGGTCGAATCGATCCTTGCCGAGCTGTCCGCCGCCCTGGCAGAGCATGGCAATGCCGTGCTGGTGGCGCCGACCGGCTCCGGCAAGACCACCCGCGCGCCACTGGCCCTGCTCGATGTCCCCTGGCTGCGAGGGGAGGGGATCGTGCTGCTCGAGCCCCGCCGGTTGGCAGCGACCAACGCCGCCCGCTACATGGCCGGCCTGCTCGGTGAAGAGGCCGGCGGCACGGTCGGCTACGCCATCCGCTACGAGCGGTGCGCATCGAAACGCACCCGGCTGGAAGTCGTCACCGAAGGGATCCTGACCCGTCGTCTGCAGGCCGACCCCGAACTCTCCGGCATCGGCCTGGTGATCCTCGACGAGTTCCACGAGCGTAGTCTCAACGCCGACCTGGCGCTGGCCCTGTGTCGCGATGCGCAGCGCGGACTGCGTCCGCAACTGCGGCTGCTGGTGATGTCGGCAACCCTGGAGGCGGAAGCCGTGGCCGGACTGCTCGGCAACGCGCCGGTAATCCGCTGCGCCGGGCGCAGCTTCCCGGTCGAAGTCCGCCATCTGCCGCGCGACCCCGCCGGGCCGTTGGCCGCTGCCGTGGCCGCAGGGGTGCGGCGGGCCATCCAGGAAACGACCGGGGATGTCCTGACCTTTCTTCCCGGCGCCGGGGAGATCAGCCGTTGTGCCGGACAGCTCGCCGACCTTTGCGACGTCGATCTGCGGCCGCTCTACGGGGAGATGCCTTTCGCCGAGCAGGAACGAGCGATCCTCCCCGGCGCGCGCCGCCGGGTGGTGCTGGCCACCAATATTGCCGAGACCAGCCTGACCATCGAGGGGATCGAGGCCGTGGTGGACAGCGGCTTCGAGCGGCGTCCGCGCTTCGACCCGGTCGCCGGAAGCACCCGGCTGGAACTGGTGCGCATTTCCAGGGGGAGTGCCGAACAGCGTGCCGGCCGTGCCGGCCGCCTCGGGCCCGGAGTTTGCTATCGGCTGTGGAGTGAAGGCACTCATGGTGCCCTGCTGCCGTCCACCCCGCCGGAGATCCGCCAGGCCGACCTGATGCCGCTGGCCCTGGAACTTGCTCGCTGGGGGGTGACCGACGCGGCGGAACTCCCCTGGCTCGACCCGCCCCCGGCCGGGGCGCTGAGCGGTGCCCGCGAGCTGCTGCAATCGCTCGGTCTTCTCGACGAACGCCAGCGTTTGTCCGCCATCGGCCAGGAGGCTGCCGAACTGCCGCTGCATCCGCGGTTGGCCTGCCTGCTGCTGGCCGCCCGGGCGGCCGGCCAACTCCCGCTCGGCTGCGACCTGGTCGCCCTGCTCGGCGAGCGCGACCTCTGCCCCCCCGACTGGCGGCCGGCACACCCGGCGGCCAGCGATCCGTGCGAGCGGCTGGAGATGCTGCAGCGGGGACACGGCGAAGCGGGGCGGCTGGCGGCGGTGCGCCGGACCGCCGCATTCTGGCGGCGACGCTTTGCCGCGCGGGAAGAAAAGTCCCGACCGTCGGCGACGATGGTCAATCGTCTGCTGTGCGCGGCCTTTCCCGACCGGATCGGCGTCCGGCGCGGCCCCGGCGGCGAACAGTACCTGCTGGCGGGGGGGCGGGGTGTCCGGCTCGGCGCGCGCAGTGCCGTGCCGCGCCCGGATTTCCTGGTGGCCGCCGAACTGCGCGGTATGCCCGGCGGGGAAGCGGAGATCGTGCTGGCGGGAAGCCTCGAACGGGCCGACCTCGAGGAGCTGTTTGCCGGGCGGCTGACCTGGCGGCGCGAAGTGTTCTGGGACGAGACAGCGGGGCGCGTGGTCGGCCGCGAGGTGCGGGCCCTCGGCGCCGGGGTGCTGCAGGAGCGCCCGGTCGCGCTGACACCCGGCGAATCCGTGCCGCTGTTGCTCGACCTGCTGCGCCGCCAGGGGGTGGCCGCTTTGCCGTGGACGCCGGAAGCGATCCAGTACCGGGCGCGCCTGGCTTTTCTCCACCGGGAGCTTCCCGCCGATGGGTGGCCCGATGCCGGCGACAGCGCCCTGCTGGCGCGGCTCGACGAATGGCTGGCGCCGTGGCTCTCAGCGGTGCGGGGGCGCAACGATCTGTCACGGCTCGATCTGACGGCGATTCTGCTGGGGTGGCTGGGGGGGAAGGTCCGGGAGTTGGAACGGTTGGCCCCGGAGCGGTTGGCGGTGCCGAGCGGCTCGCGCGTGCGACTCGATTATGCGGCCGGCGCGCGCCCGGTGCTGGCGGCCAAGCTGCAGGAGCTGTTCGGCCTGGCCGACACGCCGCGCCTTGCCGGCGGCCGGGTGCCGGTGCTCATCCATCTGCTCTCGCCGGCCGGCCGGCCGCTGGCGGTGACCCAGGATCTGCGCAGCTTCTGGAACCAGGTTTATCCCGAAGTCCGCAAAGAGATGCGCGGCCGCTATCCGAAACATCCCTGGCCGGACGACCCGTGGAGTGCGCCGGCAACCCGGCGCACCAGGTAGGGGCGTAGTTTATGGCGCCCAATACACGTCAGGCGGGTTTCATCCGGGCGCGATGCATCGCGCCCCTACGCCCCCTTCAGGCGCGCGGCGATCTGCGCTACGTGGCGACCCTGGAAGCGGGCGATGGCCAGTTCGTTCTCGCTCGGCTGGCGTGAGCCGTCGGCCGCGGCGAGAGTCGAGGCGCCGTAAGGGGTGCCACCGGTGATCTCGGCCATGTTCAGCAGGCGTTGCTCCGAGTAGGGGACGCCGACGATGATCATCCCCTGGTGCAGCAGCGTGCTGTGAAAGCTGGTGATGGTCGTCTCCTGGCCGCCGTGCTGGGTGGCGGTGGAGGTGAAGACGCTGCCGACCTTGCCGATCAGCGCCCCGCTCATCCACAACCCGCCGGGCTGGGCGAGGAAGTTGCGCTGCTGCGCGCACATGTTGCCGAAGCGGGTCGGGGTGCCGAAGATGATGGCGTCGGCCGCGGCCAGATCGTCGGGACTGGCGACCGGGATGTGGGCGAAGGCCCGGCGGGCCGCCGCCGCGCCGCTCTTGACCAGGGCGTCTTCCGGAACCAGTTCCCGCACCTGCATCAGGGTGACCTCGCTGCCGGACACTTCACGCGCCCCGGCGGCAACGGCATTGGCCATCTGGTAGATATGGCCGTACATGCTGTAGAAAACCACCAGTATCTTCGTACTCATGATGACCTCCCGGTTAGAAGCATGAGGCGTGATCCGCAGGGACACGGCGTGCCGCGCCCCTACAACCGTTCAAAGCGTGTCCCGACCTTCTCCAACTCGGGGCGCGCCGTTTCCAGCAGCGCATCGCCGGCCAGAACGCCCACGGCGCTGTTGTCATCGCCGTCGCGCAGATGCCGCCGCGCGGCCCCCGCCAGCGTTTCCCGGCTGACCGCCAGAATCCCGTCGCGCAACCCCTGCCGCAATGCCATGCTCAATCCCTGCTGCTGGCAGAGAAATTCACGGTGGCCGCGTCCGCCCGGGGAGAGCGGACGGTCGAGTTCGCCGAAAGCCGCCAGGATGGCTTCGCGTATCATCTCGTCGGTAAACTCGCCGCGACAGGTCCATTCGACGGCCTCCCGATAGACCTCGAGGGTTCGCAGCAGGTGCGGATCGCGGTATGAGATGAGCGAGAGCAGCCCGCCGTCGGCATTGTAGCCGGCCATGCCGCCGTAGGCGCCCCCCTTTTCGCGGATCTCGCGGTGCAGGAAGTTGGCGCGCAGCAGCTTTGCCAGCACCAGCAGCGGCGCGGCGTCCCGATGGCCGTAGGGGATGGTGCGGAAGACCTTTGCCACGTAGGCGAGCGGCACATTGACACTCCAGGCAACGGCCGGGACTGGCCATGTCCGGTCGGCGGCCGTTGCCGCTGCGGCGCCGGCCCCGGTCGGCAGGGCGGCAAGCAGGGCAGCGAGCGGTTTTGCCATGCTGGCGTGTGCCCCTGCCTCAGCCGTGATAGCGGCGGCACCCCGACCGGCGGTCAACAGTTGCACGGCAATGTCACTGAACCGCCCGGCCAGCTCGGTAAGGCCGCTGTCGTCGAGGGCGGCGGCTTGCTGGATCAGCCGTATCTGGCTCATCCCGGACCACTCTTCGCGCAGCCGCGCCGTCGGGGTCAGGGCCGCGGCGGCGGCCCGGGCGGCGTAGGAATGACCCGATCCCGGGATCGAGTTCTCCATGGTGACCCGCACCTGGCCGATGACGGTGCGCAAGCGTTCGAGATCACTGAAGTCCGGCGCGGTCAGCAGGTCGGTCAGCAGCTCGCACAGCGCTTTCTGCCGGGGGTCAAGCGCCTTGGCGCGCAGATCGATCGTCGCCCGGGCCCGGTCGAGATCGGTCGGGTCTTCGAGCAGATTGGTGCCGAGACGGATGCCGCCGGTCACCGCGGTGATGCGCCTGGAGATGGTCAGGTAGTCCTGGCCGGCGGCGCCGATCTGCGGCAGCAGGGCACAGAACAGCGGCAGCCAGGGGCGCAGTTCCAACGGCAGGCCGTGGGCGTCGAACTGCAGCGAAAGATAGGTGATGCCATTGGTCGGCTGATCGAACCAAAGGGTTTTGCTGCCGGCAACCCGGGTCGCGACAAACGGCACCTCCTGCTCTGCCGGATCGATATCGGCCAGGTCCAGGGTCGGCAGGCAACTGGTGTCGTCGGGCGTCTCCTGGCTGCGCTGCAGCTCGGCTGCGGCAGTGACCAGCCGGTTCCTGGCCTCTGTGCCCAGCGCTGCCGCCGCCTGTTTGAGACGTTGCTCGAGGAGCTGTTCCTCGCGTCGGGCATGTTCGGGGTCGGGGCGCAGCAACAAGGTGACCCGGTGCGGGTTGTCGAGCAGGTGACGGCGGATCAGTTTTGGGAAAAACGCGGGATCGGCCGCCGCCCGGCGCAGGGCGGCCAGGTTTCGGTCCAGCTGCAGCGGCGAGAGCGGGTCGTCGGCATGCAGCCAGGGCCCGAGAAAGCGCATCAGCAGGCTGAGTCCGTAAGGGTACTGATCGCCGCTGACTTCGCGGCTGGAAAATTCGTACTGGTGCAGGGCGGCTTCCACCCGCTCCGCCGGGAACCCTTCGCGGGTGATCCGCTCCAGTGTTTCAAGCACGAGGCCCTCGACGGCGTCGACCCGGTCCGCTTCGGTCCCCTGCAGGCCGACGGCGAACACGGTGTCGCGGTAATCGTCATGATAGCCGGTGCCGGGGGTCAGGTTCTGCCCGAGGCGGCTGTCGAGCAGAGCCTGGTAAAGGGGAGCGGCCGGGTCGCCGAGCAGCAGGCCGGCCAGGATGCCGCAGGCTGCCCGTTCGAAGGTGTCCTCGATCGGGCAGCTCAGCCAGGCGAGCTGCACCATGCTGCGGCCGGCCGGATCGTCCTGGGGACTTAGGGGGAACGTTGCCTCGGTTCGCCTCGGCGCGGTGAAACGCACTTCGGCGGGGATGGCGCTATGGATTTCCCGGGGCTCGAATCGGCTCAGGGCCAACGCGTCGATCCGTTCCAGGTGTCCGGCCAGCGGCAGGTCGCCGTAGGTAAAGAACCAGCTGTTGCCGGGATGGTAGAAGTCGGCATGGAAGGCCCGCAGCCCTTCCCAGGTCAGGTCGGGGATCTCCAGCGGCTCGCCGCCGGAATTGTGGCCATAGCAGGTACCCGGAAAGAGCGCGCGGTTGAGCCGTCGGCCGAGCAGCGATGAAGGATCGGCCATCGCCCCTTTCATCTCGTTGAACACCACCCCTTTGATCTGCAGCGGCGTGGCCGGATCGAGCGGGTCGGCGAATTCCAGGCGGTGCCCCTCCTGGTGGAAATCCTGCTCGCGCAGCAGCGGGAAGAACGCGGCGTCGAGGTAGATCTCCATCAGGTTGTAGAAATCCTTGCGGTTCATGCTCGCCACCGGATAACAGGTCCAGTCGGACGCGGTCATGGCGTTCATGAAGGTGTTGAGGCTGCGCTTGAGCATCGCGAAGAACGGATCGCGCACCGGGTAGCGCTGCGAACCGCACAGCACCGTATGCTCGAGAATGTGCGCCACCCCGGTGGAATCGGCCGGCGGGGTGCGGAACGCCACGGCGAAGACATTGTTCGGGTCCTGGCACGCCAGATGTGCCAGCCGGGCGCCGGTGCGCTCGTGGACGGCCTGCACCAGGGTGACGTTCAGCTCGGCGACAGGGGTAACGGCGGTGATGATGAAACCGTGCTGGCGATGGCCGGCGGCGGGCAGACTTGACATGGACACTCCCGTTTGTGTGCTGCGTCGATTGTAGCTTAACGCGTCAGGTTGTCCACGCGAGAAGTTGCCGACGAATGCTTAAAATTCGCAACTGAGCCTGACATCGCGGCTTTTTCCGGTTTTTCTTTTTTTGACGCGCTCTTTCTGATAATCTCGACGCAATTTAACGCACCGTTGAAGATCCTTTCCAACGCCTGCAGGCGGCTCATGAACCGGTTAAAAAATCTCTCAGTCCGATATAAATTGACCGGGATCATCTTTCTGGGCAGCATGGGGGTGTTGGGACTGACCGGTACGGTGGTGGCCGTCGCCCAGTTTCGCCATCTCCGCAACGACAGCGAGCGGGAACTCAGCGTGCTGGTCAGCGTCCTTGCCGATTCCTGCCGTCCCGCCCTGGTCCTGCACAGCCCGAACGCCGCCGAGAAGATTCTCGGTTCACTGCGGGTCCACCCCGAGGTGGTGGCGGCCTACCTGTTCGATGACAGGCAGCGGGCGCTTGCCGCCTATCTGCGCCAATCCTCGCCCCGGCAGCGCTATGCCGCCTCGTTCGAGTTGGCCCAGATGAAGCTGGAAGAAGAGCAGGTCGAGGCGGGGCTGGCGGCCGGCCGTGACAGCCAGTGGATTGAGCAGAACCAGTTGGCTCTGTTCAGGATCATCGAAGCCAACGGCCGACGGACTGGTTCTCTCTACGTGCGGACCGAACTGCTTCGCCAGCAGCAGCAGATGGCCCTGTTCGTCAGTGCCGGCTTGACCATTCTGGGTGGGGCCGCCGCCATTGCCCTGCTGCTGAGCACCAGTTTGCAGCGGTTGTTCTCCGTGCCGGTGGCCCGTCTTGCCGAGCAGATGCGCAAGGTGGCTCTGGACCGGAAACTCGACGCCGGAACCCTGGCGCCCGCCACGGAGGAGTTCAGCGTGATCTTCCGTGGTTTCGAAGAGATGCTCGAAGAGCTGCGGCAACGCGACGAGCAGTTGCAGCGGCACAGCGAGGTGCTCGAAGCGGAGGTGTTGGAACGCACCTGGCAGCTGATCGCCGCCAAGGAGGCGGCGGAAGCGGCCAACGCCGCAAAGTCACGGTTCCTGGCCAACATGAGTCACGAGATCCGCACGCCGATGATCGGCGTACTCGGCATGGCCGACCTGCTCCGCAACGAGACCCTGACCGATCATCAGCGCCAGTTGGCCGAAACGGTCTATACCTCCGGCGAAGCCTTGCTGGACATCCTCAACGACCTGCTCGACATTGCCAAGATCGAAGCCGGCAAGCTGACTTTGGAGAACGAGCCTTTCCCGTTGCGCCGGAGCGTGGATGATGCCGTGTCGCTGTTTGCGGAGACGGCACGGCTCAAGGGGTTGCGACTGGCCTTCGAGAGTGCGCCGGAGCTGCCGGAAAGGGTTTGCGGTGATGCCGGTCGTCTGCGCCAGATCGTCCTCAACCTGGTGGGGAATGCCGTCAAGTTTACCAGCCACGGCCAGGTGACCGTGAGTCTCTCGGCCGATCCGCCGGATCCTTCCGGTGAGCGGCTGTTTCACATCGCCGTGCGCGATACCGGCATCGGCATTCCCGCCGAATCTCTGGCGAAAATCTTCGAGGCATTCGATCAGGCCGATGGCAGCCTGAGCCGCACCCATGGCGGCACCGGGCTGGGGCTGACTATCGTTCGCGAACTGGTGAGGCTGATGGATGGCGAGGTGAGCGTCGACAGCATGCCGGAGACCGGCAGCTGTTTTACTGTCACCCTGAAATTCCCGGTGGTCCCGGAGGCCGCAATGCCCGCCCTGCCTCCGCCGGGCTTGAACTGTCGGACCGACGTGGGGCCGGAACAGCTTCCGGCGGCAGCCCCCCAAGCGTATGGCAACGGACACATTCTGCTGGCGGAAGACAACGCCACCACTCAGGAACTGCTGGGGATCCTGCTGCGGAACGCGGGGTTCACCTTGACGATTGTCGACAATGGTTTCGGGGTGCTCGAGCATGCCAGGAAGGAAACCTTCGATCTGATTTTCATGGACTGTCAGATGCCCCAGCTCGATGGGCTGGAAACGACCCGTCGGCTGCGTCAGGCGGGGGTGCCGACGCCGGTTGTCGCCTTGACGGCCCATGCCCGCGGCGAAGATGAGGATCGCTGTCTGGCTGCGGGGATGAACGATTTTCTCGGCAAGCCGTTCCGCCAGAAGGAACTCTGGAACGTCCTGAACCGGTGGCTGCCGGTTGCCCGGCCGGATGCCGCCCTGGCGGCAGGCGGTGAAGGGAGCGCAGCGTGCTGAGTAATCGCCAGGTGCGTTGGCTGCTGTGGCTGGTGGTCGTGGTCACGACTGTCGGCCTGGCGGCGATGACCTTGAAATTCCAGGAACCCGCGAATGCGGTGTTGCAGGTCGACACGGTCACGGTCAGTCATGATGTGGCGGGGAAAGCCCGGTTGGCGGTCGGCGGCCGGGGGCTGCATGATGGCCTGCAGGCGCTGCTGTTTCCCGACCCGCAGGGGGTCGACACTGGGAGTAGCCCGGTCGACGTGTCAGTCACAATCCCCCATTATGCAACCGATGGCCGCTTGGCGGTGGCGACCACGAGTGACCAGCGGCTGCTTGCGTTGGATGTGACGGCCGGACGGCGAGTCGAAGTTCGGGGCGGCATCAGGCTTTCCCCGCAAAAGGTGGCCAGCAATGAAGTTTTGATCAATGGTGTAACGCTGGTCGGGTCCAAAGCCGTGGTCGGCAGGAGCAACTTCGGACTGATTCTGGTCGACGTGAACGATCCGGCGGCGCCCCGGGAAGTTGACCGGCTTGAATTGACGGGGAACTTCACCGACCTGGAAGGTGCCGGGGAGACCGTTTATGCCATCAACAACCTTTCGGGGCTGCTGTCGGTAGCGATCGAGGGGGAGCGCCTCCGGTCCCGCCAGGTGCCGGGCAGCGAGGGGGCCTGGCGGCTGGCGGTCAGTGGCCGGCGGCTGGTGACCGTCGGTCAGAAGGGGTTGTTGACCCTTTACGAACGCGACACGCGCGGGGAAGCGCAACCAATTGGCAAGGTACAGCTGCCGTGGGGGGTTCGTGACCTGGTCATTGCCCGGGAGACCCTGTATCTCTGTACGGTCAATGGCCAGTTGCAGGCGTTCTCCCTGGCCTCATGGCCACGGCTGGGTCCTCCCGCCACACTTGACCTCAAGGGGCGGCCGCTGCGGCTGGAGGCGGCCCCGGAAGAACAGCTCCTGTTCTGCACGCTGGTGGGGAAAGGGGTGGCCGTCATCGATGTCAGCCGGGCGGCCGCGCCGCAATCCGCCGGACTGATCACCACGTCGAGGGTGGCGACTTCCCTGCAGTTCCATTCCGGCCGGCTGTTTTTGACCGGACTCTCGGGTTTGCAGGTCTTGCCGCTGGAAACGCTGAAGAACCTGCCGGCTTCGCCGGAGAGCGACTACCCGTTTGAGATAATTCAGGGAAAGGTCAAGTTGCTGCCGTGGGGTGACAAGATCTTGGCCTACGACCTGAACGGTCTGGCCGTGCTTCCGGATGCTGATGGAGGGGTATCACCGGCTGGCAGTGAGCGCCGGCCGGACGCGCCGCTGCTGGCGCTGCCGGACCCGTCCGGATTGCGTCTGCATGCCATCCGCGGCGGTCTGCCGGAAATGCAGCCAAGCAGCCGGATGACAATCTCCGACTCTGATTCGGACCCAATCATCACGACGGGCTGGCATGCCGGCGGCCTGTATGTTCTCTCACAATTGCGGTTGCGGATCTTCAACTGTAATCCTGCCGGCACCCTGGTCCTGGCCGGAGAATACCGGCCGCCCGGGATTGCGGTGGCCATGGCCTGGCTCGACCCGGGATTTATGGTGGTGGTCAGTCGTAGCGAAAATTTCAGCGGTTTTGAAGTGATTGATGTCAGCACGCCGGCAAAGCCGCGGGTGATCGGTTCCCGCCCCATACCCAGGCATCAGTGGACGGTTGGGGATATCAACGACCTGCTGATCGATGGCACGCGCCTGTTCGTCTCCCGTTCCCGACTCGGCGTGGAGATCTTCGACCTGGCCAACCCGGCCGAGCCGAAGCTGCTGCAGCGCATCGACACTCCCGGCAACGCCTACAAACTGTCGCTGGGCAATGGCCTGCTGGCCGTCGGCGACCAGGACGAAGGGCTTTTCATCATCGATGTGCACGGAGAGTTCGGTGTGCCGGTCCGCAGTTATCGTTTGCCGACGATTGCCTACGATGTCCTGCTCCACAACAAGCAGATCTTTGTCGTCAACTCCACCGGCGGGATCCTGCGCTTCCCGATGCCGCGCCGGCTGATACCGGAACGGCGGTCCGCCGGCAACGCCATGGACTTGCCCCTTCCTGCCGGGGTGCCGCCGGGGCGCTATATCCTGGCCCTCTATGACGGCGAAAATACCGTCGATGTCCCGGTGGTGCTGCAGTAGGAAGCGGTAACGCGAGTGTCCCGTGCGGCTAATTCTATCCTTTCAAATTGTGGTTCTTTCGGCCCCTGGCTACGTTGCGGCTCCTCGGCGTAGTCCCACTATGCCTGCGTCACCGCGCCTTGCCAGAAACCGAAATCCCTCACAATTTGTGCTGGGAACTAACCGTACAGGACACTAGAACTTGTAGGTCATCCCCAGCCAGAATTCGCGGCCGAGTTCATAGGTGTCGTCGCTGTTGCCGCCGGTCTTGACCTTGCGGTCAAAGACGTTGTTGATCTCCAGTGAGACGATAAGCGACTGCTCCCGGTAGGTGCGGGTTTCCCAGTCGAGCCGCCAGTCGAAGACGGTGGAGCCGGAACGCTTCTTTTTGTCGTAAAATCTCGTGTCGGACGGTATGTTGTATTGTGAAGTGATGAGAGCTCTCTCAGCCTTGGTTAGAGTTATTTCTTCGGTGGCTTCGTACCCGCTTTGATACTTGGTAACGTTGGTGAAGGTGAAACCCCACGGCAGCCTGCCGACGTAGATGACGTTGACAACGTGCGGGCGATAGTAGTCGGTCCGCGGCAGTTCTTCCTTGTCGATGAGGTGCCCGTCATACCAGACCTGGGTGTCGAGCTGCGAGTCCTCGAGAGCATCGTCATAGGATTCGTTGCCATTGGTGCTCTCTGACTGAGCGTAAGTGTAGTTGACGTTCAGGTAATGCTTCGGCCACTGACGTTCCCAGCCGACCGACCAGCTCTCGTAATTGCTTTCACCGTTGTTGTTGAGAACGTAATATTTCTGGGTGCCTTCGGTAATGGTTTCTCTGGCGAACTGGTCACGATGACGGCGATCGAGATAGTTGAGCGAGAGCATCCCGCCAAATAACTTTTGGTCAAAGCCTACCGTAAACTCATCGGAAAACGGTGTGTCCAGTTCCGAAAACTTGCTCAAAGGCGTCGTCGCGACACTTTTTTTCGTCCAGGCCGAGAGCTCGTTATTTGTGCCCTTGCTCCTTGTTTCCGTGACATAGGGGGTGGTCGCCTCCCGAAGCTTGTAGGTCATCAGGGCTTCGCTATAGTAGCGATTGTGGCCGGCGCTGAGTCGACTCAGACCGTTGCCGAAAATGTCCCATCCCGCGGTCAGCCGGTGGGCCATGTTGTTGTTGTCGAGGAAATCGTCGAGCTCGAAGCGCAGCCCCGGACGCAGTGAGAAGCGCCCGAAGGTGAGCAGATCCTCGACATAATAGGCCTGGCGGTGGATGACAGCACTGGCCCGTTCTGCGGCATAGACGTTGCGCTGGTTGAAATATTGCTCACCAGCGACACACGCTGTATCCCCTTCGGCACAGACAACCCAGGCCGGGTTGGCGAAATTCGGGTTGATCTCCGATTTGTTGTAGACATAGGCAGTTTCGGTACGGTCGTAGCTGCCGCCGTCACGCGTGTAGGCAAAACCGTAACTGACGGTGTGACTGATGGCCCCCGCCTGGACCGGGTCGAGGGCCACGTCGGCCTTGATCTGCAGGCTCTCCTCCGTGGTTTCCAAATCTCCGAGCCCCCCTTCCTGACTCAGAGTCAGGCCGAGAGGCTTCCCCCAGCTGGTGGACGGTGCGTGCTTCCAACTTTTGAACTCGTTCGGGGCGGTTCGGGAGTTCTCGGCATCCAGGTAGGCGATCGACAAGGCAACTTCACCGGCATCCAGTTTACGCGTAAGAATGCCGTTCAGGGAGTAGCCACCGCGATCAATGGTGAGGTCGCTGTCAAGGGTGTTCTTGAGAAAGTAAGTTTCCTCGGATGGGGTATATGTGCCGGTAAGTTCCAGTGCCCAGGGGGAGTCCGGATTCCAGGCGTATTTCAGAAAGTAGTTGTCGAGGATTCTGTCCTGGCCGCGGTCCTGGCCCAGATGGGTCAGGTTGATCTCGGAACGATAGGTCGTATAGGCAGCCAGCAGTCCAGAGTTCTCATTCAAAGGGATGTCAAGGCTCAGGCTGCCCTCGTGTTTGCGGTAATCCGGCTGGTAGTTGTGGTCGGTGGAATTGTTGAATTTATCTTCCTTTGAATCGTCGATATGCTGGCTGGCCCATTCGTCCTGGGTCATGCGGCCGCTGATGCTGCCGCCGAACTGCTTGGCTGGCATCCGAGTCTTTGCATCTATAACACCGCCGAGAAAATAGCCGTAGCGGGCGGGAACATTGCTGTCATAGACAGTAACGCTGTCGATCAGATTGCGATTGATGAAGGTTCTCTGTGGATGGCCGGGAACGCTGGATATAGCTGTTGGACTATCCGCTAGCGGGTCGAGCAGGCTGTTCAGTCCGACACTGTCGACTGAATAGTAGTTTTCATAGGGGCGGGCGCCGGAGATGGAGATCAACGGCGGCAGGATTTCGCCCCCTCGCTCCGAGGTCCTTTGCCCCTCGCCGGCCTGGACATGCGGCAGGACGGTGATCGCCTCGGCAATGCTGCCGTTCTTGACCGGAAGCTGTTGGAGCGTTTCGCCGGCAAGGGTGCTGCTCCCCGAGAGGAGATCCTCCGCCTTGCCGGTGACCGTCACGGTTTCCATCTCGGTCGGCGACGGAGTGACGATTTCTTCGGCAACAGCGGGGAACGGGGCGGCCAATCCTGCGAGCAGCAGGCACATGGCTGCCTGCTTGGAATAATGCGGAAACATGGGGTGAGGCCTCCTTAAAAATAAAACGCCACAAAAGTAGTACGAGTTCGCATCTTGAAAAAATCTTGCATTGATGTCAATGTAAAAACCTTCGAATAATCAATTCAATAGCTTATTCCGAGGAACCTCGCGGAAGGTTGACGGCAGACGTGACAAAAGGCAGCGCAAGTGGGCGTGAGTTGTGGCTGAGAGCGGCCTGTCTGGCGGTGTCCGTCGGACTGCACGCCGGGTTGGGCGTCGTCGGCTGGCACGGTTTCGAGGCTTTGTCGGATGACGCCGGGCCGATGGTGGTCGCCCTGATCGAAAGACCGTCGAGCGGGCCGATGCCATCGACCGCGGCTGCGCCGAAGGCCTCCGGTCCGAGGTCTTCGGTAGCGGCTTCCGCGCGCAGGGTGATTGCGCAGCCCGCGGTTACTCCTGCTCAAATCCCGACTGCTCCGGAACAAAAACCAGATCCGTTGTGTGCCGTGCCGGAAGCGACGGTCGTCGAAGCAACGGCAGAAACTGCGCCGGCCTCCCCGCCTGTCGACTCGAGCTTGTCGTCTGGCGGTGGAACCGCGATCGGCGTTTCACTGGTCGGCGGCGGGACCGGGATAGGGGACGGTATCCCAGGACAGGGATCCAAAACCGGGGGGGATGGCAACGACGGCGGCCTGATCAAGGCAACTCCGCGCTACGAATCCAATCCGTTGCCGCCCTATCCGCGCCTTGCCAGGCAGAATCGATGGGAAGGAACGGTGCGGCTGCGGGCCAAAGTGACGGCCGGCGGCAAGGTCGAAGGGGTTTCCCTGGAACGCAGTTCCGGGCATGCTGTGCTCGATCGCTCCGCGCTCGATGGGGTACAGCGCTGGCGCTTCATTCCGGCAACCCGCAACGGCGCGCCGGTTGCCTGCGAGGTCAGCATCCCGGTGGCGTTTCGGTTGACGGAGTGAGTGCTGAGAAGCGAGATAGTGAAATAGTGAGATAGTGAGATAGTGAGACAGTGAGACAGTGAGATAGTGAGATAGAGAGATAGAGAGATAGAGAGATAGAGAGATAGAGAGATAGAGAGATAG
>VEPG01000088.1 GCA_012026975.1 Desulfuromonas sp. | reverse complement strand
GAGCCGGGGCCGGCGCGGGTGCCGCCACGGGGGCCGGAGCCGGAGCGGGTGCCGCCACGGGTGCCGGAGCCGACTTGCGGGTCAGGAAGACCTTCTCCACGAAAGCTCCCAGACTTTTCTGGTCGGTCAGATTCGCAGCGGTTTCGGCAAAGCCGCAACCGCCGGCCTTGGCAACTTTTTCCAGAACTTTCTGACCGGCGACATCATCGCCGACCCAGATCGTGTAGATACACAGCTTGTCGCCCATTTTAGTTTTGATCGCCTGAGCGGCGGCCGGGGCATCGTCCATGTTGTTCTGCGTACCGTCACTGATGATCACCAGCGCCGAAGTGCCCTGGGCATCCTTCAGGTCGATGGCGGCCGCGTCGATGGCTGCCCCCATGGGGCTGTTGCCGCCGGGATACTTGATTTTGTCGAGACCCTTCTGCAGACCGTCACGCGAATACTTCTCCATCCCGTAGGCCAGGTCCGTCAGATTCCTGGACTGACGCTCGCTGTGCCCGAAGGAGCGCAGACCGGCCTTGGCGGGATAATCCGACGGGAGACTCTGGTTGATGGCGCCGACCAGGTTCTTGGCCGACACGAAATCGCCGTTGTCCCCCATGGTCATCGATGCATCCGTGATGATCTGGAAATTGTCGGCCTTCGCCATATACATTCCCGACTCGAACGTCTGCGGGGTAAAGGTCAGGGGCTGCGCCCCTTTCATCCCGGCACAGCCGGTCAGGGCAAAGGCAACCAACAGCGGCAACCACATTTTGAGTGACGTGAATTTCATTGTAACCTCCTTGGTGATCAGTAATATCCTCTCATTGGGACAAGCCGCTCAAATTCTAGCATCCTGCCCCCCCCTGTCAACAAAGCTGTCGCAGTTTTTCTTAATCCGTGCCCCGCGATGCGACGCTGCCATTCCGGCCGGCTTACTCAGCCGACAGGTACTCCAGCGTGATCGTCACCGTACGGTTGAACGACCGGGCTTCCGGCGTCAGGTTGTCGTAAAGCGGGCTGTTCGGGCCAACCCCGGCATAGCGCATGCGTTCGCCGGGATTCTCGCCATAGGCCGCCGCCAGCAGTTTGTAGACCGCCAGCGCCCGACGCTCGGAGAGTTTGAGGTTGTAGGCCTCCTTGCCGATGTTGTCGGTATGGCCGACGATTTCGACCGTGGCCTGCGGCAATTCCCGGATGCGCGCCACGATCGTGTCGACAATCGCCTGGTTGCGCGCGTCAATCGTGTCCTTGTCGAAATCGAAGAGGATCAGGGCGTACTTCTCCTGCACCCGCAGATCCTGCTTTTGCGCGAGCCGCTGGCTGGTCTGGATGAAGTTGACCTTGATCGGCACGGGCGCAAACACCAGGCGCTGCCCCTTGCGATCCTGCATTTCCATCCTCACCTCGATATCGCCGGCGGCGGCCAGGGCCTTCAGGTCGCCGACCGGCAGGGGGACGGTGATCTGCGCGGCCGGCTCCCCCTCCGCCCCCAGATCGGCCAGCCTCCCGGTGGAGCTGTCGGCGACAATTTTCCAGCGCACGATACCGTGTGGCGAAACCACGCTCGGCTTCAGGGTCAGCGCCGGCGCATCGATCCGGTTCGCGAGGTAGGTGCTGCGGATCAGGTCGAGGATCGCCGGGGCCGCCGAGCGAATTTCCACCCGCCGGTTTTCCGCCTGCCCCTCCTCGATCCGGCTGGTACTCGGCATCTCGGGCAGGTTGCGCACTTCGATCGGCATGCGCTCGGGGGCGATGTTCCAAACCGCCTGCAGGTAGCTGCGCACCGCTTCGGCGCGCTGGGTGGAAAGCTTCTTCTTTCCCTTCTCCGCGCCGGCGTCGGCATTGCATCCGACCAGCGTGATCGTGGCTTCAGGGTGGTCGACCAGGCGTTTGCCGACGATGTTCAGCACCTGGTAGTACTTTTCAAGGGTATCGCGGAACTGCTGTTCGTCGAAACCCGCGGTCGCCTCCGGCCCGGCAAGGCGGACATATTGCGCGGGGATCTCGTTCGACCCTTTGGCAAAGTAGATATGGCCGAGCATCGGCGAAGCATCGATGGTCCGGATCTCTTCGATGGTCAGGCTGGTCGGCGTCACCTCCAGGCCGGCCCGGGTCTGCAGGTAATGGAGTTTCACGGCCGGCGCGGTCAGCACCAGAGTCTGCCCCTTGCGGTCCTCGGCCTCCATCCTCACCGCCAGGTCACCGCCGACCGCGAGCGCCGGCAGCAGGTTGCCGGTCGGCAGCGGCACGGTGATCTGCCGCGCGGGCGGGCCCTCGCCGGCCAGTTCGGCCACGCTCCCCCTGGTGTTGGCCACGAGAATCTTCCAGCGAGCGATGCCGTAGACGGAATCCACCGTCGGCTGCAGCATCAAAGCGGAGGTATCAATTCTGATATCGGACGAAGGCGCGTCGGCCTCCTCTTCCGGGGCAGCGGCAGGCGCGCCGGATTGTGCCGTGGCATCGAGCATCCGGACCTCATCGATAACCAGCCGGTCCGGCGCAACCGTCAGACTGCCCGTGGGCGGAAAGAGATAATCGACCACGTAGTAATATTGCATCTTCGACGCGACACTCTGGAAAATCGGCACCAGGTTCGTCTCCGACGTGGCTTTCCAGATCGTACCGCGGTTCCTGGCGGCAAACGCGGCCAGAAATTTGTCGGTGGTCGACCCCGGCATGTAATCGATGGCATAGGCATCGAAACGCGCCAACTCCTGCGCCGCCTTGGCCACATCCTCCTGTTTGCTGGCGCTGTTGAGATCCTCCCCGTCGGAGAAGACCACCATGAACCTGGGTTCGGCGGCCGGCAGGGCCTGAATACTGTCGAGTCCGGCAAACATCGCATCGTAAAGGAAGGTGTTGGCGGTCGTTCCCTCGCCGTAAACCCTGGCGACAAAAGCCTTCAGCTCCGCGGCGCGGTTCGATTTGAACGTCCGCACGTGCAGGTCACGTCCGCCCTTGCTGATCGTCTGCCGATCGTCGAAAACGACAACCTCGATCGTGTCGATCGGCCGGACGATCTTCAGCAGCTCATCCACGCCGGCAAGCAGCGCGTCGATGGCATGGCGCTGACGCATCGAGTCGGAATTGTCCAGGACCAGGACAATATTGCGCGGCACATCCAGGCTCTCGGCGATCGGCTGCACCGAGAGAATCTTCGCCGTACGGCCGGCCTGGGTGATGACAAAATCCCCGGTGGTCAGGCCGAAAAGTGGCTTTCTTGAAGCATCGGCCACGCTCAGGAGCACCTTGCCATCAGCGATGACCCGATCGACCGTCACCGTCGCATCGGGCTTGACAGCGTGAATCCGCAGATCGGCCTCACTGGCTGCGAAACCCTGACTGGCGAAAAACAAGCTTAAAAAAAGAATGGCAATCCATTGCGGGCGCATCAATCTCTCCTTAATGTTCAATAATAAATCCAGTCAATTTTATACATAGCTTTTTAGCGTGTCACGATCAAAACTTGCTAGCAAGCATTATGGGTTGTCTATGACCTGGTATACCGTCCGGCCGTCCCGATCCACCGCTTTGAGTGCAAAGTCGTTATCACAGCGATAGAAGTCGCCGGCCGTTTCGTTGCTTGTAGAGACGCAGTCTTCCGGCAAAACCCCGACCAGCGTCCCGGACGGGAACAATTCCCTGGCGTTTTTCGGTGTCTGGAAACGTCCCTGTGTCGAATCGCCGGTATACGGATAAAGGACCCCGCCCTTACTGACCATTTTTCTGTCCGGGATATCGTCGATGGCCAAGGAACTCTGTGCCATGACACCCAGAATGGAAAAAGCCAGAAACACTCCGCCAATCGAACATGCTTTCATCGTCGTACTCCTTTCCTCAAGTCCCAGCTTTAACCCGTGCGTCCCCTCCCTTTTGCTGCGGAACACCTCTCCTGCCCCCTTGCCGGCTGATACCGGTCGGCGGGTTAATCCTAGCACGAAAATTTCCAGGGGCAGTGGCGGGCACACCCGACACTGCCCCTTCTATCCTCCCGCCGAAATGGTGACCACCGGCGCGCCGTCCTTGCCGACCGTTTCGGTGAGGGAGAAGAGGAACATCAAAAAAGAGAAGAGCCCCTTGGACTTGAGGTCGCGGTTGTCGATCCAGAACCAGTAGTCCTGGTAGGGGACTGCGACGAAGGCGTGTTCGGGCGGAGTGGCGGAGTTCTGGATTCTGATCAGCGGGGGAAGCGGTTGGCCATCGGGGAGCATGTCGGGCGCGGTCGGATTGACCAGCTGTTCCTCGACGTGCGCGGCCGGCACCTCGATGTTCGCGGCCAGATTGGCGATGATCTGCAGCAGCGAGCGGGTCAGGATGGCAACTTCCCGGTTATCCCTGGCAATCGAACCGTAGACGACCCGGAACTCCTCGGCCGCCGGGTCGAGCCCCAGCACCTGGCGCGTGGCAAGGGCGTCCTCACGCACCGACGCCTCGACATCCCCGCGGATCGTCATGACCACGGTTTCGTCCTCTTTCACCCGCTGGACGCGCAGACCGATAGCCCCGGAGTTCTGCACCCGCCGCAACCGCTCCAGCAATGGATGGAACTTCGCATCGGCAGGCCGGGCACGAAACGCGCCGCCACTCCGGTTCCTGATGCCGTTGACCGATTCTGCACAGATTCGCAAGACCAGATCCACGGGATAGCCGGCCTCGATCATGCTCATCAGCGCCGACGGCGGGACCGGCTTCATCAGACTGCGGGCAAATTTCTCGCCGCTCAGGGGGATGTAGGTGATGGTCGGCCGGTCGGTGTAGACGGCGGACCCGCCGATCCCGAAGAAGGTGTCACCGTAACCTGTCCTGGCCCGTTGTCCATTGATGTTCACCCCGGTTTCCAGCGAGTACTGGTTGATGACCGACGCCACGTCGAGGAAGATCGGCGTGTCGCCGTAGCGTACCCGCACCAGGTTGAAGAGCATCCTCTGCTTCCAGGAGTCGCCGAGAACCCCGGTGTAGTCGAAGCCGTCCGCCACCACACTCCGGGGACCGATACTGGTGCAGCCCGCCATGGCCAGCAGACCGATGGCAAAAACGAGCAGAGACATTCTTCGGAGCAAGCCCTTCATCACCTCGTCCCTTTCTGGCGGAGGCTGCCGCCACTGTGCCGGATTTCTCCGGCGGGCAGAACGCTCGCCGGCTCAGGCGATGACCTTTCCCCGCTCTGTCTGGTCGAGTCGGGAAATCCTCGTGGCGAATCTTTCGGTGAGCACCGGTCCCAGAATCGAGGTGACCACCATCAGGACTATGATGGTATTGAGGAGCGGCTCGTCAATCAGCCGCTGTCCTTGTTTGTCGTAGGTGTTGAAGGCGACCAGGGCGGCAGCCAGCGTGGCGGCGACCTGGGGGAGGGAGAGCGACCACATCAGCAGTCCCTCGAGGGTGGTGAAGCGGTACATCCGCTGAGTCACCAGCGCCGCCGCGAGTTTGGCCAGGATCAGCCCGGCGACCACTGCCACCACCAGCGGAGCATTGTCGATGAGCGTCCCGGCAAAGACGCCGAGATCGATGTGAAAACCGATACTGAGAAAGAAGATCGGGATGAAAAAACTCTGGCCGATGAATTCGAAATGTTCGAATCCCTTGGCATGACGGGTCACCGGGCCAATGGCCAGGCCGACCATGAACGCCCCGATGATCGGTTCAAGGTGGATAAGTTCCGCGCCGAAGGATGCGAGGATCATCAGAAACAGGACCAGGCCGAACTCGCGGTCGGCAGCCCCCGAAAACCTGGGCATCAGCCAGGCGCCCAGCTTGCCGATACCGACGATCACCAGCGGCACATAACCGAGCAGCAGCACCAGTTGCCAGATCAGGGACTGCGGAGAGAAACCGCTCATGTGGATCGGCAGACAGATGGCAAGGATCAGCAGCGAGGCAACATCAGTGAAGATTGTCGCACCGGTGGTCACCGAGACAGGATCACTGCCGGCGATCCCCAACTGCTGGGTGATCGGGAAACCAAGGAGGGTATGCGAAGCGAGCAGCGAGCCGATCAGCAGCGCCGCCACCCAGTAATAGCCGAACAGGAAACCGACGGCGACCCCGGCAAGCAGCGGCAGCAGGAAGGTGCACAGGCCGAAGAGCAGCGAGCGTTTCCAGACCCGGCGAAAGAGTGCGTGATCGATCTCGATCCCGGCAAACATCATCAGCATCAGCTTGCCAAGCTCGGACAGGAAATTGCCCACCACCGGGTTCCGGGGGATGATCTTCAACCCGTACGGGCCGATGACCACCCCGGCAATCAGCAACCCGACCACCGCCGGCAGGGAGAAGCGCTGGCACATCATCGGCACGACCAGAACCAGGAAGAACGCCAGGGAGAGCCGGGCCAGCGGGGGGAAATGCTGAAAGAACTCCAGGATCCAGTCCATCGCCGAGGTCGAAGCTCCTGATCACACTGGAATTGAAAAGCTCCACGGCTGGGGTCCGTGAGTGGGGGGCAAAAACTCAGGATTGCGATTGCTAAGGTTGGTTGTCAATGGGGGTGCCTGGCCTGCTCGACCAGTTCCAGGCCACCGACGTCGGTCACCGTGAAGAACTCGACACCCGGCGGTTTGCGCGAGCACTCCATGACTTCCAGCACCCGGCCGTACAGGGGCGAGCGCAGGTGCCGGTCAAGAGCCTCACGCGTGCGCCACTGCTCCGTGTAGCAGATGGCGCCGCCCTCCCCGTTTTCTCCGGCCTCGATCGCGATCGAGCTGCCGAGGCAGTCGGCGTTGGTGGTGACAGGGCCCTTCAGGGTATCGAGAACATCGATGACGAACTGCTCGCGCCCCGGAGGCGGATAGATTCTGATCACGGAGAGGTACATGATGAACAGATACCAATTCCATGAAGCATACCAAGCCGCCGCCGGCCGGGTAAAACTCTGCAACCTGCTTAAAACACTCAGGCTATTAGCTTGCATGCGGGAGTGATGACGGTGGGGCGCCCCTGGGCGAAAGACGATATTTCGCACTTTGGCCGAAATGCCAACCAGCGCAGATCAGGCGTGGGAGGGATGAATGCCGAGCTTGAGCATGCGCGAATAAAGTGTTGATGGATTGATGCCGAGCTGTTCCGCCGCGCCACCCGCCCCCTTGACCTTGCCGCGGGTTACCCTGAGGGTCTCCTGGATATGCCGCCGTTCCATCTCTTCGAGCGTCACTGCCATCGAACCCTGCGGGGGATCCGCGACCAGTCGCTGCAGTTCGAGGGTTTCCCCCTTGCTGACGATCAGAGCATGCTCGATGACGTTGCGCAATTCGCGGATGTTCCCCGGCCAGGAATACGCCTTGAGCTGCTCCATGTCACGGTTGGCAATCCGGCGGATCTTCTTCCCCATCCGCTCGCCGAACTCGTTGACAAACTCCCAGACCAACTGGGGGATATCCTCCCGGCGCTCCCGCAGCGGCGGGAGGTGGATCGGGAAGATGTTGAGGCGGTAGTAGAGGTCGCGACGAAAGCGCCCCTGCTCGACTTCCGCGGCCAGGTCGCGGTTGCTGGCGGCAATGACCCGCACATCGACCTTGAAGGTCTTCGGGCTGCCGAGCCGCTCGAACTCGCCTTCCTGCAGGACGCGCAGCAGCTTGGCCTGGGTTTCGAGCGGCATCTCGGCAATCTCGTCAAGGAACAGGGTGGAGCCGTCGGCCAGTTCGAAGCGTCCGGCCTGCCGGCTGAGTGCCCCGGTGAAGGCCCCTTTCTCGTGGCCGAACAGCTCGCTCTCGACCAGGGCCGTCGGCAGCGCGGCGCAATTCACCTTGATCATTACCCGTTTCCCGCGGGCACTGAGGCGGTGGATCGCCTGGGCGAGCACTTCCTTGCCGGTTCCGGTTTCCCCCTGGATCAGCACCGTGCTGCCGGTGCCGGCCACCTGCTCCACCTTGACCATGATCGCCTGCATGCTGCTGCCGACATTGTGCAGCCCCCGCTGCTCGTCGCGCGCCACCACCTCGTTGCGCAAGTAGGCGTTCTCCGCTTCGAGCTGCTCGTGCAGACACGCGATCTCCCGCAGCTGTTCCTGGAGCTGCTGCTCCATCTCCTTGCGCTTGGTGATCTCCATCGTTATCCCCATGAGACGACAGGGCGCCGACGGTTTATCCAGACAAATGAGCCGTCCGCGCGAAATCATCCAGCGAACCCGGCCGTCCGCTAGCGGAGCCCGGTATTCAACGGTCACCTCGCTGCCGGTCCGGCGCGCCTGCTCGATCGCCTGACGGATCCGTTCGTGGTCGTCGGCATGAACTTTTTCGAGAAAAAGTGTCAAAGTCATCGCGGTTGACGGATCGAAGCCGAATAGCTCATAGCACTTGTCGTTCGCCCACAACGATCCTGTCTCGAGATCAAGTTTCCAGAACACAACCTCCGCGGCCTCTGCTGCAAGATCAAGGCGGTCCCTGGTCTGGCGCAGCGCCTGTTCCATCTCCCGCCGCTGCAGGGCGCTGACGAAAATCTCCCCCAGCAGGCGCAGATGCACGATCAGCTCGGCCGGCCAGTCGCGTTCGGTCCGCAGCGAATTGATGGCGAGAAGATGATGGACGCGTGGACCGATGAACAGCGGAATTGCGAGATCTGATTTGCTCCCCAGCGCAAGACAGGACTGTCGGTCGATGTCGGCGCCGGGAGGATAGTCGTCAATGCTGGCGATGTTCTTGACCTTTCCTTCTTGGACCAGGTGCCGATAACTCCAGGGGAATAGTTCCGCCAGATTGACTTCAGCGGAGACGTGCTCGGCCCCTTCCGCATACCAGACATGACTGATGCGGACGACCGGCGAGTTCTCATCGACTTCGAGCAGACCGCCGCGATCGACGCCGAGCGGCTGCAGGGCCTCGCGGAGCGCGCGCTCGATCTCGGCGTCGAGCTCTTCGTTGGGCACCTTGACCATACGGGCGGAAATTTCCGCAAGCAAACGGCTGTATTCGGGGGGCAGGCCGGAAGGGAAGGTTGTCGGGGCGCTGTTGTCGGCCACGTTACGGCCAGAAAAATTTTCGGCAAGCTTGCGCGGCACGGACCGTTCGAGGCTCACAGGTTCCCCTTCCGTTTATTATTATTTACTAATCTGATTAAAACATGACAAAGAAAGTTGTCAAGTCGGGATTTCGCACCACGGTCGGGATTTCGTCCACGCAAATGCCGCGCAGGGCCAGAATTCTTCATCGAAACGACGAAATGGTACGATTTTCCCGGCAACGCGATTGCAAACCAGGTCGGCATAAATTATGAATAATATGTATAAGTCATCATTAACCAGCAAAAGGATTTCATGCCCGTCGTCGCCTGCCACGACTGCGACTTGCTCAACCGACTCCCCGACGAGGCGGCGGCCACCCTCCTCTGTGCGCGCTGCGGTGCGGTGCTGCAGAAACACAAACCGGACAGCATCGAACGCTCCCTGGCCCTGACCCTGGCCGCCCTGATCCTCTTCATCGTTGCCAACAGCTTCCCGTTTCTGGCCATGAAAAGCGGCGGCTTCGTCCAGGAGACCAAACTGCTGACCGGCATCGTTGAACTCTGGCGCCAGGAGCTGTACGGCCTGGCGTCGCTGGTGCTGATCACCTGCGTGCTGGTGCCGCTGCTGCAGATGTCCTGCCTGCTCTACATTCTGGCCCCGCTGAAGTATGACCGGCCGGTTCCCCATGCCATCCGGGCATTTCGCCTGCTGAGACATATCGCCCCGTGGGGGATGCTGGAGATCTTCATGCTCGGCATCCTGGTGGCGCTGGTCAAGCTCGGCAAGATGGCGACCATCGTCCCCGGTATTTCGGTCTTTGCCTTTGGCCTGCTGGTGCTGGTCATGGCCGCCGCCGTCACCGTCCTCGACCCGCCCCTGCTGTGGGCGCGACTGGACCGCCGTCCATGAGCGGGCTTCCGGCGACGGCCAGGCAGCTCGGCCTGCTCAACTGCCACGACTGCCACCTTCTCGTCGAGGCGCCGGCAGACGGACACGACCACCTGGAATGCCCGCGCTGCGGCGCCCCCCTGCATGAGCGCAAGCCGAACAGCCTGGCCCGCACCTGGGCGCTGGTCCTGGCCGCCAGCATCCTGTACATCCCGGCCAACGTCCTGCCGATGACCATCACCTCGGCCCTCGGCACCACCCAGGCCGACACCATCATGAGCGGGGTCATCTACTTCATTCATAGCGGTTCCTGGGAGATTGCCGCGGTGATCTTCATCGCCAGCGTCTTCGTGCCGCTGCTCAAGCTGCTGATCCTGGTGATCCTGCTGCTCAGCGTGCAGCTGCGCTGGCGCTGGCGCCCGAAGGACCGCACCATGCTCTACCGGCTCACCGAGATGGTTGGACGCTGGTCGATGCTTGACATCTATGTCGTGACCATTCTGGTGGCCCTGGTCAAGCTCGGTGCCGTTGCCAGCATCGAGGCCGGCCCGGCCGCCGTCTTTTTCGCCGCGGTGGTGGTCATCACCATGATCGCCGCGGAGAGTTTTGATCCCCGTCTCATCTGGGATGCCCTCGAGGAGGATTCATGACCAGCCACGCTCCCCCCGAGCAACATGCCGCCGTCGCCAAAGTCAAGACCGGCCGCAGCTTTTCCATCGTCTGGATCGTCCCGATCGTCGCGCTGCTGATCGGCGGCGTGCTCGCCTACAAGGCGATCAGCGAGAAGGGGCCGACCATCACCATTACCTTCACCAGCGCCGAAGGGCTGGAGGCCGGCAAGACCAAGATCAAGTACAAGGACGTGGAGGTCGGCAAGGTCGAAACGATTTCCCTCAGCGACGACCTCTCCCATGTCATCGTCACGGCCGAACTGGGCAAGGGGAGTCTCCCCTACCTGAATGACAAGACCCGCTTCTGGGTGGTGCGTGCCCAGATCAGAGGCGGCAGCGTCTCCGGCCTCGGCACGATGCTTTCGGGCGCCTACATCGGCATCGACCCGAGCAAGGAAGGCACCCCGACCAAGAGCTTCAAAGGGCTGGAAGTCCCGCCCGTGATCACCACCGGGCTCCCCGGCCGCCACTTCTGGCTGCGTGCCGACACGCTCGGCTCGCTGACCGTCGGCGCACCGGTCTACTACCGGCAGATCCAGGTCGGGCAGGTGGTCAGCTACAACTTCAGTGCGGATGGCCAGGCGGTCGACCTCCAGCTGTTCGTCGAAGCCCCGCATCACACCAGGGTTACCGAGAACACCCGCTTCTGGAACGCCAGCGGCGTGAACGTCACCCTCAACGCCCAGGGGCTCAAGGTCAATACCGAATCGCTGGTTTCCGTCATCAGCGGCGGGCTGGCGTTCGATCTGCCCGACGGCTACGCCCCGGGCAAAGAGGCGGAAGCCAATGCGACCTTCCGCCTCTACCCCGATCACGCCAGCACCCAGGAAAAGACCTATACGGTCCGCCGCTACTGGATGCTCTACTTCGACCAGTCGGTCCGTGGTTTGAGCGTGGGCGCGCCGGTCGAGCTGTTCGGCATCAAGATAGGCGAAGTGGTCAGCCTCGACCTGCAGTTCGATGCCAATAAGCAGGATTTCCGCGTACCGGTCAAGGTTGCCATCGAACCGGAGCGGATCGGCGGCGTCGGCACGGCAGCCGCCATGAAGGCCGCCGCCGAGAATTCCGAAGCGATGATCAAGATGCTGGTCGAACAGCGCGGGCTGCGGGCTCAGTTGAAGTCCGGCAACCTGCTGACCGGGCAACTGATGGTCGATCTGGCCTTCCATAAGGATGTGAAGAAGGCCAAACTGACCCATGCCGACGGTTATCCGGTGATCCCGACGCTTCCCGGTTCCCTGGAGCAGATCCAGGAGAGCCTGGCGCGGATCACCAGCCGCCTGGAGCAGATTCCTTTCGAGCAGATCGGCGCGGAATTGCATAAAACCCTGCAGGAAGCGTCCGTGGCCATCAAGCAGGCCGGTGAGTTCGCCGGCAAGCTCAACAACGAGACGGCCCCGCAGCTCAAGACAACGCTCGACGAGTTGGAGAAGACGCTGGTCGAACTGCAAGGGACGGTCGGCAAGAACTCGCCTCTCAACTACAATGCCAAGAAGACTTTCGAGGAACTGACCCTGACCCTGCGCTCTCTGCGGCAACTGACGGAAACCCTGGACAAGCAACCGCAATCAGTCATTTTCGGCAAGGATGGTGACGCCAATGAATAATTCCTTCATCCATCTCGCGGCGGCAGCCTTCCTGGCCGTGACCCTGCTGGGCGGCTGCATCGGTTCGTCGCCGAAAACCAGTTACTACAGTCTGTATGCGCCGGCGCAAGTCCCACCCCCGGCAATTGGGGCGGTTCCCTCGGCCCTGGCGGTGAGCGTCGGCCCGGTGAACATCCCGGACATTCTTAAGCAGACCAAGATTGCCACCGGCGGCGCCGACGGCCGCTACCAACTGGCCGAGTACCACCGCTGGAGCGGCGAACTCGATCGCGACATCGCCAGATCGGTTGCCGAGCAACTGGCCGGCGATCTCGGCACCCAGCAGGTGGCACTCTTCCCCTGGGATCAAAACCTGACGCCGACCTGCCGGGTGTCCCTCGACGTCCTGTACATGGGCGGGGAGCCGGCCAGGGAAGCGACTTTGGCCGTACGTTGGGCACTGGTTGATCCGAAGGGGGAGAACCCCCTGCTGATCCGGCGCAGCGAGCTCAAGGAGATCCCCGCCGATGCCGGCTATCCGGCATGGGTTGCCGCACAGCAACGTAACGTAGCCAAACTTGCGCAGGAGATTGCCGCGCTGGTGAAAACGCTGCCGCACTAATTGGCATCACACCGGCCCTGGCGGCCGATGGCTTGCCTTCCGATTGGCCCGTACTAAACCGCGTCCGGCTTGGCGCGGCAGCTGTCGCGCGACCATCTTCGGATCAGTCCGCACCAAGCCTGATGTAACAGACCATTATCCCAGCCCTAAGAGAGAGCCATGACCCATCCGATGCAGCACCAAGACCTGGCCCGCACCGTCCTTGGCGTCCTCACCCTCGGCCTGCTGCTGGTGACGACGGCCTGGATCCTCAGCCCGTTTCTCCTGGCGCTGATCTGGGCCACCATGATCGCCGTCGCCACCTGGCCGCTGCTGCTTGGTGCTCAACAGCGGCTGCGCAACAGTCGGACGCTGGCCGTGCTGGTCATGACCGTCGGCATGCTGCTGGTGCTGATCCTCCCCGTGGTCATGGGGGTAGCGACCATCCTGCAAAATATCAGCAAGGTCAAGGAGTGGATCACGCTGCTCGAAACCAGTGGTCTGCCGGCGCTGCCGGCCTGGCTTGGCAACCTGCCGCTGGTCGGGCAACCCATCGCCGCAAAGTGGGCGGAAGCGGCTGCCGCCGGACCCGAGGGCGTCTCCGCGCAGCTCGCCCTGTATACGCAAAAGGCGCTGGCCTGGATTGCCGGCAATGCCGGCAACATGGGGATGGTCGTCGTGCAGTTGCTGCTCACCCTGATCCTCACCGCGGTCCTCTATGCGCAGGGAGAAACGGCGGCCAAGGGGGTCAGGAAGTTCTTCCGGCGGCTCGCGGGGCCGCGGGGGGAGGAGATGGTGATTTTAGCAGGGAAAGCGATTCGAGCCGTGGCCATGGGGATCGTGGTCACCGCCCTGATCCAGTCGGCGTTGGGCGGCATCGGCCTGTGGGTTGCCGGCATACCGGGGGCCGGCCTGCTGACGGCGGTCATGTTCATCCTGGCCATCGCCCAGATCGGTGTCGTCCCGGTGATGCTGGTGGCAGTCGGCTGGCTGTTTTACAAAAAGATCACGGCCTGGGCGATTGCCCTGCTGGTCTGGTCGGCGGTGGTCGGCAGGCTCGACAACATCATCCGCCCGATCCTGAGCAAGCGCGGCGCCGACCTGCCGCTGCTGCTGATCCTGGGCGGGGTGCTCGGCGGGTTGGTAGCCTTTGGCGTCATCGGCCTGTTCGTTGGCCCGGTGGTTCTGGCGGTCAGCTATACCCTGGTCAAGGCCTGGGTGAATGATCCGGGAGCGGTCGACACCGACGTCCCGGACGAATCCTGAGTCAACCAGGGTCTGGCCGCAGAGCGGATAGCTGCCGTCCATGGCCGCGCGGGCGGCCACCATGGTCGGAATAGTTATTGGCATGACGTTTTACCCTCTACCGCAGGGAGTGTAATCACCGTGGCCCGTCACTTTTCCCCTGATCAAGCTTCAGCCCGGTCGCTTTCCCGTTTTCTGTCTGCCGTCGTCGTGACCTCTTTGCTGGCGTGCTCCTGGGTTATTCCCCCGGGATCGGCCGCGGCGACCCCGCCACCAAGTCCGTCACCGGAAAGCCAGGAACTCACCATCGACCTCGAGCAGGCAACCAAGCCCTGGACCGGGGATCTCGACGGCATGCTCGAACGGCGGATTATCCGGGTCCTGACCACCTACAGCAAGACTTTCTACTTCCTCGACAAGGCCACCCAGCGCGGGGCAACCTACGACATCTTCCGCCTCTTCGAGGAGGATCTGAACAAGCAGCTGGCCAAGCAGAAGAAGCTGAAGGGGAAGCATCTCAAGGTCCAGGTGGTATTCATCCCCGTCGGCCGGGACGAGTTGCTGCCGGCCCTGGCCGCCGGCAAGGGGGACATTGCCGCGGCCAACCTGACGATTACCGAAGAACGCCGGAAGAGCGTGGACTTTTCCGCCCCGGTCTATGCCAATGTCAGTGAATTGCTGGTCTCCGGCCCGGCTTCGCCGGCGGTGGCCGGTATCGATGATCTGGCGGGCAAGGAGGTTTTCGTCCGCAAATCGTCCAGCTACTACGAAAGCCTGGTGGCCCTGAACCGGCGCTTCGCCGGGCAGGACCGGCCGGAAGTCGTCATCAGGGAGGCGCCGGAAACCCTGGAGGACGAGGACCTGCTCGAAATGGTGAATGCCGGGCTGATCCCGCTGATTGTCGTCGACCGCCACAAGGCCGACTTCTGGAAGCAGGTCTTCCCGAAGATCAGGGTGCACGCGGACGTAGCCCTGCGCACCGGCGCCGACATAGCCTGGGCAATCCGCAAGGAGAGCCCGCGGCTCAAAACCGCTCTCGATGATTTTCTCGCCCGCAACCGCGAAGGGACCCGGACGGGGAACATCATCCTGGCGCGTTACTTCAAAAACGCAAAATACGTAAAGGATGCCTCCTCCGAAAAAGAGCGCAGAAAGTTCCTGGCCCTGATTGAGTATTTCCGGAAGTACGGCGACCAGTACGACGTCGACTGGCTGCTGATGGCCGCCCAGGGGTACCAGGAATCCCAGCTCAACCAGGCCGCCCGCAGCAAGGTCGGGGCCATCGGCGTGATGCAGGTCATGCCCGCCACCGGCAAGGATCTCGGCGTCGGCGACATCACCCAGACCGAGGCAAACATCCACGCCGGCATCAAGTACATGCGCTGGATGATCGACCAATACTACGGCAAGGAACCGATGACCGGCCTGGACAAGGCCCTGTTCGCCTTCGCCTCCTACAACGCGGGGGCCGGCCGCATCACCCAGCTGCGCAAGGAGGCGACCCGGCGCGGGCTGGATCCGAACATCTGGTTCCACAACGTCGAGTACGTCGCCGCCGAGAAGATCGGCGCGGAGACGGTGACTTACGTCTCCAACATCTACAAATACTACATCGCCTATCGGCTGATCATGGAGGCCAGGGCCGAGAAGCAGCAGGCCGCGGAGAAACTGAAAGCCCGGTGAAGGTCCGGACCGGATAGTTGTTACAAGCCCGGGGGCCGGCAATTCGCTGCCGGCCCCCGGGCTTTTCAAGGGCACGTCCATCAGGTGGCTTTGGTCTCGACGGGAAGGAGGCTGACCCATTAAAGATATGTAATACCAACATTGCGAAATGGTGGTTCTACGTTACCCTTCACAGGTTGGAACCAGACCTCGCAGCATCAATCTCCTGCAAAGGAAACCCGCCATGAGCCAGCAATCCATGACCGCCGAAGCCAAGCGCCTGCGGGATGCCCGCGAGCGGAACGTTCCCTGGAAGAAATGGGGTCCCTATCTCTCCGAACGCCAGTGGGGGACGGTGCGCGAGGACTACAGCGACAACGGCGACGCCTGGAACTATTTCAGCCACGACCAGGCGCGTTCGCGCGCCTATCGCTGGGGGGAGGACGGCCTGGGGGGGATCTCCGACGACCACCAGGTGCTCTGCTTCGCTCTGGCCCTGTGGAACGGCCGGGACCCGATCCTCAAGGAGCGTTTGTTCGGGCTCAACAACAGCGAAGGGAATCACGGCGAAGACGTCAAGGAGTACTACTTCTACCTGGACAGCACGCCGACCCACTCGTACATGAAATACCTCTACAAGTACCCCCAGAGTGCTTATCCCTACGAGGCTCTGATCAACACCAATCGCCGCCGCAGCAAGGATGAACCGGAGTACGAACTGCTTGATACCGGCATCTTCGACGACGACCGCTATTTCGATCTCTTCGTCGAATACGCCAAAGGTGATGCCGAAGACATCCTGATCAGGATCAGCGTCGCCAACCGGGGTCCCGAAGCGGCGGCGCTGCACGTCCTCCCTACGCTCTGGTTCCGCAACACCTGGTCGTGGGCCGACGGCGGCAGCAAGCCGATCCTGAAAAAGGCCGGCAAGACCGGAGACAGTATCGTCCATGCCAACCATACCGATCCGCTCTTTCAGAAATTCCTTGACGATTACTACCTGTACTGCGAGGGGGAGGTCCCCCTGCTGTTCACCGAGAACGAGTCCAACCACGCCCGCCTCTTTGCCGGCGTGAATGCCTCTCCTTATGTCAAGGACGGCATCAACGATTATGTGGTGCAGGGACGGCAGGATTCGATCAATCCCGCACAGACCGGCACCAAGGCGTCGGCTCACTATCAGCTGACCGTCGGTGCGGGGGCGACGGAGGTGATCTGCCTGCGCCTGACCCGTACCGCGCCGTCCCGACTGAAAAAACCCTTTGCGGATTTCGCTGGCGTCTTTGCCGATCGCATCCGGGAAACCGACGCTTTCTACGCGTTCATCACGCCGGCCAGGATCAAGACGGAATGCCCGGAGTGCGCCAATCTCATGCGCCAGGCGCTGGCCGGCATGCTCTGGAGCAAGCAGTACTTTTACTACGACGTCGACAAATGGCTGGAGGAGCACCACATCACCCCCTGGTCGCGTCCGGACGAGCGCCACCGGATCCGCAACGGCGAGTGGTCCCACGCCTACTGCGACGACATCATTTCCATGCCGGACAAGTGGGAGTACCCCTGGTTCGCGGCCTGGGATCTGGCCTTCCACATGCTGCCGCTCTCCATCGTCGACTCGGACTTCGCCAAATCCCAGCTCGACCTGATGCTGCGCAACGACTACCTGCACCCCAACGGCCAGATCCCGGCCTACGAGTGGAACTTCGGCGATGTCAACCCGCCGGTCCACGCCTTCGCCACCATGCAGATCTACCTGATGGACAAGGCACGCCAGGACGGCAAGGGGGATATCGAATTTCTCAAGTACGCCTTCTCCAAGCTGCTGGTCAACTTCACCTGGTGGGTCAACCGCAAGGATCAGGACGGCAACAATGTCTTCCAGGGGGGGTTCCTCGGCCTGGACAATATCGGCGTCTTCGACCGCAGTTCCCCCCTCCCCACCGGCGGCTACCTGGAGCAGGCGGACGGCACCGCCTGGATGGTCTTCTTCAGTCAGCAGATGCTGCGCATCGCCGTGGAACTGGCCATGCACGACCCACTTTACGAGGAGTTCGTCAGCAAGTTCTTCGAGCACACCATGTGGATCGGCGGGGCGATGGATCGCCTCGGGGAACTGCACGACGAGATGTGGGACGAAGAGGATGGCTTCTTCTACGACATCCTGCGCCTCCCGGACGGTACGGCCACGCGCCTGAAGGTTCGCTCCATGGTCGGCCTGCTGCCGCTGGCCGCGGTGGCCGTCTTCGAAGCGGACGAGCTCGAGAAAATGCCCAATTTCCGGCAGCGTGCCTACGCCTTTTACGGCCGCCACCCGGAACTCATGGCCAACATGCATCTCCCCCAGGAGCCGGGCGCGGCGGGCCGACGGATGCTGTCGCTGTTCAACGAGGAGAAGCTGCGCCGCGTCCTGGCACGGATGCTGGACGAAGACGAGTTCCTCAGCCCCTACGGGATTCGCGCCCTCTCCCGCTATCACCGGGAGCACCCCTTCGTCTTTCACTATGGCGGCCAGGAGTCCCGGGTGGATTATCTGCCGGGGGATTCGAACTCCGGGATGTTCGGCGGCAACTCCAACTGGCGCGGACCGGTCTGGATGCCGGTCAATTTCCTGCTGTTGAGGGCACTCTACGTACTCCATGCCTACTATGGCGACGCTTTCACGGTGGAATGCCCGACCGGCTCCGGACAACAGATGACCCTCTTCGAGGTGGCCAACGAGATCGGCAAGCGTTTGACCCGCATCTTCCTCCCCGACGGGAAGGGTCGCCGCCCGGTCTACGGCTCGGCGGAGAAGTTCCAGACCGACCCCCACTGGAAGGACTACATCCTCTTCTACGAATATTTCCACGGTGACAACGGCACCGGCATCGGCGCCAGCCACCAGACCGGCTGGACCGGCTGCATCGCGCGCATCATCCAGGTCATGGGGGATGTGACGGAGGAGATGTTGACCAGAAAAGACGTGGAACTGGGCGCCATCAAAAAAACGGTCGGCAAGTAGTCGCACGGAGAACATCATGACTTCATGGCCGCTCCATCCGCTGATCTACGAAATCAATACCTGGGTCTGGCTCGAAGAACTGGGGAGAGGGATGAAGACTCCGGTTACCCTGGCCACCGTTCCGAAGAAGGAGTGGGATGCCATTGCCGCCCTCGGTGTCGATGCGGTCTGGCTGATGGGGGTCTGGGAGCGCAGCCCCGCCGGCATTCGTATCGCCATGGGGAACGAAGGCCTGCTGGCCGACTTCCGCCGGGCCCTTCACGATTTCACCGCGGCGGACAACGTCGGCTCCCCCTACTGCGTCCGCAACTACGCGGTCGACCCCCATCTGGGCGGTTCGGAGGGGCTGGCCACCGCCCGTCGGGAACTGGCCCGACGCGGCCTGCGCCTGATCCTCGACTTCGTCCCCAACCACATGGCCCCCGACCACCCCTGGGTGATCGAGCACCCCGACTATTTCATCCGGGGAAGCACGGACGACCTGGCGCGTGACCCGGCCGCCTTCTTCGAAACGGCAGGTCAGGTCATCGCCTGCGGCCGTGATCCGTTCTTCCCGGCCTGGCCTGATGTCCTCCAGCTCAACGCCTTCAATGCGGGGCTGCGTGCGGCAACAGCCGCCACGGTGAACGCCATCGCTGGCCAGTGCGACGGGGTGCGCTGCGACATGGCGATGCTGATGATGAACGACATCTTCCAGCGGACCTGGGGGGAGCGGGCCGGGGATCGGCCCGAACAGGACTACTGGCCGGAACTGATCGGCGCGGTGCGCGCCAAACACCCCGGTTTCCTCTTCATGGCCGAGGCGTACTGGGATCTGGAGTGGCAGCTACAGCAGCAGGGGTTCGACTACTGCTACGACAAGCAGCTCTACGACCGACTGGAGCACGGTCCGGCGCCGGCGGTACGCGGTCATCTCCAGGCGGACATGACCTACCAGGAGAAGCTGGTCCGTTTCATCGAGAACCATGACGAGCCCCGGGCTGCGGCCGCCTTTCCGGCCGGGCGGCAGCGGGCGGCGGCCGTCACCGCCCTGACCCTGCCGGGCGCGAAACTGCTCCACGAGGGGCAACTGACTGGGCGCACGGTCCGGCTACCGGTCTTCCTCGGCCGCCGTCCCGACGAACCGGCCGACGAGGCGCTGCAAGCCTTCTACCGGCTGTTGCTGACGGTGGCCGCCGCAGAACCGCTGCGCAGCGGCGTGTGGCGACTCTGCTCGGTCGAAGGGTGGCCGGACAACCGCAGCTGCGAGAACCTGGTGGCTTGGTGTTGGCAGTCTGGTGGCGAGCGCTGTCTGATCGTGGTCAATCTCTCGGCAGCTTCGGCGCAGGGACGCGTACAACTTTCTTGGGATGATCTTGTCGGCAGAAGATGGCAGATGAGAGATCTGTCTGCAGACCAAGGCTATGAGTGCGAAGGCGCCGAAATTGCTGCTCAGGGGCTGTACGTGGAACTGCCGCCGTGGGGGCACCACCTCCTGGCCGGGTGGCAGTCGCCTTGACGACGGGAATGGACGATATTGCATTTCAAGGTTGATATTTCGTCTTCAGCCGCAACAGGGCGCCCGCGCCGGTTATGATTAGATTCGGATAATCCTTTATAGTCAAGGCGTTGCCGACTCTGTCCGGGCGTTCCTACGGTTGGCACACTTCATGGAATATGCTTCGTTTGGGGTCTGACGACACCTGGGGAGGCTATTGATGGTACGGCAGCGTTTCCTGCTTTGCTGTATGGGGCTTCTGTTATTAGGCCTGTTCTGCGGCTGCGCGCCGATCGGGCCGCCGACCATTGCCCGCGACCGCTTCGACTACACCACGGCCATCGCCGACTCGTGGAAGCGGCAGATGCTCCTCAACATCGTCAAGATCCGCTACGGCGACGCGCCGGTCTTCCTCGAAGTCGCCTCGATCATCAACCAGTACTCCCTGGAGACCGAACTGCGCGGCACCGTGGGGTGGTCGGCGCCGCCCTATCTCGACCGCCAGGAAATCGGCGCCACCGGCCGTTACTACGATCGACCGACCGTCACCTACAACCCCCTGACTGGTGAGAAGTTCGCCCGCAACCTGATGACTCCCGTGGCCCCGGCGGCGATCATGAGCCTGGTTGAAGGGGGTTATCCGATCGATTTCGTCTTTCGCATCCTGGTCCATTCGATCAACGGCATCCAGAACCAGTTCGGCGGCTCCGCCCGGATGCGGCGGGCCGACCCGGAGTTTTACACGCTCATCGAGAAGCTCCGTCACAACCAGGCTTCGGGAAACGTCGCCCTGCGGGTGAAGAAGACCGAGGGGCAGAGCGCCCTGGTCATGGTCTTCCGCAAGCGGGACGACGAAGCGGTTCAGGCCGCCGGCCGGGAGGCGCGGCGCATTCTCGGCCTGAAAGAGGACGCCAGCGACTTCCGCGTGGTCTACGGCTCGGCGCCGGCCAGTGACGATGAGATCGCCCTGCTGACCCGCTCGATCATCGAGGTGCTCTCCGACATCTCCTCGACCGTGGAGGTGCCGGCGGAGCACGTGGCCGAAAAGCGGGTGCCGCCAACCATGGAGCCCGAAGGCGAAGGGATCCGTGGCGCGCTGATTCGCGTCCATTATGCGAAGGAGCCGCCCGGGGACGCCTTTGCCGCCGTGCCTTACCGGAACGGCTGGTTCTGGATCGACGACCGCGACTACCAGTCGAAGAAGCTCTTCTCCTTTCTGATGTTCGTCATGACCCTGACCGAGACCGGCGGTAAGGAAGGAGCGCCAATCGTGACGATTTCGGCGGGGGGGTGAAGCTTAGGTTGAAAGCCGCCAAGGCTCAATTCAATAAGATTGGAGAATAGTGCAATGAAGAAAAGAATGGTTTTGGCAGTGCTTCTGGTATTGACCCTGGCTCTTCCCGTATTTGCCGCCGACCCCCTCACTCAGGGAGTGCAGGGGGCGCTTGACACCTTCTCCGAAGGGTGCAAGCAGGAGCTGTCAACCCTCTGCAAGGATGTCAAACCTGGCGACGGGCGCATCATCGCCTGCCTCTATGCCTTCCAGGAGAAGCTGACGCCACGCTGCGAGTATGCCCTCTACGACTCGATCAGCCAACTCGACCGGACTCTGTCCACTCTGTCTTATGCCGTCAACGAGTGCCGCGACGATCTGAAGAAGAACTGTGCCGACGTCAAGCCCGGCGAAGGCCGCCTGCTCGACTGCCTCAACAAGAACGAGGCGAAGGTCAGCACCCGCTGCAACGCCGCGCTGAAGGATACCGGTCTGAAGAAGTAGCGTGTTTCCCGTATGCCGTCCGGCGACTGCCGGCCTAACCAGAAAGGGGAGAACATGATGAAAAGAGGGAGTTATTGGCCGGGTGTGCTGCTGGTCAGCGCCCTGCTGCTCGCCGGCTGCGCCGCCAGTGGCATGAAGGATGTGGAGAAAACAGGTTTTCTGAACAATTACAGCCAGCTGCAACCGGGCGGCGATGACCGCGCCGCGCTGGTCTACATCAAGCCCGATGCCAATTTCAAACAGTACAACAAGCTGATGTTCGAGCGGATCGTGGTTCTGCTCAGCGACAGCGCGGCAACCCGGGAGATCGACCCGGCGATGCTCAAGGAGTTGACCGATTACTACCAGAACGCCCTCTTCAATGCCGTCAAGGACGGCTACGAGATCGTCGACCAGCCCGGCCCCGGCGTGATGAGGGTGCGTGTGGCCATCACCGAGCTCAAGCCGTCCAGCCCGGTGGCCAATACCATGTCGACCATCATCCCCGTGGGCATCGTTGCCGCCGGGGCAACCAAGGCGGTGAGTGGCGACAATCTCGGCACCGGCGAGGCGGGAACGGAGTTTGAAATGCTCGACGCCATGACCGGCGAGCGTCTGGCGGCCGCGGTCGACAAGCGGCAGGGGGGCAAGATGGTGTTCCGCGGCAAGTGGGAAGACACCAAGGATGCCTTCGATTTCTGGGCCAAGCGCTTTCGTCAGCGTCTCGACCAAACCCGCGGGGCCAAGTAATCTACGACTGGACAGCTGAACATGGCGGGGCAGGGACGGTCATCCCTGCCCCGCTTCATTCAGAGAGGGCGCCTTCTCAGTTGGCAAGGAGAACATCATGAAACACATGATCACAAAAGTTGCCGGATTGGTTTGCTGCCTGGTGCTCATCACTCTGTTTTCAGAGATAGGCATTTCCCGGGCAGAGGCTGCAACCGCCACCGAAATCGACAAGAAGGTCGCGATTGCCCTGGAGTCGCTTTATGCAGGATCACCTGCGGCCAGAGAGTTGTCACAGAAGGCCAAGGGGATCCTGGTCTTCCCTGATGTCGTCAAGGCCGGGTTGGTGGTCGGGGGGCAGTTCGGCGAGGGGGCTCTGATCGTCGGAGGAAAGACGGTTGATTATTACAACACGGTAGCGGCATCGTACGGACTTCAGGCCGGGGCGCAGTCCTTCGGGTATGCCATGTTTCTGATGACCGATGAGTCCCTCGCCTACCTCAAGAAAAGTGAAGGCTGGGAGGTCGGTGTCGGCCCCACCGTGGTCGTTATGGATGAAGGGATGGCCAAAACCCTGACGACATCAACGGCGAAGGACGACATCTACGCTTTCATCTTCGGCCAGAAGGGTCTGATGGCTGGGGTGGGTTTGCAGGGTTCGAAGATTTCCAAAATCATCCCGGGCAAATAGCTGAACCTTTTGGAAAATGGCCTGGCGCGCGGCAAGGGCGCGCCGGTCCTGATAGGCGGTTAACGGGGGAACGGTCGTGGCATGGCCGTTCCCCCGTTGATTCTACGCCCGCGCCTGCAGCCAGCGAGCATGGTGCTCGCGGATGACGGCGATCGCGGCATCGGCGTCCGGCAGGCATTGCGGCAGATCCAGATCCCCGGCATGGCCCGCGCCGAGTCGAAGACCGTGCCCGTCAGGAGGTCCCTGACCGCCTCTTCGTCGCCGAGGCTGATCAGGCCGGCGGGGTTATGCTCATCGCGACTCGTCATTGGGAAGTTGCTCCTTTTTCAGCGGCCTGTTTAATGAGGCAACGACGGCCATGGTCTGGCGGGCAATCTCGGACTCCTCATCGGTAGGGATCACCAGCACCGCCACCGGGCTGCCATCGCGGCTGACGGTCGCCGCCCGGCCGGCGGCGCCGGCGTTGCGGGAGGCTTCGAGCACGATGCCAAGGTTCTCCAACCCGGCGCAGACCTTCTCGCGAACCACCGCGGAGTTCTCACCGATCCCACCGGTGAAGACCACCGCGTCGACCAGTCCCAAAGCCGCGCTGTAAGCGCCGACGTATTTCTTGATCCGGTAGCAGAAGAGCTCCAGGGCCAGAGCCGCCGGAGCGTCCCCGGCGGCTGCCCGATTCTGGATCTCGCGCATGTCGGCCACCCCGCACAGCCCTTTGAGGCCGCTGCCGGAATTGAGCAATTTCTCCAGGTCGGCCGGCGCCATGCCGGTCTGGCGCAGCAGATAAAAATGCAGGGCCGGGTCGAGATCACCGCAGCGCGTCCCCATCACCAACCCCTCCAGGGGGGTCAATCCCATGGAGGTGTCGATGCTTTTGCCGCCGGCGACCGCGGCGGCGCTGGCGCCATTCCCCAGGTGCAGGGTGATGAGATTGACCGCTTCCGGCGCTTTCCCCAGATGCCGGGCCGCCTCGCGGGCAACAAAGGCGTGGGAGGAGCCGTGGAAGCCGTAGCGGCGCACCCGGTGCTGTTCATAAAGTTCGGCCGGAACCGCGTAGCGAAACGCGTGCGGGGGCAGGGTCTGGTGGAAGGCGGTATCGAAGACCGCCACGTGCGGTGCCTGTGGGAAACGCCGGCGTGCTTCCTCGATCCCCAGCAGGTTGGACGGGTTGTGCAGGGGGGCCAGGGGGATCAGCCCGCGGATGGCGGCGACCACGCCGTCGTCGATCAGCGTCGGCGCGGCAAAGCGTTCGCCGCCGTGCACCACCCGGTGCCCGAAGGCGGCCACCTCGGAGGCGTCGCGGATGACCCGGTCCCGGGCATTGACTTCGAGGAGAAATTCGAAGCCCACCGCATGGTCGGCCACCGGGCGGTGATGCACCTCCTCGCGGACGTTGCCGTCAGCGCCGATCCGGCGCTGACGCAGGCGGCTGTCATCGGAGCCGAGCTTCTCCAGCACCCCCTCGGCAATCGACTCCAGCGCGGGGAGGGTGAAGACTTCCAGCTTGATCGATGAACTGCCGCAGTTGATCACCACACATTTTTCAGCCATAGGTGCTATCCCTTTTATCGCTACATCCTTCGCGGCTGGCCGGTGGAGGCCAGCACACTGCTCCATAGCCATCCTTCGGGGTCAAGCTTCTTGCGGGCGCTGGTCGCCAGAGCGATCGGCACGTGGGTGAACTGGTGGTTCCACAGCCCCACTACCATGTTGGTGCGCCCCGCCATCCCGGCGTGTACGGCACTGTGCCCAAGCAGCAGGCACAGCGCCGAATCGTGGGTGTTGGCCGGCTGGCTGCGGATGATGTAGCTCGGGTCGATGTACTTGAGGGTCGCTTCCATGCCGGCCCGCGCGAAATGCGCCTTGATCGCGTCGCGCAGGAAGAGGCCGATGTCGCCGAGCCTGACGTTCCCGGAGGCGTCCCGTTCGGCCGTGGTCGCCAACAGCTCCTGGCCGGCCCCTTCGGCGGCCACCACCACCGCGTGGCCGCGTCTTGCCAGGCGTTCTTCCAGGCTTTTAAGGAAGCCGTCGAGGGTGAAGGGGACCTCCGGGACCAGGCAGAAGTTGACCTGGCTGTCGATCAGCGAAGCATAGGCGGCGATGAACCCTGAATCGCGCCCCATCAGCTTGACCAGGCCGATGCCGTTGCGCGCCCCGGCCGCTTCGGCGTGCGCCGCGTAGATGGCGCGGTGGGCCTCGGCCACCGCGGTCTCGAAGCCGAAGGTCTTCTGCACGAAGGCGATGTCGTTGTCGATTGTCTTGGGGATGCCGATGACGCTGAGCGGCCGCCCGCGCCGCTTGGCTTCTTCGGCGATCTTGCCGGCACCCTTGAGGGTGCCGTCGCCGCCGATGGCAAAGAGGATGCCGACGTTCAGCTCTTCAAGGGTGTCGACCATTTCGCCCGGGTCCTGCGGGCCGCGCGAGGACGCAAGGATCGTTCCCCCCTGCTCACCGATATGGCTCACCACCTCCGGGGTCAATTCCAGCGGAACATGGCCGAGGCGTTTCACCAGCCCTTCGTAGCCGTAGCGGAACCCATAGATCTTCCGCACGCCGTAGTGGTGGTGCAGGCTGAGGGTCACCGCGCGGATGACGTCATTGATCCCCGGGCACAAGCCCCCGCAGGTGACGATGCCGCAGGCGATCTTCGCCGGGTCGAAGAAGATCCGCTCCCTGGGCCCGGCCAGCTCCATGGCCGGCGGTTCTTCGCCGGCCGCGACATATGTTGTTATCTGGTCGGGGCGGGAACCGTAGAGAATCCGCTCATCGTCACCGGTATGGCGGACCCCCTGCAGGGGCGAAGGCATAAGGCACGCCCCCAACCGGTCGATCACAAAGTTGAGTTCAGCATTCATCCGGCAAAGGTTCTCCATCGAAAATCGGGTCGCGAGCACTCTCGGCGAGGAGTTGCGCCGCCCGGTTTTTTGTTCGGCAGCAACAGTCGGCAGGTTTCAAAATGATCACCGTCGCCATTGGCGATATGCTGCTCAAGCAGGTGGGCCAAAGGTATGATCGAAAATCATTCTGACGATCTGCTTGCTCTTCAATTTGCCATTGTTGAAGATTGCGTGATAGAGGAGCGGTTCGTGCTCATTGGCATCCAGCAGTTGATGGATGATCCGGTCCCGCTCCTTCTGCCGATCCAGAACCATGATCTCCGCATCCTGTTTGGAGATCTTCAGGCGCCGGGCAATGGAGGCAACCTTGAAGTCGTGATCGCCGATCAACCGGCAATGAAAGCAGTTCTTCATGGAGCGGGTGATGATCGGGGCTCCCAGGCCGACGATGACGGCATTCCCCGCGGTAGCAGTCATCACCACCTGTTCACAAAGCAGGCGATAGTAATCGGCGTCGCGCTTCCAGTGTTTGGAAAAGGTGGCGAACATCTCGTCAAACAGGCGCGACTTGGTGCCGAGGGCCTGCATGGTCGCCTCGGGGATGCGGTGTTCTCTGGCGATGGCGTCGAGCAACGACCTGTCCACCAGCATCCAGCGTTCCCCGGTATGCCTGGCCGCCATCTTCACCAGCTCTTCCGCGATCGGGAATGCCTCGCAGCCGAATTCCCGGGTGATGGTGATGGTCGGTTTCGGCGGGGCCGGTTTTTTGATCAACTCCTTGGCGCGATTGCTCAACTCGTGGTAGGCCCTCAGACGTTGCTCGACGGATGGAAACAAATCTCCACTGGGCATGATCTCCTCCTTTCATGACGACATTGCGCCGGGCTCACAGGTCCCGACCAATGCGCTGCATTTGATCAAATGATACCATGCAAAAGCCAGTCTTGAGGGGTGACAGCCAGATACCGTGCCGGACCGCGGGTTTCTCAATAAAGCATGGCGAACCACGGCACGCCGATCAGCAGGTAGGCGGCGATGTAGATCACACCGAAGATCGCCCCCATGCGCCAATAATCCTTGGACGGCAGGTAGCCGCTGCCGTAGTAGACCGGCGACGGCCCGGTGGCGTAGGGGGTCAGGATTCCCATGATCCCCAGCGTGCCGCACAGCATCATGGCGAACTGCGGCATGTCCATCCCGGGGACAGCCGAGCCGACCGCCAGCATCACCGGCAGCACCGCGGTGACGTGGGCGGTCACGCTGGCGAACATGTAATGGATCAAGTAGAAGAGCAGCGTGAGCAGGATCATGGCCATGGTCGGTGACAGCCCCTCGAAATGATGGCCGATGGCTTCGGCGAACCACTTGACGAAACCGACCTGGGACAATCCCGAGGCCAGGGTCACCAGCGTGCCGAACCAGATCAGGGTGTTCCAGGCCTGTTTGTTGGCGAGGATGTCGTCCCAGGTCACCACCCGCAAAAGGACCATCAGCGCCACCACCACGACGGCAACGGTGGTGGCGTCGATGAATTTACCGCCGAAAATCCACAGGGCGAGAGCAATCAGCACCAGGACCCCGAGCAGTTTTTCCTGCTTGCTCATGGGCCCCTGCTTTTCCAGCTCCTTCGCGGCCCATGCCGGCACCTCCGGGCCACCCTTGACCTCGGGGGGATAGAGGACGTAGCCGATCAACGGCAGGACGATCAGCATGAGGATGCCGAACGGCGCCATGGCGCTGAACCACTGCATCCAGCTGATCTGCACATTGGTGGTCTTCCTGACCAGCTCCGCCGCCAACGGATTGGGCGCCAGCCCGGTAAGAAAGAGGGTACTGGTGATACACGTAGCGGAAATCGCCATCCACATCAGGTAGGAGCCCATGCGTCGTGCCGACGGGTCGTTGGGTTTCGAGTCATACAATTCTGGTAGAGTGCGGATGTCCGGAGAGATGGCGCCGCCGCTGCGCGCGGTGGTGGATGGAGTGAACGGCGCGATGATCAGGTCGGCGATGGTCACGGCATAGCCGAGCGTCAGCGTCTTTTTCCCCATCAATTTGACCAGTTGCAGGGCAATGCGCTTGCCGAGCCCACTTTTCTCATAGCCGAGGGCGAACATGAAGGCCGCGAAGATCAACCACACGGTGGTGTTGGAGAACCCCGACAACCCCCACTTGATTGCTTCGGCGGCCGGCTTGAACCCTTCTTTCGCCAACTGTTCGGGGCTGAACAGGACGAATTGGGAGAAGATCATCACCAGGGTGACACCGATCAGCCCCACCCCGGCGCCGGGGAGGTTTTCGATGATCAGGCCGGCAATCACCCCGGCGAAGATGGCGAAGTAGAACCAGGCGTGGGAAGGCAATCCTTCTGGGGCGGGGAGCAGCGCCAAAACGATGGCGACAGAGGTTGGCAAGAACCGTTTCCAGTTGCATTTCATGGGTCATCCCTTTCTGGCAGAGTCGCTGGTTCCGAAGACCTTGCCTGGTCATCATCCCCCGGGTAGCAGAAAGAACAGAATGGCAAAGATCAGGTAGATGGTCAGCAGCTGTACCCCCTTGAACCAGTTGGAACGCCCCCCCGACGCCACCACCGTACCGATCAGCACAGTCATGAACAGCAGCAGCAGTTCTCCCCGGGTGAAGGCCAGGACGAAGGGGACCGGCGCCATGACCAGGCTGGCCAGCACCAGCACCGGCCCCACGAACAGGGTGATCTGGATACTGCTCCCCACGGCAATGCCGATGGCCAGGTCCATCCGGTCCTTGCGCCCCATGGCCACCGCCGAGCCGAGTTCCGCCGCCCCGCCCACCACGGCCAGCACCACCAACCCGATGAAGGTCTTGGACATGCCAAGGTCGTGCGACGCGCCCTCCACCGCGCCGACCAGGATCTCGCTCATCCAGGCCGCACCCAGCGAAGCCACCACCAGCAAACCGACCGCCTTGCCGACCGGCCAGATGTGCTCCGCTTCCTCGGAGTGGTGCTTTTCGCTGGCGAACACCTCGGGATGGGTCCTGATCATGAAGAGCAGGCTCAGGACATAGCTGAGAAGCAGCACCATGGCCACACCGACATTGAGGTAGCGCTCGAGGTGGAGAGTCTCCTCGCTGACCAGGACATGGAAGCCGCCCGGCACCATCAAGCTGATGACCGCCATGAACACCAGCGACACCTGCATCTGTGCCCCGCGGAGATTGAACTCCTGGTCATGAAAGCGCAGCCCCCCGAGCAGGAAGGCCAGCCCCAGCCCCAGCAGCATGTTGGCCAGGATCGCCCCGACCAGCGAGGCGCGCACCATGTCGACCAGGCCGGCGCGCAGCGCCACAAAGGCGATGATCAGTTCCGGCGCATTGCCGAAGGTGGCGTTGAGCAGTCCGCCGATGGCATCGCCGGTGCGATGGGCAATCTGCTCGGTCGACTGGACGATCAAACCGGCAAGAGGGACGATCCCCAGGGCCGCCGCCACGAAGACCAGCGCCGGGCGGTCCGCCGCCAGGTGCTCGAGGAGCAGCGTCGCCGGGATGAACACCAGCAGTGCATTGAGGCCGATGCGCTTGAGCAGGGTCATCGCTTTTCACCTGTCGGCAAGGGTTTGGACCCTTGGCGGTTGGTGATCTCCAGGGAGACCAGGCGCGCCAGCAGGGTCGCCGGGTAGAGCTGGCCGAACAGTGCCTGGACGGCCACGCACATCCGGGCGGCCGGATGGACGGGGGTGATGTCGCCGTAGCCGAGGGTCGTCAGGGTGATGAAGCTGAAGTAGGTGAAGCTCTCCTGGTGAGTCGGATCATTGACATTGGTCGATGCGGGGAGACTGAAGGCCCCCGGCAGCAGTTGGTCAAGCAGACTGTACAGGTACGCAAAGGTGAGCCCGAAGAGGAGATAGACCGCAACCGCCCCGGTGACCCGCTTCCCGGTCACCGCTCCATCGTCGCGGAAAACCCGGTCGACGCTTGCCAGCGTCAGGAAGATCATGAAGAGCAGGGATGCTGTCAGCCCCCAGGCGATGATCGCGCTGGTTGGCAGCGCCAGTCGCAGCCAGCGCAGAACGATCGCCGCAAACACCAGCAGCGCGGCAAGAATGCGAACAACCGGTCGCTGCGAGAGGCTGAATACCCCGGCGATCATGAAGAGTGAAAAGAGCAGCGCTGTGAGCAGACGGACCAGTGGCGAGTCGATCGTCGGTCCAAGCAGCTGGGCAAGGAAGAGGAGAAAGATGAAGGCCCACAAACCCTGCTGACCGAGGAAAAAATCGATAAAATTACAGGTGAATCTGTTGGTCTGATCCATCGGCAATATCAACTTTCCCGGTCGTGAGCTCTGACTTGTTTGACCTGTTAATTGCCAACGCGCCGTTTGATGGTAGTTAAGATACTTATCATGAAGCGTGCCAAAGAACCTGCTGCACGGTCAGGTCGACAGCCGACCGAGGGACAAGGGGTCGTTGCTTGTCGAAGGGTGAAGTTAGAATCGTTCAATCAGGTCTTTATTTCGTCCAAAGGACGATATGTCGACCAATTACGAAAAAGCGTCAATCACCGAACGGGCTATCGCGCTGAAATATCTGTAGAAGGACCAATGGTATATTAATTGCTCCAGTATCATAAAATTCAGGCGCTCTGATTAACGCTGTCAAATAATTTGTGGTTTAATTGAATATCCTCGGTCCGGAGAGAACTCATGATCAGACGATTCCAAGCTGCGATGGCGCTACTATCCTTGGCGACCCTGATGGTTGCCTGCTCCAGCACGACCCTCAACAGCTCCTGGAAAGACCCCGAGTTCCGCGGGCCGGTCCACAAGATCTACCTGGTCGGCGTGGCCAAGCAGGAAATCAACCGGCGTATTTTCGAAGATACGTTCGAACGCGAACTGGCCACCCTCGGAGCAACCGGCATCGCCAGCTATCGGGATTTGCCGCAGGGCGAAGCCGACAACCAGGATGCCGTGGTCGCCAGTCTCAACAAGCATGGCGCCGACGCGATCCTGATGGCCCGCATGGTCAACATGCGCATCGAACAGGTGACCAGTCCGGGATACGTGTCCGGCGGCAGCACCTGGAACGGCTACTATGCGCGCCGCTACGATGCGGTTTATTACCCGCCCACGACCGCCGAATTCCAGATCGCCACCATCGAGGCCAATCTCTATGAGACCAGGACCGGCAAACTGATCTGGTCGGCACAGCTGGAAACCGTGGTCGAAAACAATATCGAAAAGCTCTTCAACGACTTCGTCAAGGTTGTCGCCAAGGACCTGCGGAAGCAGGGCCTGATCTGACCAGGACAAGGATGACCCCCATGAAAAGGATCACGATGCTGGCGGCCCTGATGCTGACCGTTACCCTGGCGGCCGGCTGCGCGCCGACCAAGGTCAAGGATGCCTGGAAAAAGCCCGGGTTCACCGGCAAGGTGCACAAGGTCTACCTGATCGGCGTGACCCGCAACGACAAGTTCCGCAAGATCTTTGAAAACGAGATGGCGCGCCTGCTGAAAGCCCAGGGCGTGACCGGCATCCCCAGCTACCCCGATCTGGTTATCAGCGGGGATGTCGATCGCGAGACGCTGCGGGCCAGGCTGCGCGCCCAGGGCACCGATGCCGTGCTGGTCGCCCGCATTGCCGGCGAGGAGCAGCGGACGGCGGCATACTCCGCGAGGGAATCCGGTTACGGCATTGGTACCGGACCTATCAATGTCTACTATGAAGAGTACTATAACGGCAGCGTCGCAGTCGTCGCGTCGGGTCCGGCGGTCGAAAGCAGCTTTCAGGTCATCAGCATCAGGTCGAATCTGTTCGAGACGGAATCGGCCCAGGTCGTCTGGTCGGCACTGACCGAAACCACCGCGACCGACGACAACCGTGTGCAGCGGCTCAAGGAATTCGTCGAAATCCTCGCCCTGAAGCTCAAGGAAGACGGGTTGTTGTAGAGCCTTCCGGCACCGCCGCCGTGCAGGGGAAAGCGCAGACCGCATGCTGAAACTCTTTCATTCGATCTTCGGCGGTGACGACGGCGCGGAGCGCTACCCCGAATCGTTGGTTCGGGAGGCGATCGAGCGCGCCGTGGACGGCACCGACCCCTGGCTGCGCGGGCTGTCGGGCTACGGGCGCAAGCTGCGCCCCGCGGTGGTGCATGCCATCGATCACATCGTCGCCCTGGTGGACGGCATCGATGCACTGCTCGAGCTGTCGCGGGAAGCGTACGGCGGCGACCCACGCCTGCGCCTGTTCTTCATCTCTGCCGAGCAGATGGAGGAAGTGCTGCGCCGCGATCCGATGCTGACCGCCTTGCGGCGCGGGGCCGGACAGGACGTCCGGACGGTATGGGCCCTGTTGGTCATGCAGTGCGAACAGCGGGGGATTTTTGGTGTCGATCTCCTGGGGGACACGCTGGTTCGCGATGTCCCCCAGGTGACGGTGAGCATGGCGGAGCACCGCCTCCTCGACCCGACTGCCGATCCGGCCGAGACCAGGCGCCATCTCAAGCGCCGCGCCTTCGACCACCTGCTCTCCCTGGCGCTGGCGCGGATCGCCGCCGTCGAGGACGTACGCGAGGACCTGCTGGACCGCCGCACTCTGCTGCAGGCCAAGCACACCATGCTCGAAGGCAGCGGCTGGGGCTTCAACGACACGGCCCGCGCCACGTCGCCACAGCTCGACGAGGTGCACGGAGAGCTTGAAAAGCTTGAAGCCCAACTCTTCGAATTTGGCGGGGATGACCGCTATATCGAGAAGCACCTGGAAATTCTGATCGATGTGCTGGCGCATGCGGAGCAACAGCTCTGGGTGCAGCCTTTGACCCTGATCGTCGACCGCATGGGGATCCGCCGCAATACTGCATCGGATGATGCGCCGAAACTGACGCTGCAGGAACTGCACAATGCGGCCGGTCAAAAGCTGGTTGCACAGCTGGTGACGATCCCGGCGCCGGCGCCGGCCGCAAGCCCGGGTTCACTCCACTGAAGGGAGAAGGAACGATGTCAATGACAAGCCCCATCATGGCCAGGTGCGCCCTGTGGGCGGCCCTGGCCGCTTCCCTGGCGTGTGGCGTGCCGGCACATGCCGGGACGGCAGCACCGGCGGAAGTCCCGGCGGCCCCCGCGAGCGGTGTGACGCAGGCGGAGCCCCCCGTCGGCGAAGACGGGCTCAATGCCGAGGATCTGCGTGATCCCGAAGCCATTGCCGAGTTGAAGCGGGCGACAGACTTTCTCACCGCCCTGCCGCGTTTTCACTTCAAGGCGCGCGTCGATTACGACGTGATCCAGGACGACGGCCGACGGCTGCAATTCGAGAAGCACGGCGACGTCTACCTGCAGCGCCCCGACCGGCTCTTTGCCGATGTCTACCTTGACGACGGCCGTCACCGCCAGTTCTGGTACGACGGCAGGAAACTCGGCTTTGCCGAGCGCTCGCGCAACCTGCACACCCAGATCAAGGCGCCGCCGACGATTGACGGAACGCTTGATCTGCTGGAAGCGCTTCTCAAGGATCCGATGCCGCTGGCCGACCTTCTGTACAGCGATCTCACCCCCCTCGAACAGCGCGCTTTCGAGGCCGATGTCGTCGGCGACAGCGTGGTCAATGGCCGCCCCTGCCTGCACCTGACCTTCCGCGGCGAAACCGTCGACTGGCAGATCTGGGTCGAGCAGGGCGACCAGCCCTTCATCCGCAAGCTGGCAATCAGCTACCGGGAGGAACCCGGCACGCCGCAGTGTGTTGCCCAGTTGGACCTCTGGGAAACCCCGGCGGAAAAGTTCAGCGATGATCTGTTCACCTTCACCGCTCCGGCCGGGTCGCAATGGATCGACGTGCTGGTACCAATGCCACGCCCGACAGCCGGGAAGGAAGGAGGCCAGCCATGAACTGGAGAAACTTTACCATTCTGCTCATCGGCGCCTGCCTGCTTTCCTGGACCCTGACCGAGTATGCCGAAGCCCGCGGGGGCGGTCGTGGCG
>VEPG01000084.1 GCA_012026975.1 Desulfuromonas sp. | reverse complement strand
CGCCCATATAGAAGCCGCCGCCCCGCCCGCCGCGGCGGCTGCCGCCGGCAAACATCCGCAGTACCCCCGGGCCGAGGAACAGCAGCCAGAGCAGGGCTTCGTAAGGGAAACGCTGCTTTTTCTTGCGGGTCGACGGGTCGCCGGTGTAGGCGCCGCGCGTGGCGTCGACCATCGCCTGCACCCCGGCCTTGATGCCGCCGTCGAAATCTCCGGCCTTGAAGCGCGGTACAATCTCCTGGTCGACGATCCGACCGGCGAGCAGGTCGGTCAGCCGGTCTTCCAGACCGTAACCGACCTCGATGCGTACGGCGCGCTCTTCCTTGGCCACCAACAGCAGAGCGCCGTTGTCCTTCCCCTTCTGGCCGATCCCCCACGCCTGGGCGACGCGGACCGAATACCCCTCGAGGTCTTCGCCTTCCAGGGACGGGACGGTGAGCACGGCGATCTGGGTCGAATCGCTGCGCTCGAAGCCGGCGAGAAAATTCTCGATTTCCCCCCTGGCGCCGGGCGACAGCAGCCCGGCGGTGTCGTTGACATAGCCGCGCGCCTTGGGAATGGCCGGGGCGGCCAGCGCGCTCCCCGCCGTCAGCAGCAGGACGGCGGAGAGAAATGTCGCCAGCCGCAGGCGCATCAGAACTTCACCTTCGGCGCTTCGGCGGCGCCGGCGTCGGCTTTGAACGGCTCCTTGCGCTCAAGGTGGAGAAGGAAGTTGTTGGTCAGGTTGTTGGGGAAGACGCGGATCGAGGTGTTGAATACCTGCACCGCTTCGTTGTAGCGCTGGCGGGCGACGTTGATGCGGTTCTCGGTTCCTTCCAGTTGATGCTGCAGGTCCATGAAGTTCTGGTTGGCCTTCAGGTCGGGGTAGTTCTCCGCCACGACCAGCAGGCGTGAGAGAGCGCCGGAGAGGTTGCCCTGTGCCTGCTGGAACTGCTGCATCTTGGTGGCGTCGCCGAGGTCGCCCGGTTTCAGTGTGACCTGGCCGACGCGGGAGCGGGCATCGGTCACCGCCTTGAGGGTGTCCTGCTCATGCTTGGCATAGGCCTTGACCGTCTCCACCAGGTTGGGGATCAGGTCGGCGCGGCGCTGGTAGGTGGCTTCGACGTCGGCCCAGGCGCGGGTCACGCCTTCTTCGTTCTTTTGCATTTCGTTGTAGCCGCAGCCGGGGAGGAGCAGGGTCAGGGCAAGCAGGATCAGCAGGGCGAAACGGCGCATGGTTGGCTCCTTGTTTATGAAATTGCGTGGCGCCCGTTGCGGGTGTGCACCCCGTGCAACGGGCCAAGCCGGACTGATATCAATATAGTGGCGCATTGCCGGGGTGTAAAGGCGCCGGAGGGAGAAAATCCGTCAGCCAGCGTCTTCCTCGGCTTCCTCGCCAGGCTCCTGGGCGTCTCCCAGCAGCTTGGCGGCCTCCGCTTCGGGGAGCCCCTCGACGCCGCGCAACTTGCGGTCCATGGCCCGTTGCCGGACCTCGGTCTGCTCGATCTTGCCGTGAGCTTCCTCCAGCTTTTTCTTGACCGCCTGCAGGGCGATGCCGAATCGGCCGAACTCGGTCTTGACGGCGCCCAGGGTGTTCCAGACCTCGACGCTGCGCTGTTGGATCGCCAGAGTGCGGAAACCCATCTGCAGGGCGGTGAGGTGCGCGATCAGGGTGCTCGGCCCGGTGATGGTAATGCGGTAGTCGTGCTGGAGTGTTTCGATCAGCCCCGGTGCTCTGGCCACTTCGGCATAGAGCCCCTCGGTGGGGAGAAAGATGATGGCAAAAGGAGTGGTGTGCGGCGGGCATACATATTTGGCGGCTACGTCCTTGGCGCACCCCTTGACCCGGTTGAGCAGCTGCGTTCGGGCCGCTTCGACCGCGCCCACATCGGCCAACTCGGCGGCTTCCTGCAGCCGCTGGTAGTCCTCGACCGGGAACTTGGCGTCGATCGGCAGCCAGACCGGCTGATCCGCCTGCCCCGGCAGGCGGATGGCGTATTCGACCATCTCCCCGGAACGTGGATTGACCTTGACGTTCTGCTCGTATTGTCCGGGGGCCAGCACCTGCTCGAGCATGCTGCCGAGCTGGTATTCCCCCCAGGTGCCGCGAGTCTTGATGTTCGACAGGGTGCGCTTGAGATCGCCGACCCCGTTGGCCAGCGACTGCATCTCTCCAAGACCCTTGTGGACCTGCTCCAGGCGTTCCGAGACCTGCTTGAAGGACTCGCCGAGGCGCGCCTCCAGGGTCTTCTGCAGCTTCTCCTCGACCATCTCCTGCATCTTCTGCAGACGTTCGTCGTTCTTGGCCTGCAACGTTTCCAGCCGCTCCTGGACACGCTGGCGGAGCCGGTCGGCCTGCTCGACCTGGTTGCGATTGAGCTCGTCCAGTTTCCCAGTCAATTTGCCTTCGAACAGGGCAAAGTTCTTGGCGCCCTCTTCGCGTCCGGCCTGGGCGTCGCGGGTGAGGGTCTCGCGCAGGGCGGTCAGTCCCCCGCCGAGTTCCTTGCGATTGAGGGCCGCATCGTCACGCGCTTCCTGACGGGCCAGGGCCGCTTCGTTGCGCAGCGCTTTCTCCAGCAGTTCCTTGTGCTGATTGAACAGCGGTTCCGCACCCCGGGCGAACCCTTGTGCCAACTGTTCGTCCGATGCCCCGCGGGCAGCGGCCCGCCAAGCCAAGCCGGCTAAAATCATGGCGGCCAACGCAAACAGTGCGGCCAAGGCTGCAATCAATTCCATCTCCGGCCCTCTCTGGAAGGTATCGATGAAGATGCGCCGTGACGACCAGGCGGCACGGGCATCAATGGCCGCACCTTAGCAGGGCCGGCGCAAGTCAGCAAGAGGACGCACGAACCCCCGTGCCGGAATATGACACAGGGGAAAACTTTCAGTTGTCGATGGAAAAGGGGTTGATCAGCTTTCGCAGTAGCAGCGAAGGTCCTGCGCGAAACGGCTGAGACTGTCGGCCGTCAGCCTGACGGGTGATTGGCAGCGGTCACAGGTCTGGCGCCGGCCGAGGGCGAGTTCATGAAGCGGGAGAGGGAGAGTGGTGCTGCATTGGGGACATTCGAGGCGAATCGACAGTTCCATGACCGGCTCCCAGGCAAGAACGTTAACAGACAGGATGCACATCTTTGCAAAGAATCCTTCTGTTGGCAATAGTTAATTTTTTTTTACTAACATTTCTTCAGGAATTGCCGGGGCCCCGGCCAAAGCCGCCGCCAGGGTGCGCACCACGAGGGCGCCGATCGCGGCCGCCGTGGCCCCGAAGGCGAGGATGCCGTCCTCGTGGCCGCCCATGACCAACAGCCCGGGCCACCCGGCGGCCGGACAGAGCCGACTGATCTCCGCCGCCATTGCCGGAGAGCCGTAGGGAGCCTCCGGGTCGGTGACCGGCAGGCCCAGCCGGGTCCGCGCGGCGAAGATCTCCGGGCTGTGCAGGTGCATGACCCAGTCGATGCGCGGGTCGGCCTGGTAGAGCACACCATGGGACAGCGCTTCCGAGGAGGGGTGAATCGCTCCGTTGGCCTCGATCCGGTTATGCAGCGGATCGCACGCCGTGACCGCAACGTAATGTGCCGGCGTGAGCCGATCCAGCGCGCCGGTCTGGGTGCCGCTGATGATGAACTCGCCGGTCGGCGGGACGGTCGCGGCGCGGCGGCTCAGGTTGCCGAAGCCCAAGCCGTCATAGCGCGCCGGGTCCTGGCCAAGCAGGCCGAGCCGCCGGAAGATCCGGCGCCAGGCTTCCAGTTCGGCGAGCATGGCGGCGTCCGGCGCTGGCCCCGGGCGGAACGCCAGGTCGAATTTGATGACTCCTTCGCGGGAAGTCACGGCGACAGCTGCGGCTATTCGTTGAAGTCGACGGCGACCACGCCGGCGCACAGCGCCTTGACCAGCGCCACCACTTCCTGGTGGGCGGGGTGCACCTGGTAGCGCTGCATTGCGGCCAGATCATCAAAGCCCGAAACCAGGGCGAGATCGTAGGAACGCTCGGAGCGCACCACGTCGCGGCCGACGCGGAATTCGCGGCTCTCGCTGATGCCGGCCGGCAGCCCCCTCAGTCCGGCCTCGAGCTGGGCGGCCTGTTCGGCGGTGGTCTCCGGTTTGAATTTGAACGAAACGACGTGGGTCAGCATCCTGCCTCCTTGCGTATCGGTTTTTGTCGAGGTTGTTCAGCGGCTGGCGTTGCGAACTGTCACCTGATCGTTCAGGGTCCAGAAATCGTAGACCACGCCGATCATCAGAACCCCGCCGGTACACAGCCACAGCAGACCGCTCAGCCACTTGCCGAGATAGAAGCGGTGTACACCGAAGATGCCGAGAAAGGTGAGGAGAATCCAGGCAACGTTGAAGTTGTAGGGGCCGGTGGTGAATCGCAGGTCGGCTTCACGATCCATGCCGGGGATCAGGAACAGGTCGACCAGCCAGCCGATGCCGAGCAGTCCCAGGGTGCAGAGCCAGATGGTGCCTGACACCGGGCGCCCGTAATAGAAGCGGTGGGCACCGAGAAAGCCGAACAGCCAGAGAAGATAGCCAATGACCAGGCTATGGGTATCGCCGCGCTGTGACATGGTTCAGCAGCCTTTCCGTCCGAAGACCTCGAGAATGGTTTGCGGCAAAAGTCCGGGGCAAGCCTCTGCGCACGGGGTATTATAGGGAAGGAGCAGGTGATGCTCAAGCGTGGATGTTATCGTTGCCCGGGGGTTATTGGCAAGCGCTGTCACCGCTGCCGGCAACGAGCAGATTGGCATTGCTGAAGAGCATCCGGGTAATGTCCTCAGCCGGGAGAGCCGGACTGAGAAACGTCCCCGCAACCTCGGTACAGCCGTGTGAGCGCAGAAACTCGAGCTGTTCGGCATTTTCCACCCCGACAGCGGTAACGGCCAGGCCGAGGCTGCGGGTCATGCTGATGATGGCCTCGGTAATCGTCGCGTAATCGGGGTTCAAATGGATGTCCGAGATGAATTCCTGAGCGATCTTGATCCGTTCGATCGGGAAGTGTTTCAGATAAAGCAGCGACGAGTAGCCGGTGCCGAAATCGTCGATTGCCAGGTGAATGCCATGAACCTTCAGGTCGGTGAGGGACATGATGATCTCGTGCACGTTGCTCATGACCGAGGTTTCGTTCAATTCGACTTCGAGGCGCGACCCTTCCAGGGAGTTGCTTTCCAGAATCTTCTCCAGCCGGTCGATAAAGTTGGCCTGGCGGATATGATATCCGGACAGGTTGACCGCCATGCGCAGCGGCGGGAGCCCGGCTTTTCTCCAGAGATTGGCCTGGCGGCAGGCCGCTTCGAGCGTCCATTCCCCCAGCGGGAAGATCAGGCCGCTTTCTTCGGCGATGCTGATGATTTCACTCGGCGAGATCACTTGCCCTTCGTGATTCTGCCAGCGCAGCAGCGCCTCGACCGCGACGATCCGACCGGTGGCAAGCTCGACCTGTGGCTGATAGTGCAGGGTCAGTTCCTGGTTTTGCAGCGCCTGGCGCAAGCGATTGGCAAAGTCGGCACGGGCAACCGCCTGGGCGTTCATCTCACCGGAGAAGAACTGGAAGTTGTTGCGTCCCCGGCTTTTGGCGACATACATGGCGGTATCGGCGCTTTTCAGCAGGGTCTGCGGGTCTTCGCCGTCGTGCGGGTAAACGGCCACGCCGATGCTGGCCGTGGTGTAGAATTCACGCTCGCCAAGCTGAAAGGGTTCGCCGAGGGTCTCCAGGACGCGGCGTGCCAGGATGGCGAAATTGGGGTCGTGATTCGGGTCGGCCTGAACGATGACGAATTCGTCGCCGCCGAGGCGGGCAAAGGTGTCCCCTTCGCGGATGAATTTTTTCAGGCGCTGGGCTACGGAACGCAGGACCAGGTCACCGACCGCGTGCCCCTGGGTGTCGTTGATCATCTTGAACCGGTCCAGGTCGAAAAAGAACACGCCGACCTGGCGATTGTCGCGGCGGGACTGGGCGATGGCATGCAGCAGGCGGTCGTTGAGCAGCGCCCGGTTGGGAAGTCCGGTCAGGCTGTCGCAGTAGGCCAGTTTTTCGACGCGGTCTTCGGCCGCCAACTGCTCGGTGAGGTCGGTCAGAACCGCCAGGCTTTCGGCGGGCGTTCCCGTCTGGTCCGCGTGCCGTACCTCGGTCAGGGCCACATCGATCGCCTCGTTATCGGCACGGCGCAACCGATACCGGGCGTCACGGACTTCTCCCTGGTCGCGCAGGGCCTGCAGGTGCAGGCGTTGGGCCGCGGCGGGGTCGTCGGCAACGATGAAGTCACTGAAAGGGCGGCCGATCACCTGGTCGTGCCGGTAGCCGAGGGTGTCGAGCCAGGTCTGGCTGACATAGACCAGACGGCCGTCGATGTCGAGGGAGTGGAGCATTGCCGGGGTGTTGCGATAGAGAGCCTGCAGGCGTTTTTCGCTCTCACGAAGGTGCTGGTTCAGCACGCTGAACCGGATCTCGCCGCGGCCGAACAGGGTCCCCGCGAGAGCGCCGAGCAGGGCCGGAAGCGCCAGTTGTGTCAGGTCGATCGACAGGCCATTGGCGTAACGTTCAATCGCGACGACCAGGCAAAGAATGACCGCCCCGGAGATTGTCCAGAACAGCATCGGGAGGAGTGCGTGGCGCCAACAGGATGCCTGCAATTTGAATTGTGGCATTGAAGTCCGTCAAGCAGATGATTAATGTTTTCAAAAAATAATAAGCAACTGCTCCCGAATGTCAACCAATATTGTCCTATGTGCCGACGATGACAACCGGCAGGTTTTTGTGCTAGAGTAACGTCGAACTTATTCATAAACGAGGTGAAATCGTGGCGCGTGCGCCCGCCAGTGGCCAGACCAGACCCGCAACCGGAAGCCAGGCACAAACCCGCCAGCCGCCGTTGTTCAAGGTGCTGATGCACAACGACGCCTATACGACGATGGAGTTAGTCGTCGAAGCTTTGCGGCAGGTTTTTCATAAACCGCCCACCGAGGCCAATCGCATCATGCTGCATATCCACTTCAAAGGGGTCGGCCTGTGCGGGATCTTCCCTTACGAGGTCGCCGAAACCAAAATTTCCCGGGTGCATGCCATGGCTCAGGCCCAGGGCTACCCGCTGCGCTGTACCCTCGACAGGGTTTGACCGCCATGTTCAACCAGGACGTCCAGATCGCCTTTTCCCTGGCGGTGCGCAAAGCCCAGCGCCGGCATCATGAATATCTGACCACCGAGCATGTCCTCTATGCGATCCTTTTCGAGGAAGCGGGACAGGAGGTCGTTGCCGCTTGCGGTGGCGACCCCGAACGGTTGCGTCAGTCACTGGAGGAATTCCTGGAGCAGCACATCGAGGCACTCGACACCAGGGAGGAAGCCATTCCCGAGCAGACCGTCGGGCTGCAGCGGATGCTGCAGCGCACCGTCGCCCACATGCAGTCGTCCGGCAAGAAGGAAATCGCCCTCGGCGACGTGCTGGCGGCCATTGCCGAGCAGGAGCATTCCCATGCCGCCCAGCTGCTGCAGGCGGAAGGGGTGACGCGCCTCGACATCCTCAACTTCATCTCCCACGGCGTGGTCAAGGCCCCGCGCGCCGAGGCCACCCAGCAGCCGGCCGCCGATCCCAATGAGCAGACCAAACAGCCACCCAATGCCAAGCCGGTCAAGCGCATCGATCCGCTCGAAGCCTACACTGTCAACCTGCTGGCGCGCGCCGAGGGAGGCAAGATCGCCCCGCTGCTCGGCCGCGAGAAGGAACTGGAGCGTACGGTCCAGGTGCTCTGCCGGCGCCGCAAGAACAATCCGGTGCTGGTCGGCGAGCCGGGGGTCGGCAAAACCGCCATCGCCGAAGGGTTGGCGCTGCGCATCCGCGACGGTCAGGTGCCGGTGCTGCTGCGGGAGGCTGAACTGTTCGCCCTCGACATGGGGGCGCTGTTGGCCGGCACCAAGTATCGGGGGGATTTCGAGGAACGGCTGAAAGCGGTGGTGCAGGCGCTGGAAAGACGCCCGCATGCCATCCTGGTGATCGACGAGATTCACACCATCGTCGGCGCCGGGGCAACCAGCGGCGGTTCACTCGATGCCGCCAACATCCTCAAGCCGGTGCTCTCCACCGGCGAACTGCGCTGCATCGGCTCGACCACCTACGAGGAGTACCGCAATCTCTTCGAGAAGGACCGGGCGCTTTCCCGGCGCTTCCAGAAGATCGACATCACCGAGCCGAGCGTTGCCGAGACCATCGAGATTTTGCGCGGGCTGAAGAAGGCCTACGAAGAGTACCACGGCGTGCGCTACACCGCCGCGGCCCTGGAAGCGGCGGCAACCCTCTCCGCCCGGCATATCAACTATCGCCATCTGCCGGACAAGGCGATCGACGTCCTCGACGAGGCCGGCGCCCGCCTGCATCTTTACCCGCGGCCGAAAGCGCTGATCGGCGTGGCCGACATCGAGGCGGTGGTGGCGGGAATGGCGCGCATCCCGGCCCGCAAGCTGCCGCAGGCCGACCGCCGGAAACTCAAGCAGCTCGATGTCGCGATCAAGCACCAGGTGTTCGGTCAGGACGAGGCGATCGACCGGCTCAGCCAGACGATTCGCCGCGCCCGCGCCGGCCTCGGTCGCCCCGAGAAACCGACCGGCTGCTTCCTCTTCACCGGTCCGACCGGGGTCGGCAAGACCGAGGTGGCCAAGCAGTTGGCCGCGCAGATGGGGGTGGAGTTCCTGCGCTTCGACATGAGCGAGTACATGGAGAAGCATGCGGTTTCAAGGCTGATCGGCGCGCCCCCCGGCTATGTCGGCTTCGACCAGGGCGGGCTGCTGACCGACGCGGTGATCCGCAGTCCCTATGCGGTCCTGCTGCTTGACGAGATCGAAAAGGCCCACCCGGACATCTTCAACATCCTGTTGCAGGTGATGGACCACGGCACCCTGACCGACAACAGCGGCCGTGCCGCCGATTTCCGCAACGTGGTGCTGATCATGACCAGCAACGTCGGTGCCCGCGAGATGAGCAGCGCCGTCATCGGCTTCGGCAACCGTCTGCCGGGCGGCGCCGGCCAGGCGGTGGAAAAGACCTTCTCCCCGGAATTCCGCAACCGCCTCGATGCGGTCATCCCCTTCCGGTCACTCAGTGAGGCGGTCATGGGGCAGGTGGTCGACAAGTTCATGGCTCAGCTCCAGGTATCGCTGGCCGAACGCAAGGTGACGCTCAGCCTTGCCCCGGCGGCCCGCGGCGACCTGGCAAGACGGGGCTACGACCCGCTGTTCGGCGCCCGTCCCTTGAGCCGCCTGATCGAGAGCGAGATCGGCAATGTCCTGGCCGACGAGATTCTCTTCGGTCGTCTGACCTCCGGCGGCAAGGTCAGGATCGGGCTGAAGGACGGGCGGCTGACGTTCAGTTACTCCTAAGTTCAGTCCTGAGTGCCGAGTCCTGAGTGTTTTGGCTTTTGCCCTGACTCGACACTCGGTACTCGGCATTTGGTACTATTCTACCCATGCCCATCTTCCGCCTCACCAAACAACTGGCCTTCCCCGATCCGCGCCTGGCCAGTCCCGAAGGGTTGCTGGCGATGGGCGGGGATCTCTCCCCGGAGCGCTTGCTGCTCGCCTACAGCCTCGGCATCTTCCCCTGGTACGGCAGCGGAGAACCGCTGCTGTGGTGGTCACCCGATCCGCGCTGTGTCATTTTCCCGGACGAAGTTCACGTGTCGCAACGGCTCGAGCGTACTTTGCGGCGGGGGACGTTCCGTCTCACCTGCAATGCGGCCTTCGAGCAGGTCGTCGCCTCTTGTGCGGAAGTCAGGGAAGATAACGGCGAAGGAACCTGGCTGGTCCCCGAGATGCAGGCCGCCTACCGGCGACTGCACATCCTGGGATATGCCCACTCCGTGGAAGCCTGGCAGGACGGTGAACTGGCGGGAGGACTCTACGGCGTGGTCATCGACCGGTTCTTCTTCGGTGAGTCGATGTTCCACCGCGTTACCGATGCTTCCAAGGTGGTATTGGTCAAGCTCTGTCGCTACCTCGCCGCGCACCGCTTCGAATTGCTCGATTGCCAGGTGCCCAATCCGCACCTGTTCCGTATGGGGGCCGTGCAGATGTCGCGCGCGGCCTTTCTCGACCGGCTGTATCAAAACAGCCTTGGCCAGCCCGGGCGGCTGCCGAGGGTGCTGCTCCCCGCCGAACTTTAGCCGGAGGCTGAAAGACGATCAACGACAATAACAACGGCCGCACCAGTCATGGCGCGGCCGTCGATAATCGTGGCCCGGTCCTCAGCGTCTCACCAGCCCGGCTTTAACCTTTGGCTTGCTACATCTCGTGGCACTTGCCGCAGGTGTTTTCATCCTTGACGCTGAAGGCCGTGCTGCCGTCGTGACAGGCCCCGCATGACGCGCCTTTCTCCATCTGTTCCATGGTCGCCTTGTTTGCTCCTTTTTGCGCCTTGAAAGTCGAGGGGTGACAGGAGTCGCAGCCGAACGCCGCGGTATGGACCTTGTGGCTGAAGGTGGCCTTTCCGGCATCGGTCTCATAGGCGACGTCACCGTTGCCGTGGCAGGTGGCACAATCCCCCTTGACCGAGAACGCTTTCTTGCCGTTGTGGCAGGCGCCGCACGCTTTTCCGGCTTCCATCTCTTTCATGGTGAAAGCCGGGTTGTTTTTCGTCACGATATGGTAGATTGCGTTGTGGCAGGCCGGACAGTTCTTGCCGACGGCCTCGAAGTGGTTGAAATGGCTGAACTCGACTTTTCCCACTTCCTTGGTTTCCAGGTAGACCTTGTCCTTGATCCAGCGCGCGTAAAGGGTCGAGGGGGTTACGATCAGCAGCACGATAGCCAGCATGATCCAGCGCCGTGACATCATTTGATCCTCCCGTAGCGATTTGCTGGTGTCATTATACCGATTTTGCCCGGTCGGCCAACCGGTAATTTAATCGACCGAAGCACAGGGGAAACGTGGACCATAAACATCCGGAAAATCTGTTTGCCATTGTCGCTCCAGGATTGGAAGCGATCTGCGCCAGGGAACTGGCCGGATTGGGGATGGCCGATCTCGAGGTCGTGCCTGGCGGTATCGGCTTCATCGGTCGGCTGGCCGATCTTTATCGGGCCAACCTCCGGTTGCGCACGGCCAGTCGCGTGGTGGTGCGCTTCGCCCGCTTCCGGTGCCGGGCTTTCCCCGATCTCTACCGGGCTGCCGCCCGTCTCCCATGGGGGCGATTCCTCCGCTCCGACACCCCTGTGCACTGTCGCGTGACTTCCCGGAATTCGCGCCTGATCCATACCGGGCGCATTGCCGAGACGCTGCAGGCGGCGATCGGCCACGCCTTGGGACAAGAGGTGGCGCCGGTGGATGCCGGCGGGCAATTGCTGCTGGCAAGAGTGGTTGACGATATCGTCGAGCTGTCCATCGACAGTTCGGGAGAGTTGCTGCACCGCCGGGGGTATCGCACCAGCGTGGCGGCTGCGCCGCTGCGCGAAAGCCTGGCGGCCGGCGTGCTCGGCCTGCTCGACTGGGATGGCGGGGAGCCGTTGGCCGACCCGCTGTGCGGTACCGGGACCTTTCTCCTCGAAGGGGCCTTGCTGGCGGCCGGTCGTGTTCCCGGTCTGCAGCGGCAATTCGCTTTCATGCACTGGCCGGGCTATCGGGCCGGACTTTGGGAGCAGCTGTGCAGCGAGGCCCGACGCGAGGAGCGCCTCTGCCCGGTGGCGATTTCCGGGGGGGATGCCGATGCCGGTGCCCTGGCCGCCGCCGATGCCAACCTGGCCCGCGCCGGGTTGGTATCAGACGTCGTGCTGCACCATCTTCCCCTTGCCGCGCAGCCGGTCCATTCCGGTAGCGGACTGGTGGTTTGCAACCCCCCCTATGGCAAGCGGCTGACCACGGACGAGCCTATGGAAGATTACTTCGCCGGGCTTGGCCGGGAACTCCGCCGTGCCTACCCGCGGTGGCGCAAGGCACTCCTCTGTCCCGACCCCCGCCTGGCCAGGGCTACCGGGCTCCCCTTGCGCAACGTGGCGGAACTGGACAACGGCGGGTTGAAGGTGTTTTTGTACGCGACGGATTGACAGTTGTTTCCGATTGCCTCCGGGTGATTTCTGCTTGCAACCTGTCGGAAATTTCGTTATAAGTCACATTCCTTTGGGTTCCGAAGGGGAATGTATAGCGAAAGCGAGGTGAGGTCTGTGGAGATCCAAGTGGTCGACAACAATGTCGAAAAGGCCATTCGGGTTCTCAAGCGCAAGCTGCAGCAGGAAGGGCTCTTCCGCGAGATGAAGCAGCGGAAGTACTACGAAAAGCCGAGCGTGAAACGTAAACGCAAGGAGAAGGAAGCCCAGCGGCGGCTGCGCAAGAAAATGCGCTTGATGCGTCACGACTGATGACCCGCATTGCATGAGAACAGCGAAGGCCGACCCCGAAGGGGGTCGGCCTTCGTCGTTTAGAATGGGCTGGACTTCCGGCGGGGCAAACTGGTATGAAAAAGCGTTTATTCATCCCGCGCATCGATTCTGAAGGAGGTCTGACGACATGGGCGACGACACCGTTCACTTCTCCGAACTCGGCCTGGCCAACACCCGCGAGATGTTCGCCAAGGCGATGGCCGGCGGCTACGCGATCCCGGCCTACAACTTCAACAACCTCGAACAGCTCCAGGCGATCATTACCGCCTGCGCCGAAACCGGCTCGCCGGTGATCGTCCAGGTCAGCAAGGGGGCGCGCGACTACGCCGATCAGACCATGCTGCGCTACATGGCGATGGGCGCGGTAGCCATGGCCCGCAAGATGGGTTCGAACATTCCGATCTGCCTGCACCTTGACCACGGCGACTCTTTCGAGCTGTGCAAGTCGTGCGTCGACTCGGGTTTTTCCTCGGTGATGATTGACGGCTCGCACCTTCCCTATGAGGAAAACGTCAAGCTGACCCGCCAGGTGGTTGAGTACGCCCATAAATTCGATGTCACCGTCGAAGGGGAACTCGGCGTGCTGGCCGGGATCGAGGACGAGGTCTCCGCCGAACATTCGACCTACACCCGCCCCGAGGAGGTCGAGGACTTCGTCAAAAAGACCGGCGTCGACTCCCTGGCGATCTCCATCGGCACCTCGCATGGTGCCTACAAGTTCAAGGCTGGACAGGCGGTGCCGCCGCTACGTTTCGATATTCTCGAGGAGATCGAAAAGCGCATCCCCGGCTTCCCCATCGTTTTACACGGCGCCTCCAGCGTGGTGCAGGAGTATGTCGAGTTGATCAATAAGTACGGCGGCAAGATGGAAGGGGCGGTCGGCATCCCCGAGGAGCAGTTGCGCCGTGCCGCAACCAGCGCCGTGTGCAAGATCAATATCGATTCCGACGGCCGCCTGGTGGTGACCGCGAAGGTGCGCGAGTACCTGGCCAACAATCCCGGCGAGTTCGACCCGCGCAAATACCTGGGGGCGGCGCGCAAGGAACTGGTCAAGCTGCTGAAGGAGAAGAATGCTACGGTACTTGGCAGCGCGGGGAAAGCCTAGGAGCGCGGCTTTTCCCCCGTCCCTGCAACTTCCGGCCTGTTGATAACAAAGCCGCCCCGATCTCGGGGCGGCTGTTTTTTGTAGGGGCGGCGCTTGCTCCGCCCCGGGCGCTGCCGTACGCCCTTACGGTTTATGCCCCTCCATTTTCGGCAGCGGCTGGAAGTCAAGATCGAGCTTCAGCTTCTCTCCGCCACGCTCTACCTCCAAGCTCCCCCGGTCGCCCTTGACCTTCTGCCCGACCGCATAAATCAGGTCGAAGTTTTCGGCAATCGCTTCGCTGTCGAGCGCCAGAATGATGTCGCCGGCCTTGCCCCCGGCCCGCTCGGCCGTCGAGCCGGGCACCACATCCCGCACCACCACTTTCCCGGCCTTTTCCTCCATGCGCACGCCGAGCTTGACCCGCTCCCCCGGCAGATCTTCGTAGGCGGTGTGGACCATGTAATCGTAGGGAGGCATCGGGAAATGGGGCATGTCGACATCCATCAGCAGCTCCTTCTTGCTTTCGGGGACATCGATTTCATGGCTGCCGACCAGCACGTAGGAGGTCGGCAGACGGCGGAACACCCGGCGCGGAATGCCGAAACCGTAACGCACGTGATTGCCCCCGGCCAGCACCACCATCCGCCGCGAGCCGTCCAGGCAGGTCATCAGATGATTGGCGATGGTTTCGGCCATGGTTTCATCCCACAGGGTCTGGACCCGCTGAAAGCCGGCCAGGCGATTGTCGCCGGCGGCGTGCCCGCCGTAAATCGCCTCGACCATGGCGGCTTGGTACGGGTCGGTCATATCCATCTCCGGCAGTCGCTGACGGTCTTCTTCCGGCATCTCGGCCGGTGCGGTGTGACCAAGGGTCTTGACTAGATCCTTTTCGGCGTTGAGGCCGATGACCGGGATCCGGTGATCGCGGGCATAGATCAGCAGGTCGCGGTAGAGGGCGAAGTCCATGCTCCAGACCGAATACCAGTCGGATTCCTTGAGAAAGGCCTTTTCAGTCAACTCGCCGGCGATCCAGCGATCGAGGACCGGCTGCTGCTTGCGAGTGAACATCTCCATGCCGAGGCTGACCTGGCCGGGCCAACGCTCCGCCATCGCTTCGATCACGGTCAACTGGACGCGGTGGGAGGCCGGATTGTCATGGGTTTCGCCGATGTAGACGATGTGGGCATCGCTCACGGCGGCCAGCATCTCCGCCTCGTTGACGGCGATCCCGGTCGGGACATGCAGGATCTCGCCAATCCTTGGCGGCGATGGCGGCGGATAGGGGGCTTCCGGGTTACCGAGCGGCGTGGGGTGCATGGTACAGGCGGTCAGGGCCAGAAGGGCGAGGCCGCACACAGCGACGTGCCAGGGAGTGCGCATGAGGTGCTCCATAAAGGGTTTTCGAGACGATGCAGGTGTCGATTGCGGGTCGGCGAGAGCATATATTGAATTAGACCATGGAGCGCCCGGTGTCTCAAGCGGAAACGCAAGTAATTTTTTCTATTGACAATGCCGTCGGAAAAATAGAAAAGGCAGTGCGAATTTCAGGGGTTGAAGGAACTTTTCTGGATTCCGGCGCGTGAATCCTGTATCCTGACTCGCTACGGTTTTTATCTGGAAGGAGACATGCCATGAGCAAGGTTCTGATCATCGGCGCCGGCGGGGTTGGTCGGGTCGTCGTCCACAAGTGCGCACAGCGCCCGGACATCTTCTCGTCGATTACTCTCGCCTCGCGGACCAAAGCCAAGTGCGATGCCATCGCGTCCGAGATCAAGGGCGTCAAGGTGGCGACCGCCCGGGTCGATGCCGACAACGTGCCGGAATTGGTGGCGCTGATCAAAACGGTGCAGCCGCGGCTGGTGATCAACGTGGCGCTCCCCTACCAGGATCTGACCATCATGGACGCCTGCCTGGAAACCGGGGTCGACTACCTCGACACCGCCAACTACGAACCGGTCGACACCGCCAAATTCGAATACAGCTGGCAGTGGGCCTACCAGGACCGCTTCAAGGCGAAGGGGATCATGGCTCTGCTCGGCAGCGGCTTCGACCCGGGGGTGACCAACGTCTACACCGCCCTGGCGGCGAAGAAATACCTCGACGTGGTCGAAGAGATCGACATCATCGATGCCAACGCCGGCAGTCACGGCCAGCCTTTCGCCACCAACTTCAATCCGGAGATCAACATCCGTGAAGTGACCGCGACCTGCCGTCACTGGGAGAACGGGCAGTTTGTCGAGACCCCGGCCCTCTCCACCAAACAGGTCTTCGATTTCCCCGAGGGGATCGGGCCGATGAACATCTATCGACTCTACCACGAGGAGATGGAGTCGATCGTCAAGCACATCCCGACGATCAAAAAGGCCCAGTTCTGGATGACCTTCTCCGACAACTATCTCAAGCACCTGGAGGTGTTGCAGAACGTGGGGATGACCCGCATCGACGAGATCGAGTTCCAGGGGCAGAAGATCGTGCCGATCCAGTTCTTGAAAGCCCTGCTCCCCGATCCCGGCTCCCTCGGCCCGCTGACCAAGGGAAAAACCTGCATCGGCGTCATCGCCCGCGGCCTCAAGGACGGGAAGCGCAAGCAGGTCTACATCTACAACATCTGCGACCACGAGGCCTGCTACGCCGAGACCAACTCCCAGGCGATCAGCTACACCACCGGCGTGCCGGCGGTGGTCGGCGCCATCATGATGCTGACCCAGAAGTGGCATGCGCCGGGGGTGTGGAACCTGGAGCAGTTCGATCCCGAGCTGTTCCTCGAAGTCCTCGGTCCGATGGGACTGCCGAGCGTGGTCATTGATGGCGGCGAGTGGGCGGAGTTGTAAAGCGCAAAGGCTAATTTACCGCAGAGCGCGCAGAGATTAAGCAAAGCCATTGGTCTTTTTTTGGGTAAGAACATTAAATTACGGGTTTATTGATTTTCTCTGCGGCCTCTGCGGTGCAAAAAGGGCTTGAAAGTTTGATCAGTATCGACATCCCGAAAATTCTCGCACTCGCCCCCTCACCAGCCTACGTCGTCGATCTGGGGCGGCTGCGCCACAACCTGGCGATCCTCGACGCGGTGCAGAAGCGCAGCGGCGCGAAAATTTTGCTGGCGCTCAAGGCCTTCGCCATGTGGAGCACCTTCCCGATCATCCGGGAGACACTGCACGGCGTCTGCGCTAGTTCGCCCTGGGAAGCGCGTCTCGGCCGCGAAGAATTCGGTCGCGAGGTCCACTCCTTCGCCGCCGCCTTCAAGGAGAGTGATGTTCGCGAACTGCTGACCATTTCCAACCACCTGGTGTTCAACTCCTTCAATCAGCTGGAGCGCTTCCGGCCGTTGTGGGAAAAGGAACGGGGGCGGGTGTCGGTCGGGTTGCGCGTCAACCCGGAGCATACGGAAGGGCAGGTCGAGATCTACGACCCCTGCGCGCCCAAGTCGCGCCTCGGCATCCCGCGTCGGGAATTCGCCGGCAAATCTCTCGCCGGGGTGGAGGGTTTGCACTTCCATACCCTGTGCGAGCAGCTGTTCGAGCCGTTGGAGCGCACCGCAAAAGTCTTCGAGGAGAAATTTGGTGACTTCCTGCCAGGGATGAAGTGGCTCAACCTCGGCGGCGGCCACCACATCACCCGCGAGGGGTACGACATCGACGCCCTGGTGGAACTGGTCAAATATTTTCGGGGAAAATACGGGGTCGAGGTCTACCTCGAACCGGGGGAGGCGATCGCCATCGGCACCGGGGTACTGGTCAGCGAAGTGCTCGATGTGGTGCATAACGAGATGGATATTGCCATCCTCGACGTCTCGGCCACCTGCCACATGCCCGACGTACTGGAGATGCCCTATCGCCCCGCCATCACCGGCGGCTTCGCTCCCGGCGAAAAGGCCCACACTTATCGCCTGGCCGGGCCGTCGTGCCTGGCCGGCGACGTGATCGGCGACTGGTCCTTCGCACAGCCGCTCAAATCCGGCGACCACCTCTGTTTCGAGGACATGGCCCACTACACCATGGTCAAGACCACCACCTTCAACGGCATCCAGCACCCGCATCTGTGCACTTATGAGCCGGAGACGGGGGAGTTGAAGGTCGTGAGAAGTTTTGGATACGAGGATTTCAGAAATAAATTGTCTTGAAATGTAGGGGCGTGATTTATCACGCCCAGGGCGCAATGAATTGCGCCCCTACGCAGAACAATTATAAATACAGCGGCGTCAGGCAAATATGCCGCCGCCCGGAGGCGACATGGAAAAATGGTCGATTACAGAATCCGATAAAATCTACAACCTCAGCAACTGGGGCGCCGATCTCTTTTCAATCAACAAAAAGGGCAACCTTTGCGTCCACCCGTCGCCGAGTTCCAAGTACTCCATCGATCTGCGCGCGCTGGTCGATGACCTGATCAAGCGCAAGATCAAGCCGCCGATCCTGCTGCGCTTCATGGACGTGCTGGAGGGGCGCATCGCCTCCATCAACCGGGCCTTCAAGAGCGCCATCAGCGAAAACGATTATCCGGCCAGCTACCGGACCTTCTACCCAATCAAGGTCAACCAGCAGCGCCAGGTGGTCGAGGCGATCACCCAGTTCGGCAAGCGTTACAACATCGGTCTCGAGGTCGGTTCCAAGCCGGAACTGCTGATCGCCATCTCCTTTGCCACCGGTAACGGCGTGCCGATCATCTGCAACGGCTACAAGGATAACGAGTTCATCGAGACGGTGCTGTACGCCACCAAGATCGGCTACGACATCACCATTGTCGTCGAGAAACTCTTCGAACTGGAAAAGATCATCGCTCTGGCCAAGAAGACCGGCATCAACCCGAAGCTCGGCATCCGCGTCAAGCTTTCGTCGAAAGGGACCGGCAAGTGGGCCACCTCTGGCGGCGAGGACGCCAAGTTCGGGCTGCGCATCTCCGAGATCATCACCGCCATCGAAATGCTCGAGGAAGAGGGGATGCTCGACTGCCTGAAGCTGCTGCACTCCCACATCGGCAGTCAGATCACCAAGATCGACAAGATCAAGACCGCCCTGATCGAGAGCACCCGTGTCTACGCCGAGATGCGCAAGATGGGGGTCAATCTGGAGTCCGTCGATATCGGCGGGGGCTTGGGCGTCGACTACGACGGCTCCAAGTCGAGCTATTTCTCCAGCGTCAACTACACCATCGAGGAATACGCCAACGACGTCGTCTACCAGATCAAGAACATCTGCGACGAGGCCGGAGTCGAGTGCCCGAACATCATCTCCGAGTCGGGACGGGCGATCGTCGCCCACTACTCGGTGCTGGTCACCAACGCCCTCAACACCAACACCCAGAGCCTGACCCCGGACTTCGAGGAGGTCCTGGAGGACGGCGCGAAACTCTCGCCGACGGTCAAGAAGCTGGTCGACATCTTCCGCAGTATCGACCGCCATTCGCTGCGCGAGGACTACCACGACACCCTGCAGCTGATCCAGGAGGCGGTGAGCCTTTTCAACCTCGGCTATCTGACGCTGCACGACCGCGCCGTGGCCGAGTGGCTCTGCACCAAGATCTTCCGCAAGATCAACTCCATCGTCGAGCGGATCAAGCCGATCCCCGAGGAACTGCAGAATTTCCAGCTGTCGCTGCGCCAGACCTACTTCGCCAACTTCTCGCTCTTTCAGTCGATCCCGGACTCGTGGGCCATCGACCAGCTCTTCCCGATCATGCCGATCCAGCGGCTCAACCAGAAACCGGAGGTCATGGCTTCCATTGCGGATATCACCTGCGACTCCGACGGCGAGATCACCAGCTTCGTGGGGGAGAACGGCCGCTCCAAATTCCTGCCGCTGCACAAGGTGCGCAAGGGAGAGGATTACTACCTCGGTTTCTTCCTGATCGGTGCCTACCAGGAGATCCTCGGCGACCTGCACAACCTGTTCGGCGACACCAACGCGGTGCACATCACCTTCAACAAGAAGTCCGGTTACAAGATCGACACGGTGATCAACGGCGATGCCATCTGGGAGAGCCTCAAGTATGTGCAGTACAAGGGTCCCGAGATCCTCAAACACGTGCGCGACACTCTGGAGAAGAGCGTCGCCTCGCGCAAGGTCACCATCGAGGAGAGCAGCCACTTTCTCGAACTGCTCGACAAGGCGCTGGTGTCTTATACCTATCTGGGGGAATGAAAAAGTTCTGAGTACCGGGCGATGAGAGGGGACGCTTCGAGCTGAAGCGTCCCCTTTTTATTGAGCTGCCGGTTATCTGCCGCCGATGGTCATCGGCAACGTCACGGTAAAGGTGCTGCCGGCCCCCTCGGTGCTTTCCACCTGGATCTCTCCACCCATCAAGCTCGTCAGTCGCTGGCAGATCGACAGTCCCAGGCCCACGCCGCCGAAACGTCTGGTCATGCTGCTGTCGGCCTGAACGAATGGTTCGAAAATGCGCGTCAGGGCCTCCTGGCCAATGCCGACGCCGGTATCGCTGATCTGTAACTGCAGGAGGAGCGATGCATCACCGTTGGAAAGAGAAGAAACTTTCAGGCCGACTTCTCCCTGTTGCGTGAACTTGATCGCGTTGCCGAGCAGGTTGAAGACAATCTGCTTGAGCCGCAGAGGGTCTCCGCAGACGGAATCGGGAGTCTGCCGGTTGACTTCAAAGAGGAAATCCAGCTGCTTTTCACGAATGCGCCCGATCTGGGTGGCAATCACCTCCTCCAGGCAGCTGCGCAGGGAAAACCGGCGGTTGTCGATAGCGACCCTGCCTGCCTCGATTTCCGACAGGTCGAGAATATTGTCGATCAAAATCAACAGATTGTTGGCGGCGGTGCTGATCATGTCGAAATACTGCCGCTGCTCGTCGGTCAGGTGATCGGCGCTCAGCAGGTCAATCGCCCCTTGGATGGCGGTCATGGGTGTGCGGATTTCATGACTGGTATTGGCCAGAAACTCGCTTTTCGCCTTGCTTGAGGCCTCGGCCCGCCGCAGCGCCTGACGCAGTTCACGGGTTCGCTCCTCCACCAACTTCTCGAGCTGTTGTTCGTGGCGTTCGATGGCGCGGCGCTGGCTGTAAAGTTCACTGAAGATCCGGACCTTGCTGCACAGGATCACCGGATCGACCGGCTTGTAAATGTAATCCACCGCCCCCGATTCATACCCTTTGAACATGCTGTGAACACTCTTTTCCCCGGCAGTGACGAAGATGATCGGCACCCCCTTGGTTTTCGGGTTGCCGCGCATCAGTTCGGCGGTCTCGAAGCCGTCCATGTCGGGCATCTGCACATCGAGCAGAACCAGGGCCAGTTCATGTTTCAGGGTCAGGCGCAGGGCTTCCCTGCCGCTTCCCGCCTTGATTACGGCAATGGATTCGTCGCGCAGCAGGGCTTCAAGCGACAACAGGTTTTCCGGGCGATCGTCGACGATCAGGATCGATACGGGATCGTTCATGGCGGTTTCCGTCATCATTTGAGCCCCATGGTTAGTGTGCAGAGCCGCTCCGCTATTCGCGCCAGGGGCAGTACATAGTCGGCAACCCCGGAATTCAGGGCGTTGAGGGGCATCTGGGCGACCTCGGCGTCGGCCGGATCCTGGACAATAGTCGTGCCGCCCGCGGTCTTGATGAGCTGCAGCCCTTTGCTGCCGTCATCGTTGGCGCCGGTCAGAATGACGCCGATCACTCCGGCGCCGAAGGACTCCGCCGCGGATTCGAAAAGGACATCGACGGATGGCCGGGCATAGCGGACCGGCGGATCGACCGACAGGGCGAGAGTCCCATCCCTTTCGACCAGAAGATGATAATCGGGCGGGGCGAAGTAGACGATGCCCGGTACGATCCGGTCCCCCTCGTCGGCTTCCTTCAGACGGATGCCGCAGAAGTGCTGCAGCGAGTCGGCAAGAGAACCGGAACCGGAACGCAGGTGCTGCACGATCAGGATGGGCAGGGGGAAGTCGGCCGGAAGCGCCCCGAGCAGCAGTTTGAGCGCCTCGAACCCGCCGGCCGAAACGCCGATCACGACCACACTGCGGGTAAGTTGTTGCATCGGCTCGTTCACGAGTCCCCTGCCTAGTCCGGATAATCCTTACGGTAGATGCGGATCCCCTTGGCGATCTCCCGATAGTTGGCGGCGATGGAGCGGATTTCGAGGGTCTCCTTCATCCCCAGGCAGAGGAAGCCGCCGGCGGTCAGCGCTGTGTCGAACAGCCCCAGGGCACGCTCCTTGAGGGTCGGATTGAAGTAGATCAGCACGTTGCGACAGAGAATCAGGTGCATTTCGCCGAAATCCGCGTCGACGGCCAGATTGTGCGGGGTAAAGAGGATGTTTTCCCTGAGGGCCGGCAGCATCAGGGCGCGGTCGTAGCGGGCGGTGTAGTAGTCGGCGAACTCCGTGGTTCCGCCGGCGAGCTGGTAGTTGCGCGTGAAATTCTGCATGTCGCGCAGTGCGAAGATGCCGTCCCTCGCCCGGTCAAGGATCGCTTCATTGATGTCGGTGGCATAGATGCGGCAGCGGCGGAGCACTCCCCCCTCGTGCAGCACGATTGCCAGTGAGTAGGCTTCCTCTCCCCCGGCACACCCGGCAACCCAGATGCGCATGAACGGCCAGGTGCGCAAAAAAGGGAGGACGTGCTCGCGCAAAGTCCGGAAAAATTTCGGATCGCGGAACATCTCCGAAACGTTGACAGTCAATCCCTGCAGAAACGAGGTGAAAACCGCCCGGTCGCGCAGGATCTCTCCTTGAGCGATCGACAAGGACGCATAGCCTTGCTCTGCCAGCCAGTGGCGGAGGCGTCGTTTCAGCGAGGCTTCGGCGTAGTTGCGGAAGTCGTAGCCGTAGGCCTCGAAAACGCCGTCGAGCAGCAGGCGAAGCTCGATTTCCTCAAGGCGCTGTAAATCCATCAGGGAGTCTCTCCCGGATAGAGCCAGACCCGCAGTAGGGAAAAGAGTTTATCCGTGTCGATCGGTTTGGAGAGGTAGTCGCTGGCCCCAGCCTCCAGACACTTCTCCTGGTCACCTTTGAGCGCCTTGGCGGTCATCGCGATAATTGGCAGCCTGGCAAAGCGCTCATCCTTGCGGATGGCCCGCATCGCCTCATAGCCGTCCATTTCGGGCATCATGATGTCCATCAGGACCAGATCGGTGTCCGGATGTTCATCGAGCCGGGCCAGTGCCTCCCGGCCGTTTTCGGCCTCGAGAATGGCCAGTTGCTTCTCGGCGAGAATGTGAGACAGCGAAAAGATGTTGCGCATATCGTCGTCGACAATCAGGATCTGCTTGCCGGCGAGCATCGCTTCCTGGTCGAGGGCCAGCCGGATCATCTTCTGTTTCCCTGGCGAAAGCCCGCTTTCGACCAGATGCAGGAAGAGGGTGACCTCGTTCAGCAGCCGGTCGGGGCTGCGCGTCCCTTTGATGATGATGCTTTCGGTGTAGCGCCGCAGGCGGTGTTCATCTTCCCGGGAAATTTCCTGGCCGGAGTGAATGATCACGGGAATCCTGCGGAGTTCCGGTTGGCCGCGGAGATGCTCCAGCAGGGCGAAGCCGGTGGTGTCGGCGAGTCCGAGATCGAGGACGATACAGTCGAAGTGGGTACGGTCGAGCTTGTCGATGGCGGCCTGACCGCTGGAAACCACGGTGATTTCAACGTTCCGTTCACCCAGCAGCTCGACCATGGCCATGGCTTCGGGTTCGTTGTCCTCGACGATCAGCAGGCGTTTGGTCGTTTGCTCCACGGCCTGCTCGATGGTCCCGAAAACCACATTGAGCTGCTCCGGGGTCACGGGTTTGCGGACATAGCCGACCGCCCCCATGCCGAGGGCCTTGCGCTCCTCGTCGAGGCAGGTGATGAAGTGGACCGGGATATGACGGGTGCGCGGGTTGTCCTTGAGATGACGCATCACCGCCCAGCCGTCGATGTGCGGCAGCATCACGTCGAGGAGAATGGCGCTCGGCTGAAAACGGTCGGCCAGCGCGATGCCGTTCTCGCCATCGGCCGCGGCCAGCACCTTGAAGCGGCGGCCACGCACCATTTCGACCAGGATTTTGGCAAAGCGCAGATCGTCCTCGATGATCAGGATCGCCCGGTCATCGGGGCTGATTGTGGCGCGGTCGTCGGGGAGGGGCTGGGGGAGTTCCTCCAGGGCCGGGACGTCACCGGTGATCGGCAGGGTGGCCGGCAGCGCCGCGCGGGATGGTGATGAAGTCGCGGGGTCGGCAGCCCTTGCCGCCGTGGCCTGCAACGGCAGACAGACGGTGAAAATGCTTCCTTCGCCGGGGGTACTGGCCAACAGGATGTTGCCGCCCATGCGGCGGGCCAACTGCAGGGCGATGGAGAGGCCGAGCCCGGTACCGCCGTATTTGCGGCTGGTGCCGCCGTCGGCCTGCTGGAATGCCTCGAAGATCATCTGCTGCTTGTCCGGGGCGATGCCGATGCCGGTGTCGCGCACCTCGAAGGCCAGCCCCGCTCCCCGTACTCCCCCCTCGTTGGGTTGCAGCGCGCGGACGCGCAGGAGTACCTCCCCCTCGTCGGTGAACTTGCACGCATTGGAGAGGAGGTTGCGCAGGATCTGCTGAAGACGCTGCCGGTCGGTGTCGATCTCCGCGGCGGCGTCATCGGCCACGGTGATTCGCAGCTGCAGGGTCTTGGCGTCGAACTGTGGCTGGCTGAGAGCCTGCAATTCGGTGCAGAGTTCGCGGACCGATATCGGTTCGTAATGCAGTTCCATCCGTCCGGCTTCAACCTTGGAAAGGTCAAGGATGTCGTTGATCAGGGCGAGCAGATCCTTGCCGGCGGTGTTGATGGTGGCCGCGAACTTCACCTGCTTCTCGGTGAGGTTCCCCTCGCGGTTGTCCTGCAGCAGCGAGGAGAGGATCAGCAGGCTGTTCAGCGGACTGCGCAGTTCGTGGGACATGTTGGCGAGGAATTCCGACTTGTAGGCGCTGATCCGTTCCAGTTCGACGGCCTTGTTTTTCAGCTGTTCGCTGGTCAGCTCGATTTCGCGATTCTGCGCGCTGATCTGCTCGCGCTGTTGCTCCAGCAACTGGGCGCGCTCCTCCAGTTCCTCGTTGCTCTGCTGCAGCTCCTCCTGTTGGACCCGCAGTTCCTCGGCCTGTTGCTGCGCCTGGTCGAGCAGCTCCCCGATCTGTTCCCGCGACCAGGCCACCTTGAGCGCCAGTGCCAGGTTGCCGGCAAGCTGGGCAAGCAGATCGAGGGCATCGTCCGCCAGCGGGTGCAGGCTCCCCAGTTCCAATGCGCCGAAAAGCTCCTCGTTGTGAACCATTGGCTGGGCGATCACCATGCAGGTCGATGCGCTGCCCATGGCCGAGGTGACCGGCAGATAGTCTACCGGCATATCGGTTATGCAGAGCTGCCGCTGCTCCTTCGCCGCTTGGCCGAGGATCCCTTCGCCCAGAACAAGCCCGGATTTCGGGCGGAAGTCCTCGGGGAGAGCCCAGATTGTTGCCAGCTTCAGTGTCCCCTGCAGTCTGTCGAAGAGATAGAGCGCTCCCACGGTTGCGCCAAGATAGGAGGCCAGAAACGGCAGCAGATCGTCGGCCAGCTGGTTCGCGTTTTTGTCGCCGCGCAGCAGTTCGTTGGCATCGTTGAGACCGCTCTTGATCCAGTCGCGTCGCCGGGTGGTTTCCTGCGTCACGCGCAGGACATGGGTCATCTTCGCCATCGACCGGTTAAGGGCGACCTGCCCTCTGTTCAGCTGCAGGGCGGAGCGCAGCAGGTCGCCGGTTTCGTCGCCGCGCGAAATGTCGTTGGCGAGATCCAGCTCCTTCAACGACGGGAGATTTTGCGAGTAATCGCCGTCGGCGATGGTGTCGATCAATCCCAACTGCTTGCTCCCCTGCAGGATCAGGGTGCTGTTGATATCGACCGCCCGGTGCAAGGGCGCGACGATGCTGCGGGTGATCGCCCAGGCAAATAGACCTCCCGCCGTCAGGAGCAGCAGCAGGGCTTCGATGAGGTGATCACGTTCAGTATGAAAGATTTCCTGCACCCGGGCGCGGCTCGCAGTGCCTTCGGCCTCGTTGTAGCGAATAAGTTCGACGAGGGTGGCATCCATGTTCTTGAACGTCGGCCGTACCGAGGTTTCAAGGAGGGCGATCGCTTCCTGTTTCCGGTTTGCCGCCGAAAGCTGGAAGACCTCGCGCTTGAGGTCGCGGTACTCCGACCAGTACTGGTCAATACCTGCCAGCAGCGCGGCTTCTTCTGCAGGCAGGGAAGTCCTCCGGTATTTGTCGAGGGCTGCGGTGAGACGATTTTCGTTCTCGGCGGTCTGGATGTCCAGCTGAGTGTACGCCTCGGGGGTGTTTACTACGATGTGCCGGTAGATCCGGCGGTAGTGGTGGAGGAGTTCGGCGTAGGCCTCGTTGGTCAGGGTGTTATGGACCAGGGCGACCTCGAAGAGGGAGAGGTGCTGCTCTTCCATCTCCCTTAATACAAGGAAGTTGTGCAGACTGATGCCGCCGGCGATGAGGATCATGACGGAAAAACCGAACAGGAGCTTGTGACCGACCTTGAGATCCTTGAATCCGGGCATCGGAACGGTTCTCCCCTTAGGAAGGCTGGATGATGAAAATATTCAAATCAAAGAATAGCCCAACCTGACGGGATGACAAGAAATATTTTGAACGCAGGATGATCGGGTCAGACGCGAACAGCCCGCCGGGAAGGCGGGCTGTTCGTTCATCAAAAGGAAAGAGATAGTCTGTCCTATCTGTTAATTTGCCGCCGTCTTCTCCCCCCGTTCATTCATCACCTTGTAAGCGCAGAACGCCCCGCACATGGTGCAGGCGCCATGTTCCTCGTCGACCCCCGATTCGGCGCGCAGGCGGCGGGCCTTGGCCGGATCGAGAGCCAGGGCGAACTGCCCCTCCCAGTCGAGCTTTTTCCGGCAGCGGGCCATGGCGTTGTCCTTGTCGATGGCGCCGGGCACTCCTTTGACGATGTCGGCGGCGTGGGCGGCGATGCGGCTGGCGATCACCCCTTCGTGCACGTCCTCCACGGTCGGCAGGCGCAGGTGCTCGCTGGGGGTGACGTAGCAGAGGAAGTCGGCGCCGGCGGATGCCGCGAGCGCCCCGCCGATGGCGCAGGTGATGTGGTCATAACCGGGGGCGATGTCGGTCACCAGCGGGCCGAGCACGTAGAACGGCGCGCCGTGGCAGAGGCGTTTCTGCAGCTGGATGTTGGCCTGGATCTGGTTGAGGGGCACGTGCCCGGGTCCCTCGATCATCACCTGCACACCGGCGGCCCAGGCGCGCTCGGTCAGCTCCCCGAGGATGATCAGCTCGTGGATCTGGGCGCGGTCGGTGGCATCGGCCAGGCACCCCGGGCGGAAGCCGTCGCCCAACGACAGAACGGCATCGTAGGGTTTGACGATCTCCAGCAGGCGGTCGTACTGCTCGTAGAGGGGGTTTTCGGCGTTGTTATGGGTCATCCACTCGATGGTGAACGAGCCGCCGCGGGACACCACCTCCATGATCCGCCCCTCGCGCTCCATCCGCTCGACCGTGGCGCGGGTCACGCCGCAATGGACGGTGATGAAATCGACGCCGTCGTCGAGATGCTTAATAATCCCCGCGAAGATCTCGTCGGCGGTCATGTCGACCATCGCTTTCCGTTTGCGCATGACCGTGTCGACCGCCGCCTGGTAGAGCGGCACGCTGCCGATGCAGGCATTGGTCTCGGCGATCACCGCGCGGCGGATCTCATCGATCGGTCCGCCGGTCGACAGGTCCATGATCGCGTCCGCCCCCGCGGCCACCGCCACCCGTGCCTTCTCCAGTTCCTTGTCGATGCTGGTGTCATCGCGGCTGGTGCCGATATTGGCGTTGACCTTGGTGCGCAGCCCGAGACCGACCGCCAGCGGCGTGCCATGGGTATGCTTGCGGTTGAGGCAGATGATGGCCGTCCCCTCGGCAATGCGCTGGCGCAGTGTCTCGGCGGCAATCCCTTCGAGAGCGGCGGCCTGCTTCATCTGTTCGGTAACGATGCCCTGACGGGCGGCTTCGAGTGTGGTTATCATGATTTTGCCTTTTCTTTATTATAGGTCCAATAAGTCGTATAGGCCCTATAAGACCTATGCTTTCAAAGCTTTCGCCCCTGCCACATGATTGATCGGCCCATGCCCGCCGCCGAGTGGCACGGCATTGCGGATGGCGGCATCGATAAAGCGCTTGGCCCGCTGCGCCGCGGTCGGCAGAGCTTCCCCCCGGGCGAGCCGGGTGGCCAGGGCCGCCGCATAGCTGCAGCCGGTGCCGTGCGTGCTGGTGGTGGCGATCCGTTTCCCGGAAAGGTGGTAAACACGGCCGCCGCTCAGCAGCAGGTCGGTGGCGTCGCCGTCACGATGCCCGCCCTTGACCAGCACGTGGCGCGCGCCCATTTCATGCAGGCGGCGACCGGCGTCCTCCATCTCCTTCAGCGTCCCGATGCTCATGCCGGTCAGCGCCTCGGCCTCGGGGAGGTTGGGGGTGAGCAGGAAGGTTTGCGGCAGCAGCCTTGCGCGTACGGCCGACATTGCCTCCTCGCGCAGCAGCGGTGCGCCCCCCTTGGCAATCATCACCGGATCGACCACGGCCGCCAACCCGTAGCGTTCAAGCAACTCCGCTACGTATTCGACGATGTCGGCGGAATAAAGCATGCCGGTCTTCACCGTGTCGGCGCCAATGTCGTCAAGCACCAGTTCGGCCTGCTGTCGCACGAACTCCGCGGGGGCCGGGAAAACGCCGTGCACGCCCAGGGTGTTCTGGGCGGTCAACACGGTAATGGCGCTCATGCCGAAAGAGCCGAGCAGGGTGATGGTTTTCAGGTCGGCCTGGATGCCGGCTCCACCGCCGGAATCGGAACCGGCGATGGTCAGAACCCGGGTTCCCTCCGCGGCTTTGCGGCGATTGAACAGCAGGGTCAGTTCGCGGGCGGCCAGAACCGGCTGCGGATCGGCGGCGACCGCCGAGATCACCGCCAGAGCATCCGCCCCGGCATCGATGACCTCTGCGGCATTGCCATAGGCGATCCCGCCGATGGCAACGATCGGCAGCCTCGTCGCCTGTCGTACCTGCCGCAATCGCTCCACCCCGACCAGTTCGGCGTCATCCTTGGAACCGGTGGGATACATCGCGCCGAGACCGATGTAGTCGGCCCCTTCGCTTTCCGCCTGCCGCGCCTGTTCGGCCGTGCGGGTCGAAACTCCGATCAGTTTGCCGGTGCCGAGAATGGTCCGGGCCGTCGCCACGCTGCCGTCCCCCTGGCCGAGATGCACGCCATCCGCGCCGCAGTCACGGGCCAGGGACGGGTCGTCGTTGACCAGGAAGGTCGTGTTGGTGTTTCGGCACAGCTGCAGCAATTGGCGGCCCAGTGCAATTTGAGCGGCGTATGGGCGCTCCTTGTCGCGGTACTGCACCACCCGCGCTCCGCCGCGCAGGGCGGCCTGCGTTGAGGCCATGACCTGTGTTTCGGAGCCGGCGGGAGTAATGAAGTAAAGACCTTTGATCATAATGAAAAACCGCCGCGCAGCCGGAATGGGCGACGCGGCGGTCTCAATGACGCCTTGTTCGCCGCTTCCCTCCGCCGGCATGACCCGGATCAGGTTCGAGGGGTCGCCCTGCCCATTGCAGGACTCTCAGCGAGTCAAGCTCGCTCCCCCAGCGGTTGTTGCTTAAGCGATGATGATTCGCTTGTTCAGCAGATCGATTTCCTGGATGCTGCCGGCGATCTCCCGTTGTTTGCCGAACACGTCGACCAGTCGCAGTTTGCCGGCTGCCGTGAGGATGGCGGCAACGTCATCCAGGTGAGTCTCGGTTTCGCCCTGCACCAGCAGGAAGTGTCCATCATTCATGCACATCGGTCAGTACCTCGCTCAAGCATTCCGACCACCATATAAAGGTTGACTCTTCCCTGTCAACTTTTTCGCATGATCACCCCTTTACACCCCTGCGGGCGCATGGTTAAATGCCCCTTTGGTATTGGCTATCCCCTCGCTGCGAGGATGCAAATCCGTGATGATGTCTCCACCGCTGACCCGCCCGACCCGAGTCGAAATCGACCTTGACGCCTTGCGTTTCAACCTTCGGCAGGTTCGCGACAGAGTCGGTCAGGACTGTGAAATTCTCGCCGTCGTCAAGGCCGATGCCTACGGTCACGGTGCTTCCGGAGTTGCACCGGCCCTGGCCGCTGCCGGTGCCGACCAGTTCGGCGTCGCCCTGGTCGGGGAGGGGCGCGCCCTGCGCCGCTACGGGCTGACCCAGCCGATCGTGGTCCTTGGCGGCGCCTTCCCCGGCGAGGAAGCGACGATCCTCGAACATCACCTGCAGCCGGCTCTTTACGATCTCGATACGGCCCGCCGCCTCGACGCCGCCGCGCGGGCTGCCGGGAACCGCATCCCCTGCCACCACAAGGTCGATACCGGCATGGGACGTCTCGGTTTTCGTCCCGACCGCCTGGCCGCCGTCCTCGCTGTCCTCATAAGTTTGCCGGGGGTGGAGATCCGTGGCGTCATCAGTCATCTGGCGCTGGCCGATGAACCGGACAAGCCGTTCACCGCGACCCAGATCGAGCGCTTTCAGTCCGTTGTCACCCAAGTCCGGGAAGCCGGTTTTACGCCGCACTATCTCCATCTCGCCAACAGCGCCGCCATCTACAGCCGGCAACTGGCCGGCTGCAACCTGGTTCGCCCCGGCGTTTCCCTGTATGGCGGGCTGACCGGCACCCCCTTTGAACAGGAAGTACCGCAGCGTCCGGTCATGAGCTTCCTCAGCCAGGTGGCCCAGCTCAAGGAAGTGCCGGCCGGGGAGGGGATCTCCTACGCCCACCGCTTTGTCACGCAGCGTCCCTCCCGACTGGCTGCCGTGCCGGTCGGCTATGCCGACGGCTACAATCGTCTGCTCACCAACAAAGGTGACGTGCTGATTCGCGGCCGGCGTGCTCCCGTGGCTGGCACCGTTTGCATGGACTGGATACTGGTCGACGTCACCGCCATCCCCGACGTCGCCGTCGGCGACCGGGTTACTCTCCTCGGCCGCGACGGCGACGAGTGCATCACCGCCCTCGAATGGGCCGACAAGATTGGCACCATTACTTACGAAGTGTTCTGCAACATCAGCAAGCGTGTGCCGCGGATCTTTGTGGGAGGATAAGGGGTGAGGCAAAGCACGGCAGACATCAACCATAATCTCGACAAGACGGCAGAGTTGATCAATACCGTCTTTACCCTGAAGCTGGCCTGGCTCAAGGCGCGGCATCCGGAGTGGAGCGAAGCCGAGTTGCACCGTGCCATCTACCGGGGGATTCTCAAGCGCAAGGAACAGCAATGGACATCGCCGGCGGCATCCTGAAGACCTTGAAGCGGGCTGCAACTGTCCTGCGCGAGAACCGGATTGACTACTGCCTGGCTGGAGGCCTCGCCGTCTCCCTGCTTGCCCGCCCTCGAGCCACCGAAGATGTCGATCTGATCGTCCTGCTCAAGGATCACGAACTGGCTGACTTCGAGGACTTGATCAAATGTTCCTTCGAGGTGATTCAGGTCCATCAAGTCAAACGTTTCCACAACGCCTCGATCTGGCGCTTCGTCCTTGGTGACGGCGGACAAGGTCTGGTTCTTCTCGATTTGATCCTGGCGGACCGGGAGGAATATCGCGCGGCGATTGAGGGGGCAACGGAAATCATCGTCGATGGCTGTCCAATCAACATCATCGCCCCGCATGATCTGATCACAGTCAAAACCCTGGCCGGCCGGCCGATCGATTTGCTGGATATCGAAGCTTTGCAGGAAGCGATGAAGAGCGCTGATTTTTGAAGGGTGCCGGTGCCATGAGCGATCAGTCCCCAGCCCCCAGCCACAAAGGGGACAGTCCCCCCGCGGGGACAGCCCCCGCGCTCTTCGTCCTCGACCTCGGCACCACCACCCTGGTCGGCCGGCTGCTGGCTGTCGATGGGACAGCGTTGGCCGAGGCACGGCTCCCCAACCCGCAACGTCTTCACGGTACCGACATCCTGACCCGGCTGCAATATGCTCACAACGGCGGAGGCGCCGAGCTTCAGCAGTTGCTGGTCGCCGGGATTCGCACCCTGTTTGCCGAACTGCTGACAGAGGCCAGTCTCCCGGCCACGGCGGTCACCGCCGTGGCGGCCGCCGGCAACCCCGGCATCGGCCACCTCCTCTGCCGCCTGCCGGTCGAGTCGCTGCTCTTCCCCCCGCACCGCTCGCCGCTGACGGCGTTGACCAGTATCCCGCCGGCCGAGATCGACCTCGGTCTGCCCGTCCCGTTGCAGCTTTTCCCCGCCGTCTCCGGTTTTGTCGGTGGCGATCTGGTGGCGGTGCTTTATGGCTTTCACGGCTCACGGCTCGCGGCTCCCAAAGGGGGCAGTCCCCCTGCGGGGACAGTCCCCACCCTGGTTCTCGACCTCGGTACCAACGCCGAATTGGCCCTGTGGAACGGAACCCGCTGGCTGGTGACATCGGCCGCCGCCGGGCCGGCCTTCGAAGCCGGCGACATTGCCTGCGGCATGACGTTGGCGCCGGGGGCGGTAACCGACGTGCAACTCCGGGACGACCGCCTGGCGATGACCACCGTTGGCGGCGATCGCCCGCTGGGGCTGTGCGGCAGCGGTCTGCTGGCGCTGATTGCCGCGGCACGGCAGGGCGGGCTGATCGATGCCGGCGGACGCATCGTGGCCCCGGAGGAGGTCGGTACCAATCTGGCCCGTTATCTGGTTGCGGACGGGGAGGGGTGGGGTGTCTGTTTCCACCGCGACGCCCGCGGCGAACTGCGTCTCACCCAGGACGATGTGCGTCAGCTGCAACTGGCCAAGGGGGCGGTGCGCGCCGGGGTCGAGGTCCTGCTCGACCGGGCGGGTCTGGTCGCCACCGACCTGGATGCTATACTGATCACCGGTGCCTTCGGTTCGGCCCTTCCGGCAACCGCCCTGAAGGGGATTGCCATGCTGCCGGAGGGCATGATAGATAAATCGTTCTTTGTACCCAACGGCGTACTCGACGGCCTGGCCGCTTTTCTCGCCGATCAGGATGGCGCGGCAAAGCTGACGAAGCTGCTCGCCACGATCAAGCCGTTGCCGCTCTCCGGCACCCCGGCGTTCGAGAAACGGTTTTTGGGGTCCTTGGAATTTATGTAGGGGCGCACTGCTGTGCGCCCGCATTAAGGTTTGACGGTTTCCAGGGCGCATGCAATGCGCCCCTACAAAAGGATTTTTTCAGGAGGTTCCCCCCATGGCCATCATCAAGCGTGCTCTCATCAGTGTTTCCGACAAGACCGGCGTCCTCGATTTTGCCAAAGAGTTGGCCGGATACGGCGTCGAGATCCTCTCCACCGGCGGCACCGCCAAAATGCTCCGTGACGCGGGGCTCACCGTCAAGGACGTCTCCGAGTTTACCGGCTTCCCCGAGATGCTCGACGGCCGGGTCAAGACGTTGCACCCGAAGGTCCACGGCGGCCTGCTCGGCATGCGTTCCAACCCCGAGCACGTGGCGACGATGAAAGCCCACGGCATTGAGCCGATCGACATGGTGGTGGTCAACCTCTACCCCTTCGAGGCGACCGTGGCCAAGGCCGACTGCACGCTGGAAGACGCCATCGAGAACATCGACATCGGCGGCCCGACTATGCTGCGCAGCGCAGCCAAGAACAACGCCGACGTCACCGTGCTGGTCGACCCCGCCGACTACCGCGTGGTCCTCGACGAGATGAAGGCCAGCGGCGGCGCGGTGGCCAAAACCACCAACTTCCGCCTGGCGGTCAAGGTCTACCAGCATACCGCCGCCTACGACGGGGCGATCTCCAACTGGCTCGGCAAAAAGCTCGACGCGGACGACGCGGTCTTCCCGCCGGTGCTGACCCTGCAGTACCGCAAGGCCCAGGGGATGCGCTACGGCGAGAACCCCCACCAGGGGGCGGCCTTCTACGTCGAGCGCGACGTCAGGGAAGCTTCCATCGCCACCGCCCGCCAGTTGCAGGGGAAGGAGCTCTCCTACAACAACATCGGCGATACCGATGCGGCCTTGGAGTGCGTCAAGCAGTTCACCGAGGGACCGGCCTGCGTCATCGTCAAGCACGCCAACCCGTGCGGCGTGGCGGTCGGCGCCACCCTCTTCGAAGCCTACGATCGCGCCTACAAGACCGACCCGGAATCGGCCTTCGGCGGCATCATCGCCTTCAACCGTGAACTCGACGCCGCCACGGCCCAGGCGATCTGCGACCGCCAGTTCGTCGAGGTCATCATTGCCCCCAAGGTGTCGGCGGCCGCCGTCGAAGTCGTGGTCGCCAAGAAGAACGTGCGCCTGCTCGAATGCGGCATGTGGCCGGAGCAGTCGGCGCCGCGCCTCGACCTCAAGCGGGTCAACGGCGGCATGCTCGCCCAGGACACCGACCTCGAGCTCTATGTCGATCTCAAGGTGGTCAGCAAACGCCAGCCGACCGAACAGGAGATGAAGGACCTGCTCTTTACCTGGCGGGTTGCCAAGTTCGTCAAGTCCAATGCCATCGTTTACGGCAAGGGGGACATGACCATCGGCGTCGGCGCCGGCCAGATGAGCCGGGTCAACTCCGCGCGCATCGCCGCCATCAAGGCCGAACATGCCGGTCTGGAGGTCAAGGGGGCAGTCATGGCCTCCGACGCCTTCTTCCCGTTCCGCGACGGCATCGACAACGCCGCCGCCGTCGGCATTTGCGCCGTCATCCAGCCCGGCGGCAGCAAGCGCGACGCCGAAGTGATAGCCGCCGCCGACGAGC
>VEPG01000010.1 GCA_012026975.1 Desulfuromonas sp. | reverse complement strand
TAAAAAAAGCGACGGCATACTTCGCGAAGGCCGACAAGTAAAGTATGCCCTGATCAAGTCCTGTCGGTATGAGTTTCGCGTCGTCATGATGTGCCGCGTCCTGTCGGTGTCACGGGCCGGGTTCTATGCCTGGCTGAAACGTCCCGCAAGCCCCCGCGATCAGAGACGATCGCAGGTGGGGGTCGCCGTCGAATCGACGTTCCGACAATTCAAGCAGCGCTACGGCGCACCGCGCCTGACCGTCGAGCTGAACGCCAACGGCGTGCCGTGCTGCAAGAACCATGTGGCGAGCCTGCTCAAGGAGCGGGGACTGCGGGCCCGCAACGGCAAGCGCTTCCGCGCCTTTCCCCACGTGGAAGCCAAGACCAACGTCACGGCCAACGTGTTGCGGCAACAGTTCGCCGCCCCCGCGCCGAACATGAAGTGGGTCTCCGACATCACGTACATCAAAGCCGGCCGCACCTGGATGTACCTGGCGGCGGTGATGGATTTGTTTTCAAGAAAGATTGTCGGCTGGGCACTGGACAGCCATATGCGGGAAAGCCTCGTCCTTGAGGCTCTCGATACGGCCATGGCCCGGCGCGAGGCCCCTCCCGGACTATTGCTTCATTCCGATCGGGGCGTTCAGTACCGGGGGAACGAGTACCAGGAGGCGCTAAAAAACTACGGCATCGGTTGCAGCATGAGCCGTAAAGGCAACTGCTGGGACAACGCGGCGATGGAATCGTTCTTCAGCCGCTTCAAGGTGGAACTGATCTACGCCGAGCATTACCGGACCACCGAAGACGCGCGCACGGGCATCTTCGAGTACATCGAGATGTTCTACAACCGCAAGCGGCGGCACTCATCGCTGGGCTATGTCAGCCCGCATGAGTACGAGCGGCAATTCGAACCCCTAACCGTGTCCACTTGTCGTGGGTAAGATCAAGCGCAATCAATATGGATAAACTCGGCACATTTGCGGAAGCACATCGAAAGGTGCTCGCTGATATTCAGAAAATATTAGCAACTGTACAAAAACATTCTTCGCTTCCATGCACAACTGCAGAGGCAGGGATCAAGATTCTCAATAGATTGCGGAAGGAAACATACGAAGATCTTAATCAGATTCAACATGAGCATCTTATTGTGAGGGCTGCCGAGTGGATAATTGCAAAAGAGAAATGTCCACCCGAAACAGTTTGGTACTGGAACCCCCGGCAAACTGGCGACCACTCAGAACCCGATCTCAGAGGTACTTGCGCTGGCAAAATCGTCGTCTCGGCCGAAATTACCACATCGGAAAACCCCGTAGGCACGATTGATACACGAATGCAGAAAACGCTGGCCAAACTCTCAGAAATGCAAGGTGCCAGGTATTACTTTGTCCGTACAGAAACGATGCGTCAGCGTGCTGAAACAAAAGTTGTAAAGGGGGGTTGGCGAATTGAGGTTGTTATTCTATCTGTGTAGCCAAGGCGCTCTAACAAGCCGCCAGAGCTGACGGGAATATACGGCCTTGCTTCTCGAAAAATACGGTGCCGCTCCACGTTCAGTGGTCCGCCGCTCAGGTCAAATACGTTAGGGCAACAAAGATATGCCAGATAAACTTGTGACAATTGCGACTTTCAGTACTCCGCTCGATGCAAACATGGCTAAGTCGGCGCTTGAATCAGCCGACATCCCTGTTTTTATCGCGGACGAGTTCACAATTGGAATAAATTGGCTGTATTCAAATGCATTGGGCGGAGTAAAGGTTCAGGTCCCTGAGTCATTAGCTTGCGAAGCCAGAGGGGTTTTGTCTTCACAAATAGAAACCCCAACAACCGATGAATCATCTGCTGGTCAAACATGTCCCCAATGCAACAGTGAAGTTATTGAGGACTTTCTGGATAAACGTGGAAGTTTTTTAACATGGCTACTTCTAGGAATTCCACTGTTGCTGCCGTCTAAAAAGAAAAGGTGTCGAGACTGTGGACACGTCTGGAAGTTGCCCTAACAAATCGCAGAGCTGACGGGACTTCTTGTAAAATACGCAGTCACTCCAACATGCTGTGGCCCGCAGCTCAATTCAAGACGTTATATGGCAAAAGGTGTTTTTCTATGATTAGAGCTATGTTTTTCGCCTTGCTTATCTCTTGGCCATCAAATGTGTTGGCTGCCATTGACTGGAATGAAAATGCGATTAAATGGTACGAATATTCCGATGGGTTAAAGGCGATGCGTGAAGAGGATAAAATGGAATTCTTATTGTATATTCGAATAGATGCAGATCATGCATTGAATATGCTGAAATGTTCAGAAATAAAAATATAATAGAATACAGCAAGGACGTCGTTCTAATAAAGTTAGACAGAGATCGTGTTCAGATTAATTCTGAACAATTACAAAAAGACGGAAACTATGTCCCAAGGACAATTCTACTAAATTCTAAAGGTGAGATTATACCTAGCCCTTACAGGACCGATGAACATCTATTCTTTTTACCTCCTGGCAACGAAAAATATCTCTCAGAACTCATGAGGCGGCTAGCAAAGAAATCTCGTCCACATATCAAATCCAAAGAGCGGGCGGAGTGATACGGTCTTGCTTCTCGAAAAATACACAGCCATTCCATGTACAGTGGTCCGCCGCTTAGTTTAAGCCGTTGAGTTTGTAGAAAAACCTCGGAGAAGGCGGATTCAAAGGGTTTTCAGGGCCACAAGGTTTTCCTGCAGACTCGTTAGGCAGGACAACAGATCAAACAACCAGAGAGAGGCGCAATGATTCCAGAAAAGCTGATGGAGATTATGAAACAGGACGGTGTTGTCGCTATCGCAACCCTGGGCGAGGACGGTCCGCACATGGTCAACACCTGGAATGGCTATGTCAAAGTATCAGCGGACGGACGTTTGTTCATTCCCGCGGGGTACATGCACAAGACCGAGGCCAACCTTGCCTATAACCCCAATGTGTTGATTACGTTGGGAAGCAGCAAGGTTGCCGGTCTGCATGGGCCCGGTGCCGGCTTCCTGATCAAAGGGAAGGCGGCATTCATTACAGCCGGACCTGATTTTGATTTTATGAAGGAAAAGTTCAGCTGGCTGCGAGCGACCTTGGCCGTTACCATCGAATCCGCAACCCAGACATGGTGATGCCGGGCGCGCGGCTACTTCAGCCAGCCCTTATGGCGGAAGTACCAGAAGGGGATCGCCACCGAGACCACCATCAGCGCCAACGAGAACTGATAGCCGTATTCCCAGTTGAGTTCCGGAAAGTACTTGAAGTTCATGCCGTAGACGCTGGCGATCAGCGTCGGCGGCAGCAGGGCGACTGCGGCCACCGAGAAGATCTTGACGATCTTGTTCTGGTTGATGTTGATGAAGCCGACGGTGGCGTCCATCAGGAAGTTGAGCTTCTCGAAGAGGAACGCGGTGTGCCCGTCGAGGGAGTCGATGTCGCGCAGGATCTGGCGCACATCTTCGTTCTGCTCGGCATTGAGCATCTTGTTGCGCAACAGGAATGAGGCGGCACGGCGGGTGTCCATCAGGTTGCGGCGGATATGGCCGTTGAGATCCTCCTCGCGGGCGATGCTCCCCAGCACGTCGCCGGCGTTTTCGTCGGTCAGGTGGGTGCCGAGCACCTTCTCGCCGAAGGCATCCAGGCGTTTGTAGATCCCCTCGAGAACATCGGCCGAGTATTCGGCGTCGGCGGCGAACATCTCCAGCAGCACGTCCTTCTCATCCTCGACGTAATCCGGCTGGCGACGGGCGCGCAGGCGCAGCAGGCGAAACTGCGGCAGATCCTCCTCGTGAATGCTGAACAGCACCGAGTTCTTGAGGATGAAGGCGACGCGGACGTTCTCGCCGACATGCTCCTCGACACGGAAGAAGTCGGAGCGGATGTGCAGCTCATCGCCGTTCTCCATGTCCTTTTCGAAAAAGCGCGCACTCGCCTCGAGGTCATCAACCTCGTCTTCCTCGGGGAGATCGAGACCGAAAACGTCCAGCACCCAGCCACGCTCATCTTCCGTTGCTTCAACCAGATCAACCCACACCGGCCGGCAGTTGCGCAGATCGTCGATCTCGTCGACCTGGATCTGGCGCAGGCGGCCATGGGAAAGTTCGAAGGCGCTGATCATCGGAAATACCTCACAAGCTACTGCTAACCTGTCGCCGGTAAACGACTAATAATGCCTGTATTCGGCAACAAAGTGCAAGGCTGATCAAAACTGCCCAGGTGCAAGGCGCCCGCAAAGGCAGTGACTGGTGACTAATAACTAGTCACTAGTCACCATTTTTACTGCCGCGTCAACTGCCGGTACTTGATCCGGTGCGGCCGGTCGGCGGCGGCGCCGAGACGCTTCTTGCGGTCTTCCTCGTACTCCGAGTAGTTCCCCTCGAACCAGACCACCTGGGAATCCCCTTCGAAAGCGAGGATATGGGTGGCGATGCGGTCGAGGAACCAGCGGTCGTGGCTGATCACCACCGCGCAGCCGGCGAAGTTCTCCAGCCCTTCCTCCAGCGCCCGCAGGGTGTTGACGTCGAGGTCGTTGGTCGGCTCGTCGAGCAACAGGACGTTGGCCTCCTCGCGCAGCATCTTGGCCAGGTGCACGCGGTTGCGCTCGCCGCCGGAGAGGACGCCGACCTTCTTCTGCTGGTCCGACCCCGAGAAGTTGAAGCGCGCCACGTAGCCGCGCGAGTTGACCAGCTGCTTGCCGAGCGCAATCTGCTCCTGCCCGCCGGTGACCTCTTCCCAGAGGGTTTTTTCCGGGTCGAGGCCGCGCTCTTGGTCGGCGTAGGCGATCTTGACCGTTTCGCCGATCTTGAAGCTGCCGGCGTCGGGCTGCTCCTGGCCGGTGATCAGGCGGAAGAGGGTGGTTTTCCCCGCGCCGTTGGGGCCGATGATGCCGACGATGCCGCCGGGGGGGAGGCTGAAGGTCAGGTTGTCGTAAAGCAGCCGGTCGCCGTACCCCTTGGCGACCCCTTGCGCCTCGATGACCACGCCGCCGAGGCGCGGTCCCGCCGGGATGAACATTTCCAGTTCGCGTTCGCGCTGGGCGCTATCCTGGTTGAGGAGCTTCTCGTAGGCGGTGATGCGCGCCTGCCCCTTGGCGTGGCGGGCCTTGGGCGACATGCGCACCCACTCCAGTTCGTGCTGCAGGGTCTTCTGCCGCTGGCTTTCGGCCTTCTCCTCGCGGCGCAGGCGTTCCTGTTTTTGCTCCAGCCAGGAGGAGTAGTTCCCCTTCCAGGGGATGCCGTGGCCGCGGTCGAGCTCCAGGATCCAGCCGGCGACGTTGTCGAGGAAGTAGCGGTCGTGGGTGACGGCGATGACCGTCCCCTCGTAGCGCTGCAGGTGCTGCTCCAGCCAGCCGACCGTTTCGGCGTCGAGGTGGTTGGTCGGCTCGTCGAGCAGGAGGATGTCGGGTTTCTGCAGGAGCAGCCGGCAGAGGGCGACGCGGCGCTTCTCGCCGCCGGAGAGGACTTTCACCGAAGTCTCGCCGGGAGGGCAGCGCAGGGCGCCCATGGCCAGGTCGAGGCGCGAGTCGAGTTCCCAGGCATCGAGGGCGTCGAGCCGGTCCTGGACGATCGCCTGGCGCTCGCACAGTTTCTCCATGTCGGCGTCGGGGTCGGCGAAGGCGTTGTTGATCTGCTCGAACTCCTTGAGCAGGTCGACGGTTTCCTGGACCCCTTCCTCGACCACTTCGCGCACGGTTTTGTCGCTGTCGACCAGCGGTTCCTGCTCGAGGTAGCCGACCGTGTACCCTTCGGAGAGGATGGTCTGGCCGTTGAACTCCTTGTCGACCCCGGCCATGATCCGCAGCAGGGTCGATTTACCCGAGCCGTTGAGGCCCAAAACGCCGATTTTGGCGCCGTAGAAGTAGGAGAGGGAGATGTCCTTGATGATCGGCTGCTTGTTGTAGTGCTTGCTGACGCCGACCATCGAGTAGATGATCTTCTTGGTATCTTCGCTCACTGCAATGCTCCTGATAAGTGTTGTTCTGCTGGGCGCTTATAGCCTATTTCGGGGAGGCGAGGCAAGAGTGAAGGGTTATTGAGCTGTTGGTGCGCCCGGCAGCGGGGAGTCCCGGTTTGCAAACAGAAACTTGCTGCGCTTCAGACAGTCTGTTTGCGGCACCAGGCTTCCCCACTGCCGGGCTTGGATTCGAAATTGATGAGGGCGGTGACCGGAAGATTTTGCGCAGCGGACAGATTGTCTGAGCGTAGCGAGTTTCTGGCCGCAAGCAAAAGCTTTCGGTCGCCGCCCACGTCTTGCAGGAGAATGTATTAATTCGATTTCGCTTTCCTGTATACACAGGGATGTGCTACCCAAAATACGCAGATATTTTGCGATACGAGGTGGTCATGAGTCTGTTCAAAAGTCTGTTCGGCAAAAGCGATCCGGTGGCGGAACTCGGCAGGCTGTATGAGCGTCGGGAATGGGCCGCGCTGCTCTCCGCGGCGAAGCGGCTGGAGCGTGCCGGATTGCCGACCGAAATCCAGGAGCAGGTGGCCGGATGGGAGGGCGAGGCCGGCGACCGGCTGGCACAGCTCAACCTCGATGAGGGGGAAATCGCGCTGCGGACCGGCAATCGTCTCAAGGCCCGCGATCATCTGCAGCTGGCGGTCGGGCAGGCACGGACGGCAGTCCTGCGGGAGCGGGCGGAGCTGCTGCTGGCGGGAGTCGATGGCGGCGGATCCCCGGTCGTGGTGGCAGCGGCTGCGGATGCCGCCGGTTGCGGCAGCGGTTGTGGTACCACCTGTGCCCCGGCACCGCCGGCCGAGCCCGATGACGAGGAACTCGACGCCACCGGGCGTCTGGAACTGTTGCTGGCGACGCTTCCCGGGGATCTGGCCGCCAGCTATGTCGCTGCCGGCGAGGAGTTTCTGCAGGGGTGGCTGGCGGCTCAGGAGGGGGATGACCAACGGGCGCTCGCACTGTTTGCGGCCGTCCCCGAAAGGCAACAGACAGGATTGTTCCGCGCCGAACGCGGCGTGGTGTTGGCGCGCAATGAGCAGGCCGCGGCTGCCGAAGCCGATCTGCGGGCCGCCTTGACGGAATTCCCCGACCTGTTTCACCCCTTCGATGCCCTGGTGACGCTGCTGGCGGTCACACACCGTCACGACGAGCTGGAGGCGTTGTTGCGGCAGACGCTGGCGGAAGGACGTTTTGCCGGCTACTGCTGGGCGCGGCTGGCGCAGCTGGAGGCGGGGCGGGGGAACGTTGCGGCCGCGTTGGCAGCCGGTGACCAGGCGCTGATCGAAGGCGAACTTGATCCCGCCACGGTCCTGATGTGCGCCGAACTGCAGGAGTACGAGGGTCGCCATGCCGAGGCCGAAGCCTTGTTCGCCCGGCTCCCCTCCGGCGGTTGCGGCGGCGGAGCGCATCCGCTGCTGGCCGAGTTCTGGCTGCGCCACGGCAAGAACCTCGACCGGGCGCTGGAATCGTTCAAGGGGGCCTTGCGCCACGAACTGGACAATCCGCGCTGGCTGCTGCGCATCGCCCAGGTCTACATCGCCAAGGGGTGGAAAAAGGACGCGGCGGGGCCGATTGAAAGCCTGTTGCAGCGCGGGGGGCTGCCGGATGGCCTGGCGTCCGAGGTCCGGGCCGCGGCGGAAGCGATCAAGTAGGGCTGTCCTGAACGAAAAGTGCGGACAAGGCGGGGGCGGATGGAAATCCGCCCCCGCCTTTTTTTGTCGGGTGGATGACAGCGGTACTGCCTAATGACGGTGTGACCAGAAAATCCCGAGCCCGTTCAGTTGCAGGGCGAAACGGTCACCGCACCACCGGTCGCGATGGACTGGAGCGTAGACGACGTGGTCGTGCCGGTACGTATCACGGGGTCTTTCCCGGTGCTCCAGGTGTCTCTCGAAGCGTTCGCCGCGACGCTCCAGACGGGCCTCGATCCGATCGCCTTCGCGGTCGAGGTAGCGGGCGATGCGTTCTCCTTTGGCCCGCAGGTAGTCGGCCTGGCGCTCCCTGCCGTGGGCTTCGGCTCGCGCGGCCCGTCGGTCGAAAGACCTTTCGATGCGCTCGCCCTGGCGGTCGAGCCGGGCATCGATACGGTCTCCCTGCCGTTCAAAATGGTTTGCGGCGCGCTCCCGGTCTTGATGTCGGTAAGGGCGGCCATCGTCGGCCAATGCCGGTGTGGCAACAGCCACGGCGCTGATCAGGACGGCCAAGGACAGTAGCTTTTTCATGGGGTTCCTCCTCGTGCGGTTGGTCGATGGGGTGCGATGTTGCGCTTACACCCATAGACGCACGGGGAGTGGAGAGGTTTACTTGCGGTGTGGTTTCCCCTGGCGGCGGGAGAGGGCCGCGGCGAGGTATCTGACGAGCAGCGGAAAGAGACCGAGCAGGACAAAAGAGAGCAGCAACCGCGGCGAGAGGATGTCGGCGGCACTCTCGATGCGGGCCAACTGGGTACCGGCGTTGACGAAGACGGCCGTTGCCGGCAGCATGCCGATCTGGCTGACCCAGGCGAAGGTCCGGGTACGCATCGATGTCAGTCCCATGACCAGGTTGATGATGAAGAACGGGAAGACCGGCACCAGCCGCAGGGTGAACAGGTAGAAGGCGCCGTCACGGGCAATCCCCTCGTTGACGGTCTTGAGCCTGTCGCCGAATTTCCCCTGGACCCAGTCGCGCAGCAGGAAGCGCGAGGCCAGAAACGCCAGCGTGGCGCCAAGGGTGCTGGCCAGGGAGACGGTGACAAGCGCCGGCCAGAAGCCGAGCAGGGCGCCGCCGGCCAAGGTCAGCACGGCCGCGCCGGGGAGAGACAGGGCGGTTGCCGTTACGTAGACAACCAGGTAGAGGACGATGGTCGCTGCCCGATGGTCGGTGTAATAGGCGGCAAACTGCTGCTGTCTGGCTTTGATCTCGCCGAGGGTCAGGACGTGGTGCAGGTCGAAGGCAAAAAAGGCGCTGGTCGCCAGGACGATGACGGCGAGCAGCAGCAGCCTGGAAAGCTTTCGATTCACTGCCGATCTTTCCCGGGCGCTTGCCTGTTGCTCAGAGCGCCACGCGATTGATCTGGATCAGATCGGTCAAGCCGAGGAAGATCTTCTGGATGCCGTCCATGCGCAGGGTGGACATCCCCTGCTCGATGCCGATTTCCTGGATTTTATCGACCCCGGCGCTGTGCTTGATCGCCTGCTTGACCTGGGGTGAATTGGCCAGCAGTTCATGGATCGCGATCCGGCCGCTGTACCCCTGCCCTTCGCACGTCTCGCACCCCTTGGCGCGCATTAGCGTCAGCCCCTTGGAAAACGCCGGCATCTCGTCGCGCTTGAACTGCTCCGGCCCGTAGGCCTCGACCAGTTCGTCGTACTCGGCGCGTTTCGGGTGATAGGGCTCCTTGCACTCGGGGCAGAGCCGCCGGGTCAGGCGCTGGGCGACGATGGCGAGCATGGCGTCGGAGAAGTTGAAGGGATCCATCCCCATTTCGATCAGGCGAACCACGGTTTCCGGGGCGCTGTTGGTATGCAGGGTGCTGAACACCAGGTGGCCGGTGAGCGAGGCGCCGATGGCGGTCTTGGCGGTGACCGGGTCGCGCATCTCGCCGATCATGATCACGTCCGGGTCGGCGCGCAGGAAGGAGCGCAGCGCTTCGTCGAAGGTGAAGCCGATCTTCGGGAAGACCTGGACCTGACGCAGCCCCTCCTGGGAGATTTCGACCGGATCCTCGGCCGTCCAGATCTTGCGGTCGGGGAGATTGATCTCGGAGAGCGCCGAGTGCAGGGTGGTGGTCTTGCCGGATCCGGTCGGGCCGACGCAGAGGATGATGCCGTACGGCTTCTGGATGGCCGCACGCATCCGTTCGAGGTTCTTCGCCGAGAAGCCGATCTGGTCGAGAGGATAGATCCTGGCCGAACTCAATACGCGCAGCACGGCATCTTCCTGTCCGCCGATGGTCGGGGTGATCTCGACACGGTACTCGATCCGCTCCCGGCCATGCTTGATCATGATCTTACCGCTTTGCGGGCGGCGATGCTCGGCGATGTCGAGTTTGGCGATAATCTTGAGGCGCGAGATGATCGCCGCCTTGAAGGTCGAGGCAATCTGGTGGACCTGGGTGCAGATCCCGTCCTTGCGATAGCGGATTTTCAGCGGGAAAGGTCCCATCCCCGGTTCGAAGTGGATATCGGAAACCCCGCGCTTGTGGGCGTCGAGCAGAACCTTGTTGACCAGATTGATGACCTTGGAATCGGACTCGGTGACCTTGTCGACTTCCTGTTCTTCCTCGACCTGTACGTCGATGCTGTCAAGCTCGTCGATCAGATCTTCGACCGCACCGACCGCTGACGCCAGGTTTTTAGCGATTTGCGCCGCAATCTGCCGGGAACTGGCCACCACCAGCTCGATCGGGCAGTTGGCCACGAAGCGCAGGTTTTCAAGAATGGTGGGATCGGTCGGGTTGGAGGTGGCGACCACCAGCCGCGTGCCGCGGACTTCCAGCGGCAGAACCTGCATCTTCTCGATCATTTCGCGGGAAAGACGCTTGATCGCGGACGGATTCGGCGGAGTCTTCTCCAGGTCGACCACCTGCAGCTCGAACTTTTGCGCCAGGGCCGTCAGTAGCTGTTCCTCGGTGATCAGACCGCGTTCGACCAGGATGGCGCCGATCCGTTTGCGCCTGCCGCCGGTCTGGGTGGCAAGCGCTTCGTCGACCTGCTTGCGGGTCACCAGCCCGGCTTCGATGAGGATTTCACCGACCCGCACCCGCCCGCGACCGACCTTAAGTTTCCGTGCATTGTCGATGGCATGTTCCACCACGGTTTCGGGGAGACTATTCTTTTCGACGAGGATTTCGCCGACCCGCTTTTCGCGCAGCCGTTTCTGCTCGGTCAGCGCTTCATCGACATCCGCTGCCTGGACGAGCCCGTTCTGCATGAGCATTTCACCAATCGGCCGGTCGTGGTGGCGCTGACGCATCCCGCTGTTGGTGAAGAAGATGCTTTTAAAATCGCTGTCGAGATCGGTGGGGTAGCCGTAGAAACCGCTGGCCAGGCGTTCGCTGCGCTTCAGGCGCAGGTGGAAACGGTCGCCGGTGACGGTGGTGACATCCTCGAAGAACTCGTCCTCGCCGAAGGCATCGGCAAGGTTCGGTTTGCCGAGAACTTTTACGTAGGCGATGGCGTCGAAACGATGGCTTTCGGGAGCGCTCTCGTCATCCCGGTAGAGTTCGATATGGTCGCTTTCGGGATTGAGCGTACGCGCCAGCATCCCGCGTTTCTCGGCTCCAGTCAGCAGCTTGACGATGACGTGGGTCTGCACTGTCCCTCCCCCCGGATTTCCCCGCGCGGTGCAAAAATCGGCAACCGCCATCATTTTAAAGAATTGCCGCGATTTTCCAAGCAAAAAGGGAGTGGCTCAGCCCTCATCGTCTCGGGACGGAGGGAGCTTCGATCCCTGGCAGGAAGCGTTCAGACGTTCGTAAAGTTCGATCTGCTCGGCCATGGAGAGCTTTTCGCGGCACCCGGCCCCACTGTGCAGGCAGAGGCGACAGCGGTCGTCGCTGCACCATTGACATTGGCGGCAGTCCGGACACGGGTGTTTTTTGGCCGTTGCATCCATAGCCCATTGTAGCGGTCAATGGCTGCCGCCGGCAATGGCCGGGGAGACCAGCCTGCCGCGCTGCCGGTGCAGATACCAGGTCTCGAAAAATTCCGCGCCGATCAGCAGCGTGATGGCGACCGCGGTGCCCGAGGCAAAGGGCGGCAGCATGGCGAGGGCCGGCCAGCAGGCGAGGAGCAGCAGGAGCTTGTAGAGTGTCGCCCGGCCGACCACGCCGGTCAGGTGTTCACTGGAAAACCAGCCGCGCAACAGGTGGGTGGCGCCGATCAGCCAGGGATAAAACGCACAGGCCGCCAACGGCCAGCGGATGTAGGCGCGCATGGTCTCGTCCAGGCCCATGACCTGACCGAGCACCGGGGTATTCAGGGGGCCGGCGATCAGCAGGGTCATGATCCCCAGCGCGATGCTGACCCGGTCGGCGAAGCGGGCCATGATCCCGTAGTCTTCCGCCCGGCGCATCAGCGCCATGCAGGCTTGCTGCAGGTTGCGCATCGGCCCGGCGAGGAGAAAAATGAAGCCGCGCACGACGCCGAAGGCGGCCAGGGCCAGCGTGCCGTCGGGGAAACGGCTGATGATGGCGTTGATGACCAGCGGCACCGCCTGCTGCAGCCCCGAGGAGTACACCAGCGGGAAGGCAAAGCGCATTACCCCGGCAAGGTCGCGCTCGGCTTCGCCCTCCCCGGGGATACGGCAGATGCGCCAGGCGAAAAAGGTGATCAGCACGGTTTCGACGGTGACGCAGCCGACCAAGGCGATCGCCCCGAGGGTTGAGCCTTCGAAATGACGGTAGCCGAGCCAGAGGAAAACCAGGAGCGCTCCGATCCGTACTCCGGTCGCAAAGGAGATCAGGCCGGTGCGCCGGGTCTGGCTGACCAATCCCTGGCAGAACCCGCGCAGTCCGGTCACGAACGGCAGCGGCATCATGATGGCCAGTGCCGTGCGGGCGGCGCCGGCGACCGGCGGGGTGACGCCGAGCAGGCGGTCGAGCACGAACCAGCCGACCGGGGTGAAGGCCAGCAGGGCCAGCAGGGCGGCGATCAGCGTCGACATCAGCAGGATGAAGCAGGCCGTGGCGCGAAACGACTGGCGGCCGCGGACCATGGCGATGGTGATGGTGTGATTCTGGTAGGACGGGGAAGCGACGAAGATGTGCAGGACCATCGCCACGGAAAAGGCCGCCAGTGCCGTCACCGCCTCGCTGGCGCGGGCCAGGGCGGCATTGATGACCGAGTGCGAGATGCTCATCATCTGCACGTTGAGGAGCAGCGGAAAGAAGAACCAGCCGACCTCGCGCGTGGTCAAACGAGGAGAGTCGTGAGGGTACAAGGGGGACATCGATGTCAATTTATACAAGGTCGATCAAAAGTGCCCAGATGCAAGGCACCCGCGCGCCGGGGAGTGAGGCGTACCTGAATGGTACGTCGCAGCGACACGGCGAAGGGTAACGCCGCAGATGGGTGCTTTTCATCGACCTTCACGTTCACCGAATATGGCCGTGCCGATGCGCACCAACGTCGCGCCTTCCTCGATGGCCACGGCGAAATCGTGGCTCATCCCCATGGAGAGCTCCTGCATCGTCACCCCCGGGAGGGCCAGTTCCTTCATCCGGTCGGCCAGTTCACGCAGACGGCGGAAGTAGGGGCGCACGTCTTCCGGGTCGTCGAGATAGGGAGGGAGAGTCATCAGCCCGCGCACGGCGAGGTTGGGAAGAGTCACTATCTGGCGCAGGAATGGCTCCAACTCCACTGCATCGACCCCGGACTTGCTGGCTTCGCCGCCGAGGTTGACCTCGATCAGCACGTCGGCCGTCAAGCCGTGCTTCTGCCACTGACGGGAAATTTCCTCGGCCAGGGAGAGGCGGTCCACCGAGTGGATCAGCGTCACTTCTCCCGGCAGGTACCTGGCCTTGTTGCTCTGCAGGTGGCCGATGTAATGCCACTGCACGGGGGCGGTCACCGCCTCAAGCTTGGTCAGGAACTCCTGGACATAGCTTTCGCCAAACAGGTCCTGACCCGCCGCGCAGGCGGCCAGGATCGCCTCGGCCGGGTGGGTTTTGCTGACAGCCACCAGGCGCACGGTGGCCGGGTCGCGGCCGCGGCGGGCGCAGGCGACTGCAATCTCGGTGCGGATCCTGGCGAGGTTGACGGCAATGTCCATGGCGGTCATCGGGGGTGTCGTCAGGGGAAAAGATTGACGGCGCCGAACTCCTCGAGAGCGGCGATCACTTCACACAGGGGGAGCCCGACGACATTCGGATAACTCCCTTCGATGCGCGGCACCATGAAGGCGCCAAAGCCCTGGATGGCATAGGCGCCGGCCTTGTCGAACGGTTCGCCGGTGGCAAGGTATCCGGCAATTTCCTGCTCGGTCAAGGCCTTGAACCAGACCCGCGTGGTCACCGTGCCGCTGATCGTCCGGGCACCGTCCCGGTCATGCACGGCGTAGCCGGAAACCACCTCGTGGCTGCGCCCGGAAAGGCTGCGCAGCATGGCCGCGGCATCCGGGGGATCGGCGGGCTTGCCGAGGATGCAGCCATCGCGCACCACCACGGTGTCGCTGCCGATGAACCAGCGCCCGGCGATGTCGTGACGATTGGCCACCGCCAGGGCCTTGGCTTCGCTGAGACGGACCACGTGGATCTCCGGCGTTTCCCCCGGGAGCACGGTTTCATCGACGTCGGCCGGGATGACGGCAGCCGTCAGCCCGACCTGGGCAAGCAATTCCCGACGCCGCGGCGATGCCGAGGCGAGTACGATCCGGGGTGATGACGGCATGCTCAGGTCAATGCTCCTCGCGCAGCAGGGTCGTGGGATGCTGGCCCCTGGCAAGGGAAGGATCGTAAAGCACCGTGCGGTTGCGGCCGAGCCCCTTGGCGCGGTAGAGGGCCAGGTCGGCGGCATGGATCAGATCATGGATCGCGTCGGCATCTTCGGGGTAGGCAGCCACCCCCAGGCTGATCGTCAGGCGGCCGAGGGGGAGGTTGGTCTCCCCGGGGAAGATATCGCCTTCGATCGAGCGGCGCAGACGTTCAGCGACAAACAGCGACTCCTTCTTGCCGGTATTGGGGAGGATCAGGCAAAATTCCTCGCCGCCGTAGCGGACCACCAGGTCCATTTCGCGGGCCGCGCGCCGCATCAGCATGGCGGCCTTGCGCAAGGCCTTGTCGCCGGCCAGAAGCCCGCAGATGTCGTTGTACAGCTTGAAGTTGTCGAGGTCGGCCAGGATCAGGCTGAACGACTGCACCTGCCGCTGGCTGCGGCTGCGCTCCTCCTCCAGGCGGTTTTCCAGAAAGCGCCGGTTGTAAAGGCCGGTGAGCGGGTCGGTGATCGAGAGCTTTTCGAGCTGACCGGCGCGCTCCAGCACCGCGGCGCGGTCGATCATCAGCACCGCCTGGTTGGTGAAGGAGTGGACCAGGTTCAGGTCGGCTTCCGTAAAGCTGGTGTCGTCGCGCTTGTCGGCCAGGTTCAATACGCCGACCAGCCGGTCATGGTTCTTGAGCGGAATGCTGATAAACGATTTGGTGCGGAAGCGCGGCCGGTTCGGCGTCGCCACCCGGCTGTCGCGTTCGATGTCGTTGACCAGCAGCGGAAAGCCGTTGCGCGCCACCCGTCCGGCGATCCCCTCGCCGATCGGCACGGCCATGGTGCGGGCCAGCGGCGGGCTCATCCCCTTGGCGACGGCGATGTGCAGGTTCTGGCTGTGTTCATCGAACAGCATCAGCGAACCGCTGGTCGCATCGGTCAACTCGGCCGACATCTCCATCAGGCCGTTGAACAGTTCCTCCCGGCTTTCGGCCAACGCCAGGGTACTGATCATGCCGACCATGCGGGTCGAGAAGTGACGCTCCTGATGAAGCTCCTCGTCCTGTCGCAGTCGCAGCAGCCGGGTCGCCAGCCGTCCGGCGAGCAGTTCGATCAACGCCTGATCGCGCAGGTGCAGATCGACATCCAGGATCATCAGGAGGCCGACATTCCGGTCGCCTTCCTGGAGCGGGAAGAGCCGCGCCGAGCGTCCCTGCAGCCCCGGCAGGAAGCTTTTCAGATCATCGCCGGACAGGCTGAAAGGGAGCCCTTCGGCCTGTTCCAGAAGTTCCGCCAGGCGCCCCTCGGCAACCTCGAAACTCCCCGGCTCGATCCCCAGCGAGCTGTGGATGGTCGGGCGGCGTCCGGTCTGGCGAAGGAGCAGGAGCACCCTCGGCAAATCGAACAAGACCACCAGCGCTTCACTGACCAGGGTAATCGCTGCTCCCGCGGACGCACTTTGACCCAGTTCCCGCACGATCTCCCGGGTTGCCGCCAGGCGTTCGGTAATGCGCTCCAGACTGAGGTCATGCAGCTTCTGGTCGAGCAATTGCGGCAACAGGCGGGAAACCTCGTCGGCAATCTGACGGGCCTCCTCGCGGGTCACCGCCGGCAGGAACGATTGCTCTTCCCGGCGAGAGGTTATTTCCTGGCCGGTTGGAGTACTGTCTGCGTTTGCTGTCAGTCGTTCGCGGATACCTCCGCCGATCAGGCAGTCGGGAATTCTTTCATCACCGGGGAGCGGCAGGACAAAACCAATGAAGCCCTGAGGGCAGATGCGGATCTGCGGCCGGTCGCTGAGCATCGCCAGGCTGACCAGATCTTCCCATTGCTGGAGACATTCCTGGGTGCAGAGCTTCTGGCCGGCTACCGAGCGGCAGACGGAAAGGACCGGTTCGATCAGCCCGGCCTTCCCCTGGCGTTCCGAATAAAGCGCAAGTTTGAACGGGGTCGGCAGCGGATGCCGACGCAACAGGTCGAGCAGGTCGCGCAGGTCGATCAGGCTGGTGTTGACATTTTGGGACACGACTGCAAACCCCCGCGGGAAGTATCACGCTACCCGAATTCCCTCGCCCGCAAATTAAATCATGATAATAATCCGCTGATATATAACAGAAAACCGGAGCGCTGACAATCGGGCTCTCGGTCGGTCAGCGCAAGGAGCGGAGGGCCGCGAAGTCCCGGGCCACGGTCTGCCACCACGGCTCCAGATCATGCAGTGCCCGCTCGGCCATGGCCAGGCGCCGGTCGGCGCGCTTGCGGTGACGGCCCTCCAGCGGCGGGAACAGCCCATAGGTGACATTCATCGGTTGGAAGCCGTGCGCGGTGGTCGTGGCAAGGTGGTTGAGCAGGGCGCCGAGGGCGGTGGTCGGCGGCGGCGGCGGAATCGTGATGCCGAGGCGGCGGCCGGCGGCAAACAGCCCGGCGAGAAAGCCGCAGGCCGCCGATTCCACATACCCCTCGACACCGGTGATCTGGCCGGCGAAGAACAGCCGTTCATCGGCTTTGAGCTGCAGGGTCGGGGTGAGACAGGCCGGGGCGTTGAGGAAGGTGTTGCGGTGCATGCTCCCCAGGCGGGCGAAGCGGGCGTTCTCCAGGCCGGGGAGGGTGCGGAAGAGGCGGCGCTGCTCGGGCCAGGTGAGCTTGGTCTGGAAGCCGACCAGGTTGAAGAGGGTGGCATGCCGGTCATCCTGGCGCAGCTGCACCACGGCAAACGGCTCTTTGCCGGTGCGCGGATCGCGCAGACCGACCGGCTTCATCGGCCCGAAGGCCAGGGTCATCTCGCCGCGCGCCGCCAGTTCTTCGATCGGCAGGCACCCCTCGAAATGCACCGCCTTTTCGAAGTTGCGCGGCGCCACCTTCTCCGCCGCCAGCAGGGCGGCGACAAAAGCCAGGTACTGGTCGCGGTCGAGGGGGACGTTGAGGTAGTCATCTCCGCCCTTGCCGTAGCGCGAGGCGCGAAAGACGATGTCGTAATCGATGGAATCGGCCTCGATGATCGGGGCGATGGCGTCGTAGAAGTAGAGGTGCTGCTCCCCGGTCAGTTCCGCGACCCGCGCCGCCAGGGGATCGGCGGTCAGCGGTCCGCTGGCGATGATCACCGGGTCGCCTGCAGGAATTTCGGTGATTTCTTCGCGGTGCAGAGTGATCTGCGGATGCCCGTCGATCGCCGCGGTCAGATATTCGGCGAAGCCGTCGCGATCCACCGCCAGTGCGCCCCCGGCCGGCACCGCATGGGCATCGGCAGCCGCCATGAACAGGCTGCCGCAGCGGCGCAGCTCTTCCTTGAGCAGGCCGACCGCGTTGTTCATCCCGGCGCCGCGCAGGGAATTGGAGCAGACCAGCTCGCCGAGGCGGCCCGAGTGATGGGCCGGCGTCATGCGCTGCGGGCGCATCTCGAACAGTTCAACGGCCAGCTCTTGACGGGCCAGCTGCCAGGCGGCTTCGCAGCCGGCCAGCCCGCCGCCGACGATGGGGATAGGGGGAGAGGTCATCATTTTTCTAGAAACGTGTAGGGGCACAGCGTGCTGTGCCCCTCGGGTTATCGGAAAATGCCCGGGGCGCAATTCATTGCGCCCCGGGCGTGATAAATCACGCCCCTACGGTTTGGTTTTTCTGGCCGTTTTCGGTTTTGCGATCTGCTCCGCCTTCTCCGGCAACGTGCTCCAGCCGCAGCCATCCTGCGGGCATTTGCGATAGGTGCCGTCACGCTTGGTGGTCTTGTTCACCGTCACCGGGTGGGCGCACTTGGGGCACGCCTCGGCCACCGGCGGATCCCAGACCGCGTATTTGCACTTCGGATAGCGGTTGCAGGAGTAGAAGATCTTGCCGTAGCGCGACTTCTTCTCGGTCAGTTCCCCTTCCTTGCACTCCGGGCAGGCAACGCCGGTCCCCTTGGGCTTGACCAGCGGCTGGATGTTCTTGCAGGCCGGGTAACCGGAACAGGCCAGGTATTTCCCCCATTTGCCGTCCTTGATCAGCATCGGCGCCCCGCACTTGTCGCACTTTTCCTCGGAAAAGACCGGCTCGGCGGCCTCCTGTGCGGCATCGCCCTCCTTGACCAGGGGACGGGTATACTTGCACCCTTCCTTGAAGCCGGTGCAGGCGATGAACTTGCCGCGCTTGCCGAGTTTCACCGCCAGCGGCCGGTTGCATTCCGGACAGAGTTCATCGGTTACTTCGGTGGTTGCCGACCCCTGGGCGACGTCCTTCATCTTCTGATCAAGCCGGGCCTTGAACGGCCCCCAGAACTCGCCGAGCAGCTGCTTCCACTGCTTCTCGCCGCGCGCCACCTGGTCGAGTTCCTCCTCCAGACCGGCGGTGAAGTTGTAGTCGACGTAACGCTCGAAGTGCTCGGACAGGTGGTTGCTGACCACCATGCCGATATCCTGGGGGACGAAGCGTTTCTTCTCCAGGGTTGCGTACTTGCGCTCGACCAGCGTATTGAGGATCGAGGCGTAGGTCGACGGCCGGCCGATCCCGTATTCCTCCAGGGCCTTGACCAGGGAGGCCTCGGTGTAGCGCGGTGGCGGCTGGGTGAAGTGCTGTTCAGGCAAAAGTTCGCGCAGGTTCAAGACCTCGCCGTCGCTCAGCGGTGGAAGTTTCCCTTCCTGGTCGTCCCCTTCGTCGTCGGTCCCCTCGATGTAAAGCTTCATGAAGCCGTCGAAGCGGATCACGCTGCCGGTGGCGCGGAACAGTCCGCCGGCCGCGGAAGCCGCTTCAGCGGCGAGGGGTGATTTTCTGCCGGTCGTCGCCTCGATGTCGACCGAGGTCTGGTCGAGGAGCGCTTCCTTCATCTGGCAGGCAACCGTGCGTTTCCAGATCAGTTCGTAAAGCTTCAACTGGTCGGGGGCGAGAAACTGCTTCAACTCCGCCGGGGTGCGATTCAGATCGGTGGGGCGGATCGCTTCATGGGCTTCCTGAGCGTTTTTCGCCTTGTTCTTGAAGAAGCGCGGCTTGGCGAGGGCGTAGTCCTTGCCGAACTGTCGTTCGATGAGCTCGTGGGCCTCGGTCAAGGCCTGGGTCGACAGGTTGACGCTGTCGGTACGCATGTAGGTGATCAGGCCGACGGTGCCGCCGCTGCCGATCGCCACCCCTTCGTAGAGCTTCTGCGCCGTGGACATGGTCTTCTTGGCCGAGAAACCGAGCTTGCGCGCCGCTTCCTGCTGCAGGGTCGAGGTCGTGAACGGTGGCGCCGGGTAGCGTTTCTTCTCGCTTCTGGTCACCTGTGCCACGTGCCAGTCGGCGGTGGCAAAGCGCTTTTTCAGCTCCTCGGCCAGGGTGGCATCGGGGATGGCGAACTTGTCGAGCTTCTTGCCGTCAAGCTGCACCAGCCCGGCCGTGAACTCCTGTCCGGCGGATTTGGCCAGTTGAGCCGCCAGGGTCCAATACTCCTGTTCGACAAAGGCGGCGATCTCCTTCTCCCGTTCACAGATCAGGCGCAGGGCCACCGATTGCACGCGCCCGGCGGAGAGGCCGTAGCGGATCTTTTTCCACAGGTAAGGGGAGAGGGTGAAACCGACCAGGTAGTCGAGGATCGAGCGGGCCTGCTGGGCGTCGACCAGTTCCTGGGCAACCTCGCGGGGGTTGGCGACGGCGTGCAGAATGGCATTCTTGGTAATCTCGTGGAAAACCACTCGCTGCACCGGCACGGTGGTCTTGCCGCGATCCAGCCCGAGAGCGGCGAGCAGGTGCCAGGAGATCGCCTCCCCTTCGCGGTCGGGGTCAGTCGCCAGCAGCAGCCGGTCGCTCTCCTTGAGGGCCTTGCGGATCGCCTCGATGTGACGCTTGCTCTCGGCGAGCACCGCGTACTTCGGGGTGAAATCGTGGGCCACGTCGACCGATCCCTGTTTGCTTGGCAGGGCGCGGACATGGCCGTAAGAGGCCAGAACCTTGTAGCCGGGGCCGAGGAACTTCTCGATGGTTTTGGCCTTGGCGGGCGATTCAACGATAACGAGGGCCTGGGTCATGATTTGTCAGTCGGACATCCGGAAATGAAAAGGGCTGCAGGGAGCCTGCAGCCCGGAAGTTCTAGTTGAGCAGCCGTGACCAGTCGTCCTCGAGCAGGCAATCGAACTCGTGACGCCACTGGTGCTGGCTGCGGGCGAACAGTGCCAGTATCGCAATGGTTTTGATCTCCCGGAAGGAGACTTCCTCATCGCTCATCTCCACCGATTTGTGGATGATCTCCTCGAACAGTTCCTCGTCGAGGATCCCCAGGCTGCGCAGGCGGATCAGGAAACCACGCGCTTCGCCGCAAAGGATGCGCTGTTCCTCCGGGGAGAAGACCCGGTGGCTGAGGACCGGGGCCGTCAAGCCGTCCGTCTGCGCCGGCCGTAGGGTCTGATCCTCCATCCAGCTGAACGCGGCATCGATCTCGTCCGCCTCGAAACCGACGGCCAGCAGTTCCTCGACCAGATCACTCTCCGACGTCGGTTCGTGCTCCTCGAGGAAGTACTGGGTGATGAGGTTGACGATTGCCAGGACGCGTTCTCTCAAGCGCTCTCCTAAGGGGTGGCGGGGAGGTGGCCGGCGCGGATGTAGCGTGCTCCGGGGAGCTGCTCAATCCCTCCCTGAAGTTCCAGGTGCAGCAAAATAGCGGAAAGCTCCCCGGCAGTCAACCCCAATTCCCCCGACAATTCATCGACATGCCGGGGTTGCCGAGTCAGTGCCGCCCAGACGGAACGGGCCGGTCCGTCGAGGGTTGCGGCGAACCGTTCGTGTTCCGCCACCGGTGTTCGGCAGTTCCGCTCCGGCCAGAGTACCGAAAGGATGTCGCCGGCCTCCGTGACCGGGTGGGCGCCGTCCTTGATCAGCCGGTTGGGGCCTGCGCTGGTCGGCCGGTCGATGCTCCCCGGCACCGCGAAAACCTCGCGCCCCTGTTCCAGCGCCAGCTCGGCAGTGATCAGCGACCCACTGTCGATCGCGGCCTCGATGACCAGCGTGCCGCGGCTCAGGCCGCTAATGATCCGGTTGCGGCCGGGGAAATGCCCGGGCAGAGGGTCGCTCCCCGGAAGATACTCGCTGAGCAGGGTGCCGTGCTCGGCGATCTGCTCGTAAAGCCGGCGGTTTTCCTGAGGATAGACGCGATCGATGCCGCAGCCGAGAACGGCAATGGTATGTCCGCCGGCCGCCAATGCGCCGCGGTGGGCCGCGGCGTCGATGCCGCGAGCCAGGCCGCTGACGACGGCCATCCCCTGGGTGGCCATTTCGCGGGCCAACGTTTCGGCGGCCAGCTTCCCCGTCAGCGTCGGCACGCGGGAGCCGACAATCGCCAGGGCTTCACCGAACCGGCGCAGCCCCCGGCCGTAAAGCAGTGCCGGAGGATCGGGAATATTCCTCAGCAGCAGGGGATAGTCGGCGTCCGCGCAGCTCAGCAGCCAGACGTCGAGGGCCTCCAGTCGCTCGCTGATCAGGCTCAGCCGGGGATCGTCTTCCGCCGGGATCAATTCAGCGGTCCCCTGGCGGAGGCCGGGCAGCGTCCCCCATCTGCCGGCGGCGGCGATGACCTCCCGCGGCGAGCCGAACTGCTCGATCAGACGGAACAGGCCGGCGCGGCCAACCCCGGCGGTCAGCTGCAGGCGCAGCCAGCAGGTGCGTTCATCCATAGTCCCTCCAGGGCAACAGGAACCTTGCGGTTCCAATATGTCAAAGGCCGGCAAGCCGGCCTTTGACATCATCATATAATCAGATCGTTAAGCGGTGGCGCCGGATTCCGGCACCACGGGTCACTGGACTTTCGTTCTGGCCTGGTCGCCACGGTAGACCGGCAGATTGCTGACCTCGAGGATCAGGGCGGCGGCAGTCTGTTCCTGGCAGGCGATGATGATGGCCTTGCCGAGTTCAACTTCCGGGAGTTCTACAAAGTTATCTTCGTCGAGCTGCTTGATCGGGCGCGCCGACCTGGTGAACGTCCGCTGCCGGAACAGCTCCAGTTCGTTGCCGACCTCGAGCCCGTTGGCCGTTCCCTGGTCGATGTGGATGACGTCCAGCTGGCTGAGCGCAATCTTCCCTTCATCCGCCGCCACGATATATCCCTGCAGATTGACGGTGGCCGGCTTGCGGGGGATGAAGGTGGGCAGTTCGGCGTATGGCCGCACGCGGGCGCCACGCTGGATCTCCCGGGTCGAATCCTTGATGACGGCAACGGCGACGCTCGACGTCTTGCCCGTCACCTCGGCCATCCCCATGTGGTTGACCTGGTAGCCGATCGGCTGTTCCGTGACCGGGTGAATGATTTCCTGCCCCAGTTCGAGCAACTCAAGGCGTTGCCCCGGGGTCACGGCGGCAAGGTCGTCCATCTCGAGGTAGATGGTGTCGCCTTCGTAGAGCAGAACCCGGTTCTCGGGCATATCGATCAAGGTGCCAAGGGCAGCCGCCTCGCCGGTGCTGATGAAGCTGCGTGCCCCGCCGTAGGTGTCGACCAGCTTGACCTCCCCGGCTTTGGCTGGAGCTTCTGTCGACTCGGCCGCTGTCGCGGCGGCCAGAGCCTCTTCTTCGGTCTGCCCTTCGACCGCAATGAGTTCGATGCGGCCGTCATGGATGCGCAGCTTCTGCCCGGGATAAATCAGATGCGGGTTGCCGATCGCCGGATTGTTCGACCAGAGATTCGGCCAGTAATAGGGGTCCTTGATGAAACGCTTGGAAATCCCCCACAGGGTATCACCCTTCTTGACCGTATAGATGATCGGTTCTTCCGCGCCGGCCGGTAACGGTGTGCAGACCGCGGCAATCAGGCAGCCCATCAACAGGATACGGGTGATCTTCATGATGCCCCCTTGGTGTTGGTCGGAATTCTTCCGTGCGCAAAATCTGCTAAAAATTATAGGCTTTTTCAACGTCTGTCAAGCTTGCCGGCAGATTTACCCCTGTCATTTCGTGCACATTCCGTGCCCTTCGTGTTATTGTCGAGCGCCATGAAACCAGGAGTCGACCTTGATCATCCCTGAACTGCTGGCCCCGGCCGGCAATCTGGAAAAGCTGGAAGCCGCCCTGGCCTATGGTGCCGATGCCGTTTATCTCGGTATCGACCGCTTCAGCCTGCGTGCCGGTTCCGCTTGCCTGAGCTTGCCGGAACTGGCGAAAGCCTGCGATCTGGCGGGGCATTACGGGCGACGGCTGTACCTGACGCTCAATGCTTTTCTGCGTCCCGGCGAGGAAGCGGATTTTCGCCGGCTGCTCATGGAACTGCGGCCGTTGCCGGTCGACGCCTACATCGTTGCCGACCCGGGGGCCCTGGCCATGGTGCGCGATGCCGACCCCGAGCGATCCCTGCACCTCTCCACGCAGGCCAATGTGACCAGCGCCGGCGCTGCCCAATTTTGGCAGGCACTGGGGGTGAAACGGCTGAACCTGGCCCGGGAGTTGACCCTGGAAGAGATCCGCGCCATTCGCGCGCAGGTTTCCCTGGAACTCGAGGTTTTTGTCCACGGCGCCCTGTGCGTCGCCTATTCGGGGCGCTGCCTGCTCTCGGCCGCGATGACCGGGCGCAGCGCCAACCGCGGCGAGTGCGCCCATCCCTGCCGCTGGAACTATGCGGTGCAGGAGGAGACCCGCCCCGGCGAAGCGTTCGGGATCGAGGAGGACGCGCGCGGCACCTACCTGTTCAACAGCCGCGACCTCAGGCTGATCGAGCACCTGCCGCGGCTGATCGCCGCCGGAGTGGACAGTCTGAAAATCGAAGGACGGATGAAGAGTCGCTATTACGTGGCCGCGGTCACCCGTGTCTACCGGGCGGCGCTCGACGCCTTTCGCGCCGACCCCGCGGCCTGGCGCGTCGATCCGCTCTGGCTGGAGGAGTTGGAGACGGTCAGCCACCGCCCTTATGGGAGCGGGTTCCTGTTCGACAGCGCGGAGACCGGGGTGCACCCGGCGGATTCCCGCTATCGGCAGAGCCATCTGTTCGTCGGTGCGGTACTCGACGACGGCGGGCCGCATGGCTGGCTGGTCGAGGGGCGCAACCGTTTTGCGGTCGGCGATGCGTTGGAGCTGATCGGGCCGGGGATGCGCCAGACGCGCTTCAACCTGCAAATTGCCCGGAATGAGGACGGCGAGCCGCTCGGTATCATCCAGCCGAATGCCCGGGTCAGACTGGAGCTGCCCTCCGGAGCCCGGGCCGGAGATCTGTTGCGCAAGGCGCGAACGGCTTCCGGCGCAATCGCTTAACAACTGACCTGCCAGCAATGTCCGGAAAGGACGTCGCAGCAGGTCAGTCGGCCGCCGTAGACACAGCCGGTGTCGAGACCGATCCGGTTGGCGGCCAGCAGGGGGACGTCCCGGGGGGTGTGGCCGAAGACCACGGTTCTGCCCCAGTCATAACTGCTGTCGAGAAATTCGGCGCGGATCCAGAGCAGGTCTTCGGCTTGCTGCTCCTCAAGAGGGCGGCCAGGGCGCAGGCCGGCATGGACGAAGAGGAAACGCCCGGTTGCGTAGTATGTCGGGAGCTGCGCGAAGAAGGCTGCATGGTCCGCGCGGGGCGGCCATCCGCCACGGGCCCGGTAGCTGGCGATGGTCTGCGCGCCGCCGTTGAACAGGAAGGTGGCCGGATTATCGCCGGCGAGGACGTCGAGCAGCATCTGTTCGTGATTGCCGCGCAAAAAGACAGTGGCTGGCAACCGCTCGCGCACCGCAAGCAGATCATCGATCACGCCGGCGCTGTCCGGACCGCGGTCGATGTAGTCGCCGAGGAAGACCAGTTGATCGTGCTCGTTCGCGGCCACCTCGTCCAGCAGCGCGCGCAACTGGGTCCGGCAGCCGTGGATGTCGCCAACGGCGAGCAGGCGCGCCGGAACTGTCGCCGCTGAGTGGAGCCGGTTCATCGAATTTCCCCTGCCGCTAGAACTTCCTGTTCATTATAATACCACCAGCGCGTGGTTCCTCGACGGGCGAGTCGATGCGGAAGCCGGCCGGTCTGGCGAACGCCTTGCCGGGGATCTTTCCGGAAACCTTTGCGGAGGGTGAAGATGACAGATCCGTATCTGCGCCGTACGATCTTTGCCGGCCGGGTGCTCGATGTCGGTGTCGAGGAGCACTGCCTCCCCGGCGGCCGCACGGCGACCTTCGAAGTTATTCGCCACCCGGGCGGCGCGGCCGTGCTGCCGGTTCTGGCCGACGGCCGGGTGGTGCTGATCCGCCAGTTCCGCCCGGCGTTGGGCGTGATGCTCTGGGAGATCCCCGCCGGTCGGCTTGAGCCGGGGGAGACCCCCGAGGAGTGCGTCCGCCGCGAACTGGCCGAAGAGGCCGGCTATGTCGCCGGCCGGGTTGAAGCGCTGGGCGGGTTGTGGAGCGCGGCCGGTTTCTGCGACGAGCACGTGGCGCTGTTCGCCGCTTTCGACCTGGTCCCGGTGCCGGCCGCCCCGGAACCCGACGAAATCATCGAGCCGGTTGCCATGCCGCTGGCCGAAGCGCTGGCCCTGGTGTTCAGCGGCGAGTTGCGCGATGCCAAGACGCAACTTGCGCTGCTGCACTTCGCCTGGCCCGGAGGCCGACCATGAGCATGCTTCCTGCCGCCTATGCTTCGCCGCTGCATCTGCCGTTCAACCGCGCCTGCCTTGCCGGACGCTTCCTGTTGGCGGCTCCCGATGCCGACCCAGGCGGGGAGGGGAGCTGGCTGGTGATGCGGGGGAATGACCTGCTGGTTGCCGGCTCGCCCGACCATCCGCTTCTCCCCGGCGGAGAGTTTGATGCGGGGGAAGGCCTTTACCTCGGCAGGTGGGATGGGCGGCCGTGCCGGCTGCTGCGCTTGTCCCAGGAAACGCCCGTGCCGGACGGACTGCGCGCCGAAAACCTGATGGCCGCGGAGCCGGTGCTGCCGATCGAGCTGCTCTCCCTCGGTGGCCTGGGGCGGATGATTTTGCACTGGGAACGGCATAGCCGGTACTGCCCCGCCTGCAGTGCGCCAATGGCACGCCTTGCGGGCGAGTGGGGGAAACACTGCGCTGCCTGCGGCCTCCAGCATTTCCCGCAGATCGCCCCGTGCGCCATCGTTCTGGTGCGCCGTCCCGGCGAAGTCTTGCTGACCCGCAAGCCGGAGTGGCCCATCTACCGCTACAGCCTGGGCGCCGGTTTCATCGAGTTCGGTGAGTGCCTGGAGGAGGCGGCGGCACGGGAGGTGCTGGAAGAGACCGGGGTGAGGGTGGCCAGCCCGCGCTATCTCGGCAGCCAGAGCTGGCCATTCCCGAGTCAGCTGATGTGTGGCTTTGTCGCCGACTGGGCCGGCGGCGAGGTCGCGGTCGACACCACCGAGTTGGCCGATGCCCGCTGGTTCCCGGTCGACGCCCTGCCGTCCCTGCCCCCCAAGCGCAGCATTGCGCGGTATATCCTCGACAGCGAACTCGGCCGGGATTGATTCTTCGGGCGGGCAGATTTTGGGCGGGGTGCGGGGTCGCAGATCCCGGGATTTTCGCTTCGGGCTCTAGGCCGTTGTCAGCACCAGCTTGCCGTGCTTCACGCCTTTCGTCCCCAACAGCTCATCCGCCAGCCGCTTGACCTCCGCGGCCGTCCCTTTTACCACCACCACCTCCAGGCAGTGATGGGCGTCGAGATGGACGTGCAGGGCGGAAATGATCGCGTCGTGGTGGGAATGCTGGTGTTCGGTCAACTTGTCGGCCAGGTCGCGGGTGTGGTGATCGTAGACCAGCGTCACCGTGCCGACCGTGGCCGTGGTCTCGTCGCGGCTGATCTGGTCCTCCACCAGGGCGTTGCGGATCAGGTCGCGGATCGCCTCGGAACGGTTGACATATCCCTTGTCGGTAATCAGCTGGTCGAAACGCTCCAGCAAACTCTGGTCGATGGAAACGCCGAAGCGGGCGAGGTCGGTCATGCTCACCAAGCCTCCTGTGGAAAGGTCCCGCTTGTGTAGCATGGCGTCAGGCAACGGTCAAGAATCACGCCTACTTGGCAACTTCCTTCCCAATGTGATCCACAGCTTTCCCACCGTTTGATGCACAATATCTTGTGTTTCAGTCATTTTTTTGAGCCAATATCTTGTGTTTTTCCCTTGACGGTGCCGCCCGGAGAGGTGTTAAATCCATTTTCGTGTCATGCTTGAATTGCGTGGAGGTTGGGATGCTGGAGTTTATTCGCAAGCGGGACGGACGGCTGGCGCCGTTCGAGGAGCAGAAAATTGCATCCGCCATCCAGAAGGCGGTGCGCGCCGTGGGCGGCTCGGATATGCAGCAGGCCGCCGCGATATCCCGCCAGGTGGTGGGGATTCTCGAGGTCATCTACAAGGATGGCCGCATCCCCACGGTCGAGAATGTTCAGGATCTGGTCGAAAAGATCCTGATCGAGAACGGCCACGCCAGGACTGCCAAGGCCTTCATCCTCTACCGGCAGCAGCACGCCGCCCTGCGGGAAACCCAGACCTTCATCAAGGAAGCGATCGATTCGATCGATTCCTACCTGACCCAGGAAGACTGGCGGGTCAACGAGAACGCCAACATGGGGTACTCGCTGCAGGGGCTCAACAACCATATCGCCGCCAACGTCACCAGCAACTACTGGCTCAATAAAATCTACCCGCACTACATCGCCGAAGCCCACCGCGAGGGTGACTTCCATCTGCACGATCTCGGCATGCTGTCGGTCTACTGCTGCGGCTGGGACCTCAAGGATCTGCTGTTCAAGGGTTTTGCCGGCGCCTACGGCAAGATCGAGAGTGCTCCGGCCAAGCACTTCCGCACCGCCCTCGGCCAGGTGGTCAACTTCTTCTACACCCTGCAGGGGGAGGCGGCCGGGGCCCAGGCCTTCGCCAACTTCGACACCCTGCTCGCCCCCTTCATCCGCTACGACGGCCTGACCTACCGCGAAGTCCGCCAGGCGATGCAGGAGTTCGTCTTCAACATGAACGTGCCGACCCGCGTCGGCTTCCAGACCCCGTTCACCAACATCACCCTCGACCTGACCCCGCCGAAGGGGATGGCCGGCGAGGCGGTGATCATCGGCGGCCGGCCGATGGAACAGACCTACGGCGAGTTCCAGGAGGAGATGGACCTGTTCAACCGGGCCTTCTGCGAGGTGATGATGGCCGGCGACGCCTCGGGCCGGATCTTCTCCTTCCCGATTCCGACCGTCAATATCACCGCCGGCCTCGACTGGGAAAGCGTCCGCTTCCAGCCGGTCTGGGAGATGACCGCCAAGTACGGCATCCCCTACTTCAGCAACTTCATCAACTCCGACATGGATCCGGAAGATGCCCGCTCCATGTGCTGCCGACTGCGCCTCGACAACCGTGAACTGCGCCGTCGCGGCGGCGGGCTGTTCGGCTCCAACCCGCTGACCGGCTCGATCGGTGTGGTCACCCTCAACCTGCCGCGCGCGGCCTACCAGGCCGGCAGCGTCGAGGCATTCCATGCCCGCCTGGCGGAGCTGATGGCGATGGCCGCCGAGTCGCTGGAAATCAAGCGCAAGCAGCTCGAGCGTCTTACCGACGACGGCCTCTACCCTTACAGCCGCTTTTACCTGGCCGGCATCCGCGAGCGCAGCGGCCGTTACTGGGATAATCACTTCTCGACCATTGGCCTGCTCGGTATGAACGAGGCGCTCCTTAACCTGATCGGTCAGGGGGTCGACACGGCTGAAGGAAAAAGTGTCGCGGTACGCACCCTGCAGTTCATGCGCGGCGAGCTTGAGCGCTACCAGGAAGAGACGGGACATCTCTTCAACCTCGAGGCGACGCCTGCCGAAGGGACCAGTTTCCGCCTGGCGCGCGCCGACAAGTCGCGTTATCCCGACATCATCACCGCCGGCACCGACCAGCCGTACTATACCAACTCCACCCAGCTGCCGGTCGGTGCCACCGACGATATCTTCGAGGCGCTCAGCCACCAGGACGGCCTGCAGACCCTCTATACCGGCGGCACGGTCTTCCACGGCTTCCTCGGCGAGCGACTCGAGGACTGGAAGAGCGCCCGGCTGATGGTGCGGCGCATCGCCGAGAACTTCCATCTGCCGTACTTCACCATCAGCCCGACCTTTACCATCTGCCCGGTGCACGGCTACATCCCGGGCGAGCATTTCACCTGTCCGCATCATCACGAGGATCAGGCGGCGTAGGGGCGGGGTTTCCCCGCCCGGGGCACGGGAACCGTGCCCCTACGAAAACGAAAGGAGATTTTTGGATGTCGACCAAGTGCCTGGAAAAAACCGAAGTCTATTCCCGCGTCTGTGGTTTCTTCCGCCCCGTGCAGCAGTGGAACAAGGGGAAAAAGGAAGAGTTCAAGGAGCGCCGCGAGTACGTGGTCGAAACGAAATGACAATAAATGGGGACAGAATTCAATTCTGTCCCCATTTATCTGGATACTGAAATGATCAAAGGTTTTCAAGGGACGAGCCTGCTCGACTTTCCCGGTCGGGTGGCCTCTCTGCTTTTTTGGGGCGGGTGCAATCTGACCTGCCCCTTTTGTCATAATCCGGCGCTGGTTCTCGAGCCCGGGGAGTTCCCCGATCTTGACCGGGAGCCCCGGCTGGCCGATCTGGCCGGCCGCGCGCCGTTCATCGACGGCGTGGGTATCTCCGGCGGCGAGCCGACTCTCGACCCGACCCTGGCCGATTGGCTGACGGCGGTCAAGGCGCTGGGGTTGGCGGTCAAGCTCGACACCAATGGCCTGCGCCCCGATGTCCTGGCCCGTCTGCTCGAGCAGAAATTGGTCGACTGTCTGGCCATCGATCTGAAGACCGCCCCGGGACGCTACGGCGAGCTTCATCGCAGCCCGGTTCCCCTCGGCGCCCTCGCAACGACAATCAAGCTGGCTCTTGCCGCCCCGGTTGCCGTTGAATTCCGCACCACCTGTGTCCCCGGGATCGTCGATGCGCCGGAGGTCCATGCCCTGGGCCAGCTGATCCGGGGTGCGTCGCGGTGGGCTTTGCAGCAGTACCATCCGGCGCCGGCCCTCGACCCCGCCTGGCGGGAACGGACGCCATATCCTGCCGCCAAATTTGTTGAACTGGCCGATATCGCGCGGGAGTATGTCGGCGACGTGATCATCCGAGGAGCATAGAATTTGGGGCTGTCCTGCTTTTCGAGATTTTCGCTGCGTTCTCCACATCCTCTACGGTGAGAGTTTCTACGAAACGAGACGGCCAATGAAAAGCCCCGACCGAGAGGCCGGGGCTTTGTTGTCGCAATGAGTGCGGATCTTCAGCTCAGAAGCGCAGCCAGAGCAGAAAGGTGACGCTGATGAAGATCATGGCGCTGCCGGCCAAGAGGTAGAGCAGGGCTTCCATGAGGTTCAGGCGCTGGACGGGCTTGCTCTGACCGTTCAAGTTTTTCATGCGGGACGCCATTTCCGGGAGCAATATCGAACCGCTGAGCAGAGAGCAATTGACGTGCCAGCGTGCGCAGGGAAAAAGATCAGGAAAATAAGGTAGTTGCGGTTGAGGTTGAAGGTGCTTGATCGGCAAATGCCGGAATGAATCCGCGAAATCCCGAAAGTTGAAACCATTTGCAGGGTTGTCTCTCCCGCTTATGCGGGGACCCGCACGCCATAGCTGAACAAATGCACAGTAGCGCGGCTTTTACGTCTGCGGTTGCCCCTTTGGGAACTCTTTTCCGGATCAGGGCGTTGCCAGTTTATGGCAGAACAGGCAGCGTGACTTGGGCGGATGGCCGGGGGGGAAGGGGACGCCGCCAGGGTTGTGACATTCCTCGCAGAATTTTTCGGCGGCTTTCTTGCCGTCGCTTTTGACCACGTCGAAGAACCGGCGATGGGTCTCGTCGTACGGCACCCGGCTGGTCGATTCCGGGGGGGCCTGCCAGAGGAACGCCAGGATCACGACGGCGATGGCAATCAGGATCAGATCACGTTTTTTGAAGGAAAAAGCCATGTGCGCCTCTATTCGCCGCGGATGAACAGCAGATAAATGACCAGAAAGATGATCGCCGCGCCCCCGATGACAAAGACCACCAGGGTGTCGGTGGCAACTCCTCCCTCCAGGGAGGTGTTCCGGGAAAGAGTGTAGGAAAGCAGCCAGGCAAAGCCGCTGATGCCCAGGACGGTCACCAGCAGCATGCGCCAGCGCAGCAGCAGTGCAATGATTGCCAGAGCGCCGGCGCCAGCCAGAAAGTAGGGGTTGTGAACCAGTTCCTGCAGGTCAAGCGCCTGCAGGTAGGCAACGACCCTTTCGGTTTCGAAATTCTGCAGCAGCTCCTTGAATGATGTAGAATTGGATTTCATCCGGTTCCCCCTCGGCAACCCCTGTCGATTTTCAAGAATAACAGGTTTTGCTGTCGGGATAAAGAACCTGCCGCGTACCTTGACTTTCCGGCGGGCTCGGCACTACAGTAACCGGCTTGAAATCAGGGTAAAGAGCAAGCTTTGCCGCGAAAGGGTTTTGCACGTGCCGGACCGCGCCATCGGCATATTCGATTCGGGGGTGGGTGGACTCACTGTCCTGCGCGAGTTGCGTCGCCAGCTGCCGCACGAGGAGTTGGTCTATCTCGGCGATACCGCCCGGGTCCCCTATGGCACCAAGAGCCCGCAGACCGTCGGCCGTTATGCCCGCGAGGCGGCCCGTTTCCTGGTCGGCCAAAGGGTCAAGCTGCTGGTGGTGGCGTGCAATACCGCTTCGGCGGTCGCTGTCGATGAGCTGGCCGCAATCCACCGTCTGCCGGTGGTCGGCGTGATCGAGCCCGGAGCCCGTCGAGCCCTGGAAGTCACCCGCAGCGGCCGGATCGGTGTGATCGGCACCGAAGGAACCATCCGCAGCCGCGCCTACGAACGGGCTCTGCGCAAGGGTAACCCTGATGTCGAGGTCTGTGCGACCCCCTGTCCGCTCTTTGTGCCGCTGGCCGAGGAAGGGTGGGCCGAGCACCCGATCGCGCGACTGGCCGCCGCCGAATACCTGGCGCCGCTGCTGCGCCAGGGGATCGATACCCTGGTGCTTGGCTGTACCCACTACCCCCTGCTCAAGCGAACCTTGCAGGAGGTTGCCGGCCCGGGGGTGACGTTGATCGATTCCGCGGAGGAAACGGCCAAAACCGTGGCGACCCTGCTGGTGACCCAGGGGTTCGAACGTTGCGATCTGCCGTCGGGCCCGCCGCGTTATTTCGTGACCGATGTGGCCGAACGCTTCGAACGGGTTGGCGGCGCTTTCCTGGGGGCACCTCTTGGCGACGTCGTCACCGTCACCCTGGATTGACTGCCATGCCTGATTTCCGCTCCCCCCGTCCGCCGCGCCGGGACCGTCGCCTGTTGGTCTGGGCCTTTCTCCTGGTCCTGCTGGTTTTTGGCGGACTGCTGCTGCGGCACTTTCTGATCGTTCCGTCGCCGCCCCCCCCCGCGGAGCCGCAGCGCCAGTTGCGCACCATCACGCTCTATTTTGCCGCGCCGGACGGCTCCGGCCTTGTCGCCGAAGCCCGGGAGATCGACGACTGTCTGGTCGAGGAGGATTGCCTGAAAGCCACTGTTCAGGCCCTGCTCGACGGCCCGGTCGGCAACCTGGCACCGGTCTTCCCGGCCCAGGCCACCCTGCGCGGCGTCATGGTCGCCGGCAGCGAACTGCAGGTCGATTTCGGCCAGGCCCTGATCGATGCCCATCCGGGCGGAAGCTGGGGGGAAATCCTCACGGTTCAGGCTCTGACCGACACGGTGGCAGTCAACTTCCCGCACCTGCGCCAGGTTCGCATCCTGGTCGAAGGGGCTGCCGTTGAAACGTTGAAGGGGCATGTCGATCTGCGTCAGCCGATCACTCCCGATTTTACTCTGGTGCTCACGGCCCCTGCCGGGGCGCCGCCGACCACCCCCACGGGGAGACCCAAGTGAATCCATTCCTTGAAGCGCTCGGCAGCCGGGTGCTGGTACTTGACGGCGCCATGGGCACTCTGCTCCAGGAGCGCGGCCTTCCCCCCGGTGGCTGCCCGGAGCTGATGAACCGCACCGCCCCCGACGTGGTTGCCGGCATCCATGGTGAATATGCCGAAGCGGGCGCCGACATCATCGTCACCAACACCTTCGGCGGCAATCGTCCCAAGCTATCCCACTACGGGCTGGAAGGGGAGGTGACCGACCTCAACCGGCGGGGGGTGGAACTGGCCCGCCGCGCAGCCGGTCGAAGCGGTTTCGTCGCCGGTTCGATCGGACCGACCGGGCGGTTTCTGGAGCCGGTCGGCGATGCCGGTTTCCAGGAGATGCTCGACATCTTCGCCGAGCAGATCCGTGCCCTGGCCGATGCCGGCGCCGATCTGATCACCTTCGAGACGTTCCTCGATGTCCGTGAATTGCGTGCCGGCATCATTGCCTGCCATGATGTCTGCGCCCTGCCGATCATTGCCCAGCTGACCTTCGACGACGGCGGGCGGACGGTGCTTGGCACCCCGCCCGAGGCGGCGGCCGTGACGCTCGACGCCTTGGGGGTCGACATCATCGGCTCCAACTGCGGCCTCGGCATCGACGGCATCTACGCCGTCCTTGAGCGCATGCGCGCGGTCACGCCGCGCCCGCTGATCGCCCAGGCCAATGCCGGGCTGCCGCGGCTGATCGACGGCTGCACGGTCTTCCCCGGCACCCCCGAGGAAATGACCACCTTTCACGATCGGCTCATTGCCCTGGGAACCCGCGTTATCGGCGGCTGCTGCGGCACCACCCCCGCGCATATCCGCGCGATCCGCGCCGCCCTCGACGGCCGCCCGCAAGGTTGGACACCCCCCGTCCGCCGCGGCTGCCTCTCCAGCCGCAGCGCGGTGGTGCCGCTTGGCGGCGATGTGCCCTGCGCCCTGATCGGCGAGCGCATCAACCCGACCGGCAAAAAAGCCTATACCGAAGAGTTGCGTGCCGGGAAAACCGCCTACATCCGCCGCGAGGCCCAGGAGCAGACCGTGGCCGGGGCGCATCTGCTCGATGTCAACTGCGGCGCTCCCGGCGTCGATGAACCGGCAGCCCTGGAGCGGGCGGTCTTTGCCGTCAGCGGGGCGGTGATGGCGCCGCTGGTCCTCGACAGTTCCGATCCCGTCGCTCTGGAGCGCGGCCTGCAGGCCGTCGACGGCAAGGTGTTGATCAACTCGGTCAGCGGCGAGCGCAAGAGCCTGGAGCGGATTCTCCCCCTGGCTCGTCGCTACGGCGCCGCGGTCATCGGTCTGGCTCTCGACGAGCAGGGGATCCCCGCGACGGCCGAAGGACGTCTGGACGTCGCCCGCAAGATCCGCGACGCTGCCGTGGCCGCCGGTCTGCCGGCCGAGGACGTGCTCATCGACTGTTTAACTCTGACGGTGTCCGCCGAGCCGCAAGGGGCGGTGGAGACGCTGCGCGCCCTGCGTCTGGTGCGGAGTGAGCTCGGCCTCGCTACGGTCCTTGGTGTCAGCAACATCTCCTTCGGCCTCCCCTCCCGCCCGGTCCTGTCGTCGGCATTCTTCGCCATGGCCCTGGAGGCCGGGCTCAAGGCGGCGATCGTCAACCCCAAGGATGTCAGGATGATGGACGCCTACCGGGCGGCCGTCCTGCTGCTCGGCCAGGACCCGCGCGCCGAGGGGTATATCGCGGCCTACGCCAAGCCGGAAGGCAACGACCTCAAGGTTCCGGCCCCGGAACGCGATGCCTCCGGTCCTCGTCCGCTGGATATTCGCGAACGTCTGGCCGCGGCCGTGATCACCGGCGACAGCGAGGGGGTGGTGCCGTTGATCGACGAGGCACTGGCCGGCGGACTGCCCGCCATGGCGGTCAGCAACGAAGGGCTGCTCCCCGGCCTCGAAGAGGTCGGTCGCCGCTTCGGCGCCGGGCGCATCTTCCTCCCGCAGGTCATGCAATCGGCCGAGACCATGCAGGCCGCCTTTGCTCGCCTCAAGTCGGCCATGGCCGGCGATACGGGGCCGAGCCTCGGCAAGATTCTCATGGCTACGGTCGAGGGAGACATTCACGATATCGGCAAGAACATCGTCTGCACCTTACTGGAAAATCACGGTTTCGAAGTGATTGACCTCGGCAAGAACGTTCCGGCCGCGCGCATTCTCGAAGCCGCTCGGCAGCACCGGGTCGATGCCGTCGGCCTGTCCGCGCTGATGACCACCACCATCCAGCAGATGGAAAAGGTCATCGCCGAACTGCGCGCCGCCGGGGTCAAGGTCTTCACCATGGTTGGCGGCGCGGTGGTCACCCAGGATTACGCCGACAGCATCGGCGCCGACCTTTACGCTCGCGACGCCCTCGAAGCGGTGGCCAAGATCAAGAAACTGCTGGGGGCCGGAGGCTAGAAGCTGGAAGCTGGCGCAGGGCTCTTGTCGCTTCCCGCAATTTTGTGCTAATAATTGAACGTTGTTGACAAATGTTGCCGACAACGGTTTTTTGAAACCCTCTCCGGCCAGGCTGATCAAAAATGCCCAGGTGCCAGGCGACCGCGGATCGGGAAGTGCGGCGTACCCTGATGGTACGCCGCAGCGACGGGATCAAGGTCAACGCCGCAAATGGGCGTTTTTCATCAGCCACTGGCATCAGCCCCTAAGGCAAGAGCATGGTCGTAGGCTTTAATCATAATTTTACGTATAAGGGTGCTGTCTACCACATCCAAACCGAAGACAGCGGCCGCAAAAGCCCCACGATCGTCACCCTTCTCTACCACGGGGGGACCATCCTCGCCTCCCGCAAGACGTCCTACGCCGACATCGCCAAGGTCGACAATCTCGAGCAGGTCGTCGAAGAACTGATGAAGGAGCAGCACAAGGGGATGCTGCGCAGCCTGAAAAACGGCGAGTTCGACGATGTTATCGCCCGCTACGATCAGGCAGCTCCGGCAGTTCCCCCGACGCAGCAGGCGGCCCCCGTGCCGCCTGTCCCGACCGTTCCCCGTCCCACGGCCTCGCCGGCGCCGCCGCCCGCACCGCCGCCACCCGCCGCGGCGACCCCGCCTGCGCCCAAACCGGCCACCGTTGAAAACAGTCTCGACGAGATCATTCTCTCCTACCTGATCGGTAAGGAGAAGTAGGGGCGATGCCTGCATTGCCCGGGACAATGCCCGTCGCCCCGGTATTCGTAGGAGCGCATTGCATGCGCCCTCGGGACGCGGCCGGACATGCCCGCCGGGCGCACAGCAGTGCGCCCCTGCATGGAAACCGTCGAACCGTTGGCCAAAACGGCACGGTGTTATTGACCGTCCTCGTCCTGATCGTTCTCCTGGGCCTTGCCGCCACCAAGGCCAGCCAGTCGCTGGGGGCGCTGATGCAGCGTGAGCGCGAAGCCGAATTGCTGTGGCGCGGGCAGCAGTACCAGCAGGCGATCGGCAGCTATTACAATGTCAAGCACGGTGCCCAGCAGATGTTCCCCGCCAAGCTCGAAGATCTGCTGAAGGACCCGCGCTTTCCCGGAGCCGTCCGTCACCTGCGGCGTCTCTATCCCGACCCGATGACCGGCAAGGAGTGGGAACCGGTCAAGGATCCGGCGGAAAAAATCATCGGGGTGCGCAGTACCAGCGACCTTGAGCCGTTCCAGCAGGCCGGCTTCCCCAAGGGACTGGAAAATCTCGAGGGGAAAACGGTTTATCGTGAATGGGAATTTGTTTTTGTCCCGCCGAAAAAGGCCGAAACTCCGGCGCAGCAAGGTTCGAGAAACAAGGTTCAAGGCAACACCACTCCAGCTGTTCCCAAGCGATAGGGTTGACGCCTTGAATCTTTTATCTATTAACCTTGAACTGTTAGCCTGAATCCATGTTCTTCAAAACCCTGACCGGCCGGATTTTGATCCTTTCGCTGCTGCTCTTCACGGCGGCCATCGGCGCCGTGACCTTTTTGCACATCCGGCGCGAACATCAGAACATTACCGATACCAGCCGGGATACTGCCGAGTTGATGCTGGCAGTTATCGAGCGCTCGATTGCCAGTTCGATGAGTGTCGGCAACACTCGCGATGTCCAGGCGATCCTGGAAACCATCGGGCGCGACCCGCATCTGGCCGCAGTGCGCATCTTCCACCCCGACGGGCGCATTCTCAAGTCGTCCGACCCCCACGAGATCGGCCGTCGCGTCAATCCGCACGAACTGGCAATCTTTCAGGGTGGATCGAACCATGATGTCTATAGCGGCCCGTTTGGCGATGTTCTCGCGGTCATCAAGCCGATCTGGTCGGAAGCACAGTGTGCCCCCTGCCACGGTCGTGGCCGCAAGGTCATCGGCATCCTCAACGTCGATTTTTCGCTGACCGAACCGCAGGAGCAGATGTATGCCTCCTCGCGTTTTTTCGGCGTGTCCATGCTGCTGATGATCGGTCTGCTCACGATCGGCGTGCTGCTGATCTTTCAGCGTTTTGTCCGACAGCCCCTGCTGCAGATCTCCGACAAGATGGCCCTGGTCGAAGCCGGCGACCTTTCGGCCCGGCTGGAACCGGGGCACACCGATGAGGTCGGTCAGCTCATGGGGAGCTTCAACTCCATGGTTGACAAGCTCAACCAGGCCCAAACCGATCTGCAACAGTGCCACTATCAGCAGATGGAGCGGGCCGACCGGCTGGCGTCGGTCGGTGAAATGTCTGCCGGCATCGCCCATGAAATCAAGAACCCCCTGGCCGCCATCAGCGGGGCGATCACCGTGCTTGCCGACGATTTTTCGGAAGACGACCCGCGCCGCGAGGTGGTCGGCAAAGTCCTTGAGCAGATTGCCCGTCTCGACAAGGCGGCCACCGATCTGCTCTATTTCGGGAAACCGGGAAAGCCTTCGTTTGTCTGGGTCGATACCAGTGACCTGCTGAAAAAAACCCTGTTTTTCGTGGCCCAGCACCCGGAGGCACGCAATGTTCATCAGATTCAGGAACTAACCCGCAATCTGCCGCCGGTTTGGGTTGACGAAAAGCAGCTGCAGCAGGTATTTTTCAACGTGATCATCAACGCCATTCAGGCGATGAAGAGCGGCGGCACCCTGTTGATTCAGACCGATCTTCAACGGAGTGACGGCGCGGAGGTCGTCCGGGTGGTGATCGGTGATTCCGGACCGGGGATCCCTCCCGATGATCTGGAGAAGGTCTTCCTCCCCTTTTATACGACCAAGACCCAGGGGACGGGGCTTGGTCTGGCGATCTGCCGCCAGCTCATGGAACAGCAGGGGGGGGCGATCCGGGTGGCGAGCAAGCCCGGAGAAGGCACGCGCGTCACCATCGAGTTGCCGGTAAAGGAACTGTCTGAAGGGTAGGGGCACGGCGTGACGTGCCACCGATTTATCGCAAGGGCGGACGGTATCCGCCCAGGGCGCCTGTCATGCGCCCCTGCTCATCATAAATTTCAAAGGGTTACGAATGCGCAAAGCCAAAATCCTTGTCGTCGACGATGAACACCTGATTCGCTGGTCGCTGGAACAGTCGCTGCGCAAGCAGGGGTACGAGGTGCAGACGGCATCGTCGGGTGAGGAAGCGCTCCGGCAAATTCAGGAAGATTCCCCCGATCTGGTTTTGCTCGACATCCAACTTCCCGGCATGGACGGTCTGGAAGTGCTCTCCCGCGCCAAGGAGTTCGACGAGGAGCTGATTGTCATCATGGTCACCGCCCTCGGCGTTCTGGAAACCGCCGTCAAGGCGATGCGCATGGGTGCCTACGACTACATCAACAAGCCGTTCAATCTTGACGAGCTGGCGATCATCGTCCGCAAGGCGCTGGAAACCCGCGACCTGCGCAAGGAGGTTGCCCACCTGCGTTCGGCGCAGAGCAGCAAGTACGGCATCGATAACATCATCGGCAAAAGCCGCGCCATGGGCCAGGTGCTTGACATGGTGCGCAAGGTTGCCAAGAGCGATGCCAGCACCGTCCTCATCCAGGGGGAGAGCGGCACCGGCAAGGAACTGATTGCCAAGGCGATCCACTACGAGAGCGCCCGTCATGACAAACCCTTCATGGCGATCAACTGCGCGGCGGTTCCCGCCACCCTGCTGGAAAGCGAACTGCTTGGCCACGAGAAGGGCGCCTTCACCGATGCCAAGGTGCAGAAGAAGGGGCTGTTCGAGACCGCCGACGGCGGTACCATCTTCCTTGACGAGATCGGCGATATGGAGATGGGGATGCAGGCCAAGCTCCTGCGCGTCCTTGAAGAACGTGCCTTCCGCCGGGTCGGCGGCACCAAGGAGATCCCCGTCGACGTCCGCATTGTTTCGGCCACCAATCAGGATTTGCTCAAGAAGATCGAAGCCAAGGAGTTCCGCAACGACCTCTACTATCGTCTTCAGGTCATCCCCATCTATCTCTCCCCTCTGCGCGACCGGCGCGAAGACATCATGCCGCTGGTCGAATTCTTTATCGGCCACTTCAACCGCGAGTTCGGCAAGAATGTCGCCGGGGTTTCCAAGATGGCCCACAAGTTCCTCGAGGAATACGCCTGGCCGGGGAACGTCAGGGAACTGCGCAATATCATCGAGCGCGCCATCATCCTCGAGAGCGAGGAGACGCTGATGCTCGATCATCTTCCCCGCGAGTTGATTTCCCGTACCAGTGAATCCGGCAGCAGCCCCCTCAATCTTCGTATCCCTCCCGAAGGTGTCGACATCGAGGATATCGAACGCGAACTGATCCGACAGTCGTTGGAGATCGCCGAGGGGAACCAGTCCAAGGCCGCCAAGAAGCTCAACCTCGGCATCGACGCCTTCCGCTACCGCATGAAGAAATTCGGTTTTCTGGTTTGAAGGGAGGGGGCTGGATAATCAGCCCCCTCTTGATTTTGGTATCAAGATTGCAAACCACCAATGCAGGGGAAATCGCGGAGCCACGAAAAGGGGTGTCGTCGGGAGCCTCGCATGTCCTCGCGATTTATTAAAAAGAAGAGCAATATCCGCATCTTCCAGGAGGCCGCACAATGAACCGGTTCTTCCCTGTAGCACGCCTTGCAGTGGTGATTTCACTGCTGCTCAATGCCATATGGCTTAGTCCGGCCGGTGCTGTCACTGTCCCGCAGATTACCTGGTTGAGCGAGTTGTCAGGCGGCAGCTTGGTCAGCCCTCGCGCAATCGACGTGGACGGGCAGGGAAATCTCTATGTGGCCGACCAGGTTGCCCGTACCGTCCTCAAGTACGACCGGTATGGCCGGCAGGTGGCGTCCTTCCTGGAAGGGAAGGCCAGCGGCAAGGGGGTGGCGGTAACCCCTGACGGGCAGACCCTGTACGTCTCGACCAAGTCCAAGGCAGTCGCCATCGTCAATGTGGCCGACGGCAGTGTCGGCGGCTACCTGTCGGGCGTAGTGCTGGGCGACCCCGCGGAAATTGACCTGGATGCCGACGGTTATGTTTTTGTCGCCGATACAGGGGTTGGTCAGTTCAACATCAAGGTGTTCTTTCCGAACGGCACCTTCAAGTCGGCTTTCGGCGGAGCCGGCAACACCGCCGGCCTTTTCACCAGCATTGGTGCGCTTACGGTCAATCCTCTCGCGGCACGCGTCTATGTCGCCAATAACGAAGCCGCGGTTCCCCGCCTGCAGGTTTTCGATACGGCCGGCGCCTTGCAATCCAGTGTCCTGAATGCAACTCTGTACGGCACCGACAACCACACCGGCCGTGGCATTGCCTTCGAAGGTCAAGTCGGCGGCCGTGCCTATGTGCTTCGCTATCTGCCGGTGGCTCTGCGGGTGTTCGACGATGCGTTTGCGACCCTCCTTGGTGACTTCGGCGCTCTTTCCGGAAAGCTGACGGCACCCGTCGATGCGGTCTATGACCCGGCGACCAAGCGTCTGTTTGTCTCCGATGGCTCCGGTGTCGATATCTTTGGCATCGATGGCGGTTCGACCCCGGTGCGGGTCAACAGTGCGCCGTCTGCCGCCCAGCCGGTGTCGCCGGTTGGCGGGACGGTGGTGGCGAGCATGACGCCGATCTTGAGCTGGAATGCCGCGACCGATATCGACGGGGATGCCCTGACCTACGCGGTAACCGTCAAGCAGGGTGCTGCCACGGTTTACTCGACCACGACCAGCGCGACCGGCGTTGCCCTTCCCGCCGACATCCTGGCTGAGAACGGCTCCTACGTGTGGACGGTTCAGGCGAGTGACGCCGAGGCGTCCGCGCCGGTCAGTGCGCCGGCATCGTTCGTGGTCAATGCGACCGACGAGGCGCCGACCACCCCGGCGCTTGTGTCGCCGTTGGCCGGAGAAAAGCTTGGCGACGACGGTGTGCTGAGCTGGGGAGCCTCCAGCGATCCCGATCCGACTGACACGCGGCTTGCCTATCGGTTGGAAATCGCTATCAACAATACGTTTACCAAGCTCCTGCTGAGGCAGGCGTTTCCGGGAACTTCCGTTGGTCTGACCGAACTTGCCGGCTACGACAAGCTGGTGGCTGGTTCGACTTATTTCTGGAGAGTAGCGGCCCGGGATGGCGATGGCACCTTCTCGGAACCGAGTATCGCCGGCAGCTTCGTCTACGATGTCATGCTGCTGAGAGTGACTGCCAACGTTGCCGATGCCAAGGTTTACCTGCATGGCAATCACGGTTTCGCCGGGCAGTTCGTCGGTCTGGCGCCGTTGGAGCTGCGTGACCTTGCGGCCGGCAACTACTCGGTTGTCGTCGAGCACGCCGGCTTCGACCCGTCAGTCACGCAGGTAGAGTTGGCCGAGGGAGCGAGCGCCAAGGTGACGGCCAACCTGCTGCCTGCCTGCAAATTGTCAAAATTTGCGGCCGGGACCATCAACGGGGGCGATTCGCTTGCAGTGGCACCGAAAGCCGCCCCATTCCTGGTCGATTATGACAATGACGGCAGCCTCGACCTGCTGGTCGGCGACGCCTCGGGCCAGCTGACCCTTTTCCCGGTAATGGCTTTGCAGTCGGCAACCGCTTTGACCTTCCAGCCCAAGCGCAGTCTCGGTCTGCCGGTGCTGCCGGGCGCGGTGCCTTTCGTGGCGGACTGGGATAACGACGGTCGCAAGGATCTGCTGGTGGGTCTGGCCGACGGTACGGTGAAGCTCTTCACGAACAGCGGTACCGAGACGGCGCCGGCGTTCGGTGCCGGTCAGGATCTGACGGTCGATGGCAGCGTCCTGAGCGTGGGCGGCGGGGCATTCCCGGCCATTGTCGACCTGAACGGCGATGACAAGAAAGATCTGGTGGTCGGCAATGCTGCCGGCCAGGTCTCGGTGTTCTACAACCAGGGGAGCGATGCTGCGCCGCAGTTGGCAGCGGGCGTGGCGCTCTTCCAGGTGGCGGGTGCCGCCCAGATCACCCCGGTCGACTGGGATGCCGACGGCGACCGTGACCTGCTGGTGACTGTTGGCGGAATTCCCGCAATCTATCGCAACGATCTGTCCACGAGTGGCGCTTTTACCGCCGCCGGCAATTTGCCGTTTAGCAACGTGTTTGGGGTAACGGTTGCAGGCGTCAATGGTGTCAAGGGCCAGGATATGATCCTTGGCAAGGTCGGCGGCCGACTGATCTACCGGCCGAGTGCCGACCGGACATATGCCGATGCTTTCAATGAATATCTGTTGACGGAGTGGGACGAGATTACTCTCCTGGTTGCGGCGGCGAATCCGGCGGCACTGACACAGGCCGGTCAGGTACGTACCGAGCTGGCGGCCGGCACTTATAGCTTGGCGAAAAAATCGGCAGCGACGCTACTCGGCATGCTCACTCCAGGGGAAGTTCGCAAGGCAGTCTGGGATTTTGCAGCTCTTCTAAAGAATTGAAATTTCTATAAACGAGGTCAGTAATATCATGAAAAGCGCACGCTTAACTCTCTCTCTTCTGGTCGCAACACTTCTTTTGTTAGGTGCGGGCAGCGTCTGGGCCAAAGGTTTGGCCAATGTCAAGAATACCATCCACAACATGTCAAGTTCGGCACCGTACGCAATGTACAAGTCGGATGAGAGCGAAGTTTGCATCTTTTGTCACACCCCGCACGGCGGGCGTCTTGAGGGTCCCCTGTGGAACCGGAGTCTGGCAACCGGGCCGTGGACTCACTATAACAGCGCCACCCTTTCAACCTATTTGCAAGGGTTGTCGGCCTCTCGCGCCATCAATGATGAATCGTTGCTGTGTATGGCCTGCCACGATGGCAGCATCTCGGTCATGCATCTGCTCAACCCCTCAAACACGCTTGGCCGCAATCCCCGAAGCACCTTTACCTTTAACGATGATGTCCCAATTCAGCCGTTGCTAGACGGTAATCCGGCTGCCAAGATCGGTGGTTCGCGCGGCAATGCCGGGGCGTTTGGCGATTTGCGCGACGACCATCCGATTTCCTTCAGCTATGCTTCGGTGCTCTCCAGTTCGGAATATGGCGTTGGTGGCGTCAAGGAAAATCAGCTGCGGCCACTTGCCACGGCTAAGGCTTGGCTCGGTGAAGGTGTCCGTTTCTTTGGCACCGACAACCGGGTGGAATGTTCCTCCTGCCACGATCCGCATGTTGATTATGTGACCGATGCCGATTATACGCCGTTTCTGATTCGTCCCAACGATAGCAGTAACCTGTGTCTTGCCTGCCACAACAAATAAGCTGACCGGCGAGCTATGAACATGTTTGCAATGGTTTGAATGGACGGAAGACGAGCAGTTTATTAGGGTATTATAATAGGTTTTTTTAAGATTGCAGGCCTGTAGCTTAAACGAGAGTAAACAGCAGCAGCAATATAGACTTAAAAGACTTGATCTTCGTTTATTAAGAGCGGGATTCATCCGCGAAAATGCGATCCGCCGCAACAGCTAGGAGTTGGCCCATGAAACCGAGAGCGATGTTCACTGCAGTGGTATTGGCGGCTCTACTTACCCTGCCGCAACTTGCCGGCGCGGTGGTAGTCCATACCTTCGACTGCAAGAACTGCCACATCCCGACCCTGTCGGTTGCCGACCTCGGCGGGGGCAACGTTTGCCTGACGTGCCATTCCGGGGAGTTGAACACACTCCTGAACGATGGGACGACCGGGTCGACAAATTCGGCGTTTGGCGCCTTGGACTCCAGTAATGCCATGGGCAACAACGCCTCCGTCGTTGCCGGCAGGGGGCAGACCTCGCACAACTGGTCGGGGCCGGATACTCAAACGGCGGCCGGGGCAACGGCCCCCTCGCGAATAACGCATCCGGAGTTCTATTCCCGCCAGGGGGCGTCGACCGGCCGGGTGACCTGCTCGCGCTGCCACAACCCGCACGGTGACGACACCAACCCGCAATTGCTCACCAAGGGTGTCGGTTCCGCCGAAACCATGTGTACCGCTTGCCACGTGCCCTGGGTCAAGGGGGCCGGCATGACCAATGTCACCCACCCGGTCGATATCGACTATGCGACTGCGGCGGCGGCCCATCCCGGCAAGTATGTGGCGGTGGGGTCCTTGCCGACAAACGACGGCAATATCAATACCGATACGCCGATCAGCCTCACCGGCGGCAAGGTGGTCTGCGGTTCCTGCCACCAGGTTCATTTTGCCGATTCCGACCCGACTACCCCTGATATCCCGTCCAACTGGGATAATCTTTCATTTTCCGGCGGCAATGGCAAGGCGCTGCGCTCCTACGGGCGGGTGGCGACGGACGCGACCGGCGTCAAGAGTTCTGCCCTCTGCACGACCTGCCACATCTATGAAAAGCACGGCGGCACGCACGCCACCCTCGGCTGCCTCGACTGCCACGGCGGCCATTCGCCGGCCGGCAACTACAACATGCTGCGTCCCGTGGTCACCGCTCTCGGCTGGGTGCCCAAAGATGGTGCCGCCGGCGACTCCGATCCCCTGGCTTACACGACGACCACGGCCGAATGGAAAAACGCTTCCGGTACCGGCTACTGCCAGGGGTGCCATAATATCCCCGCGACGGTGACCCAGCACAACGTGGCATCGGCGACTTCCGCGGATTGCGTCGGCTGCCACAGCCACCAAACCGGCAGCTTCACCAAGACCTGCAACGGCTGCCACGGCTATGCACCGACGACCAATACGGCGGGCGGGACGACCGGCTACGCAGTCACCACGACCGCACCCATTTATAACTACTCGACCAGCGGCAAATTCAAAGATGAATCGCAGACGCCGCACAAGCGCCACACCAACGGCGGCACTGACTACTCCTTTGCCTGTAACCAGTGCCATTACACCGTGGTCGACGTCGAAACCGCTCCCCACAAGGACGGCAACTTCCAGAACGTGACCTTCAGCGGCAGCGGCACCATCGCCTGGACCGATACGTCTACGCCGGCCTACACGGCGACCGGCAACGGCAGCTGTTCCACAACCTATTGCCATTCCAACGGCGGTCCGCGCAGCAATGGTGCCAAGAAGTACTCCGCAACCGCGCCGGTCTGGGCGACGGGTGCCGGCGACATCGCGACCTGCGACGTTTGTCACGGCAATACCGCAGCCACCATGGCCCCCGCCCAGCGCGATAACTCGGCCACGCATATCGCGCACCTCAACAAAAACTATGCCTGCAACGTCTGCCACAGCCAGACGGCAACCGGCAACACCGCGTTGGTGGCGGCCGGCGGCGACCATGTCGACGGTCAGGCCGATGTCTTCTTCGATAATGCTTTCGACCTGAACGGCGCCGCCGCGGGTGGTGCCCTCGGCGCCGGTTCCTATGGCAACACCGACGGGACCTGTACGACCTACTGCCACAGCAACGGCAAAGGCGCGGTCAAGCAGGCTCCCGACTGGGATGACGCGACCACCGGCGACTGCGGCGACTGCCATGCCGTTGCGGCCGGAACCGGTCTGCTCGATGCCCATGACAAGCACCTGAATGCCGGCATCGGCTGCGATACGTGCCATGGTGCCAACGCCTCGACCGGTACCCACGCCGCGCACGTCAACCGCGTGATCGACAAGCCCGCCATGGCGGTATGCAACGCCTGCCACGGTGCCACCGCCGGTCAGACCACCGGCAACGACCGCGAGCCGATCTGGACCAGCGTGGCTTCCGTCGACTGTGGCACCTGCCATGTCGGCGTGCTGGCGGTTATCAATGCCCGCACCGCCCCGGCCAAAAACAGTTTCTACGTCAGCGGCGGCGGTCATGGTGACCCGACTCTCCCCGCCGGTTCGCCGAACTGCCTTGGCTGCCATACGCTGACCGCCGATCACATCGACGGCGTGACCGACAGCAACATGCTCACCGGCGGTGCGACGGCCAACGATGCCTTCTGCAAGAGTTGCCATGCGATCAATTCGCATTATGCCAACACCAGGACGGCCGGTGGCACCAGCAATGACGCTCTCGCCTGCGCCACCTGTCACGAGCCGCACGGCGATGGAATGGGGACCAACACCGACGTCATGCTGCTCGGCACCATCGCCAGCCGCACGGTCAACAACTTTACCGACAAGGCCGCCCGCGCCAGTTACTGGGAGGCGGACAACACCGGTGTCTGCCAGGTCTGTCACGACCCGACCGAGGTCAGCTATTTCAACCGCACGGCCAACGGCGTGACCGCCGATGCCAGCCACAATCCGGGTTCGGTCTGCACCCAGTGCCACAGGCACGAATCGACGCCGGAATCGTTCGCGGCAGGTTGCACCGACTGCCACGGCAACACCGCTGCCGGCAACTACTGGCCCGACAGCACCGCCCAGCACGGTACCGCCTGGCCGAACCGTCTTGGTTCTCACGACATCCACATCACCAAGATTGCCGGCGTCGGTGCCACCATGGCACAGAAAAACGCCACCTGCGGCTATTGCCACCCGAGTGGCGGCCACTCGGGTGACCAGGCGGCCTCGCCGGCCGACTTGATGAATGGAACCACCAGCAAGTTCAAGAACATCCTTGGCGCGACCAACGTCCAGACCTCGTCCGTCACCCAGAGCGGTGGCAACGTCAGCTGCTCCAACGTCGACTGCCATTACACCACGGCCACGGTCGCGGCCGACTGGTACACCGCCGGCGACCAGGCTTCGGCCAACTGCAACTACTGCCACGTCTACACCGGCACATACACGTTGGGAACCCTGCCGGATGCCCACGACAAGCACATGGGCGAAACGGCCGCCAACGGCCGCAACATGGATTGTACACAGTGTCATCCGTCGACGATCGATGCCGCCCACCAGAACGGCGTGATCGACTTCAGCACGGCCGCGGCTCCGCTTGAGACGACCCTGTCGATCGATGCGGCCACCACCGCCGGGACCAAGCTCGGTCCGAAGTACAACGCCGCCGGTGCGGTCGCTGCTGAATTCTCCACCTGCGCCAACCTCGAATGCCACGGCAACTTTACCGGCGGCAAGCCGGCCAATGCGCCGAACTGGTTCAACACCGACGCACGCATCGCCGGTCTTAACAACGGCGACGGCGCCTGCGGCACCTGCCACGGCAGCGACAGCGCGGCGACGCCGACCACCAACAAGCATGCCGTCCACCTCGGCAGCAACACCTACGTGCCGGGTAACTGCGACGACTGCCATACCAAGGCCGTAACCACTCACGTCTTCGGCACGGTTGACCTCGGCGGCAACGCCACCGTCGCCAGCGCGCCGACCTGCACCAACGCCTGCCATACCCTCGACGGGCTCGACAACAATGTCGGCGCCGCAGCCGACAACCCGTCGTGGACCAGCGCCAACAAGCTTGGCTGCGAGGACTGCCACGTCAGCGGCAAGACCTGGGCCGGCGCCGGCGGCGCCCTGCTGACCCGCGGCCTCCCGCCGGCAACCGGCAAGCACGCCGATCACGGCGGCGGCTACATCGCGGCTGGCTGCGTCGATTGCCACAGCACCAATACAGTGACCCACAGCCTGCTGAACAACATTGTCGAAGTCGACGGCAACAAGGTTTCCGCCTATGCGGCCGGGAACTGCACCAACACCTGTCACACCCTCAACGGCGTGGACAACGCGGCCGGCGGCGGCAACGACGCCACCTGGACGGCGGCCAACCTGCTCGGCTGCGTCGACTGCCATACCAATGCTAAGGCCGGTCTGAAGGCCAATCTGGCTCCGACCAGCGGCCTGCATACGGCGGCTACCGCCATGGCCCACGATGTCCAGTTCCTGGCCACTGCGATTGAAGCCGCGCCGGGGACCGCGACCTGTACTTCGTGCCACAGCACCGCGGTTACTAGCCAGCACATCAATACCGTCGGCCCGACGGCTTTTGGCGCCGGCGGAATCACCTATACCTGGAACGCCAACATCAACAGCTACAGTGCCGCCGGGTGCGCCGCCAAGTGCCATCTCGACGCCGTGGCCAACAGCGGCAACGGCAAGTGGTCGCGCAAGTGGCTCGGCGTGGTCGATGCCAAACCTCTCGCCACCGACAACCCGGGCGCCGCGGTTTGCGACAACTGCCACGGCGACGGCATCAACAAGACCGACGGCACCACTGTCGACAACGCCTGGAATGCCGGCATGGCGCCGGGCCATCAAGACAGCCCGGATGCCGATACCGATATCGAGATGCTCTCTCAGCACGCCAACTGCAAGACCTGCCACGGTTACGGCAGTGACCAATACGAAGAAGCCTGGGGCGGGGGATCACCGACTCCGTTCGGCCACGGCGACGGCAAGATCAACATGAACGGCCCGGATGCGGCTCATGGAACCGCGGCCGGTGCCCAGTATGACGAAACCAACTTCGGCTGCCTGTCGGCCTGCCATACCGGCTCCCTGACCGACTCCGGCGCGTCGAACTACAACCACACCATGTCCGACTCCAACTGGACGATTGCCTATGGTGACTTCCCCAGCAGCTGCTTCAGCTGTCACGGCAACGGCACCAACAGCTACTGGCCGGATGGCGGTGCAACTCCGGACCGTGCCGGTCGTCACCAGAAGCATATGGAAATCGTGGCGGCCAAGCTCGGCGTCACCCTGCCGGGCGACGATGCCCAGCAGCGAGCCATCTGCGAATACTGTCACCCGGCTCCCGCCGGCACGATCAACCACCTGAACTCGGTGGGCAACGTCACCAGCATGAAGAAACTGTGGGACGGTTCGGCCGACAACGGTGCCTGGGATGCCGCCGGCGACACCAACAAGGGGACCTGCGCCACCGTCGACTGCCACAACAACATGACCACCCCGGCCGGCTACAGCTGGTACGGCGCGAGCACCAGCGTCTGCAGCATGTGCCATATCAACGCCCCGGCCGAGCAGACCCACGCCGCGCACCTCAGCGGCAGCATCTACGGCTTGGACAACAGCTGCGCCTATTGCCATGACGCGGCCACCAGCTGGACGGGTAACACCAAGCCGGCCAGCAACCACATCAACGGCACCTTCAACGTGAGCGGCAGCGTAACGCTCGCCTATACCGGCACTTATCCGACCGTCAAGGGCTCGTGCGGCACCAACGCCTGCCACAACAACGGCCGCAACGGCGCCCCGGCCAGCGGTGTCTATACCTGGGGGACCACGACCAACAGCCAGTGCAGCTTCTGTCATCTGAACAATGCCCAGGGTCATCAGCCGCATTTCGTCGCCGATGGCGTCATGATCAGCGCTGGCGGCATGGCGTGCTCCAAGTGCCATCCATACAACGGTTCGACGTCAAATGTTGATCACATGAACGCCAGCATCAACGTTCTCGGCACCATGGGCTACAACGGTACCAACCTGGGCGTCACCCAGGCGGCCAGCCCCGGTACCTGCACCACCAACATCTGTCACCAGGACGGCAATGGTACGGCCAAGGTGACGCCGCTCTGGAATCGCACCCCCTCGGCGGCGGACAATTGTTCGATCTGCCACTTCGACGCGGCGCCCGCGGCAACCGCCGCGCACGACGCCCACATTGGGACGGCCGGTGCCACGTCCTACACCGCTGCGGCTGCCAATAGCTCTACCGCCGGCGAGTATCGCTTCACCTGCGCCAAATGCCATGGCAACACCCTGGCAAACCATCTCAGCTCGGCGAGCTGGGCCGCTCCGACCATCAACGTCGCTGCCACGGTGAACTACGTTGCCGGCACCGACAGCTGCGTCAACAACGCCTGCCATAACAACGGCAAGGGTGCCGGCGTGGGCAACGATGCGATCCGCACGGCCTACTGGGCCGCCACCAACTGGGGTGCCAGCGACGACAGCGATCCGTGCAACAACTGCCACGGCAACAGCCCGACCACCAACGCGCACCGCGCCCACGCGGTCGGCATCCATGCCGAGGATATCTACTCCGGCGCCACCGGCAAGCTGTCCACGGCGACGGCAACCAAGTCGCACGGTGATGCCACCAACAGCTCGACCATCAGCTGCAACGTCTGCCACAGCGGCACCGTGACCTCGGCGCGCAACAAGTTCGGCACCGAGTGCAACAGCTGCCACAGTGGTGCCGCGGAAGTGATTATGGCCGTGGCCGACAAGTCGAAACACCTTGACGACGGCACCGCCACCGCCGAGGTCAGCTTCGTCGACATGACCGCCTTCAAGTCAAAGGCCCAGCTGCGCGACAACCTGGCGGATGCCAATGACGGCACCACCATCCTGTCGGCGGTCTGGAACCGCATCACTGGCTACAAGGCGGCGGCCAGCCACGACAAGGGCCAGGCGGCGTTCGCCACGCCGAACTTCGCCGGTGGCAACTGCAGTAATGTTGCTTGCCACAATAATCAGCCGGCGATCTGGAATTCGGCGGGGAACATCAACCCGGCCACCTATGCGCCGAACTGCATGGGTTGCCACACCAGTCTGCCGAAGTAATTAAGGGGATGCATGACAACCCGGCCGAAATGGCCGGGTTGTCATGGCTGCAGCAAATTCACACATGAATAATTCGGGCAAACCCGGGGCAACCCGGGGACGCAAAGCCACGGGTCCCACGCGGACAGCCGGGTTGCTAACAAGCGATCCTTAGGAATTAACGGCTGATCAGTGCAATGGGAACTGTGGCTTTCATGTATGGTGTGCATTAGAAAAATACGAACAGTTATGTTTAATAGTTATGTTTAATCGATAGGTTCTGCGATTTTAATCTTTAAGATAACTATTCAACTGCTTTACCAGGAGTCAGCGTCATGAACGAACGGCACAGCGAAAAGATGATGAACAACGGACATGTCGGCAGCAGTCATGCTGTCACCAGGTCGGCACGTCACGATGACGCGGTGCCGCGTCGGGGTGGGGAGGGGAGAGGGATGAGAAAATTTTTGCGCGTAGCTTTGATCGTGCTGCTTGCAGTTGTTTTCAACGCGGTCGGTTTGTTGTCTGCAGCGCAAGCGGCTCTTCAATATGTCGGTGGAACATCCGGTAATGGCACCGGCGCAACGTATAACGTTTCCCTGAATGGCACTTTGACGGGAGGTCTTGCAACATCTCCTGCTGCAGGCGATCTGGTCATTGTGGTCACCGGTTGGGCAAGTGGTGCAGATGGCACTCCCGGAGTTACAACAGCGGGCTATACGGAAGTTCTTAACCTATACGCTAGTGACACCAGAGATGCCAACCTCAGTGTCAACTGGAAGATCATGGGGAGCACGCCAGACACATCCGTTACCGTAAGCGGTTTCGGTAACGCTGCAAACGGTGGCGCGACGGCTATTCATGTCTGGCGTGGAGCCAACCAGGCAACGCCGATGGATGTTGCCCCAACGAGTGCTGTTGCTGCCAACAACGCAGGCGTGGCGTTACCGGACAGCCCGAGTATCACGCCGGTAACAGCGGGTGCTTATGTCCTGACCGTTGGTCTCGGAACAGGTCCTGCTTCGCCGACGGCTTTTACCCCGCCATCGGGTTATGGAAATCCGGTTTCTGTTCCAGGTGCCGGCACCACGATGTCAGCCATTGCGAGTATTGCATCAATTGCGTGGACTAGCGGTGCATTAGACCCTGCAACATGGACAGGCACAACGTCGAACAGCGATTCGTGGGCAGCAGGAACCTTGGCGATTCGGCCCGCGACGGCCCCAACCCTGGCCAACCCGACAGCAACTCTTCTGGAGGCGACTACCGCAACCCTAGGTGCTGAAGTAACCGGCGATGGCGGAGTTGCGATCACCGCTCGAGGTACCGTCTGGGGAACGGCGACGAACCCGACGGGCAACCAGGTTGCCGAAGGGAGCACAACCACCGGAGTGTTCACCCAGGCCCGAACAGGACTGACTGCTGGAACCAGGATCTACTACCGCGGCTATGCGACCAATTCCATCGGTACGGCGTATTCTCCGAACGGTTCCTTCTACACCGAACCATCTGCTCAAGCTTCAGGTGTCAACTTCACATCAGTTACAAGCACTGGAATGACCGTCAACTGGACGCGTGGCACGGCCGGCGATGGCGTCATCGTCCTGATGAAGGCAGCCTCGGCGGTCGACTCCGATCCGCTTGATGGTACGTATAGCACCTATACAGCCAATGCGGCCTTTGGCAGCGGCACCCAGATTGGCACTGGCAACTATGTGGTTTTTAAAGGAGCAGGGACCAGTGTCGCGGTGACGGGTCTGACTTCTGGGACCACCTATTATGTGGCGGTCTATGAATACAAGGGTGCACTTGACACCAGTGGATTCGATCAGGGAACCAACTACCGTGAGGCACCGGCCACTGGCAACCAGACTCCGCCAGGGCTGCCAACTCTGACTACACCAACAGCCACCCTGCTTGAAGCGACCACGGCAACCTTGGGTGCAAACATTACCAGCAACGGCGGCGCGACCCTGACCGCTCGGGGCACCGTCTGGGGAACGGCTGCGAACCCGACCGGCAATCAGGTCGCTGCAGGGGGAACGACCACCGGGGTATTCACACAGGCGCGGACAGGACTGACAGCCGGCACCAAAATCTACTATCGCGGTTATGCGACTAACTCCGTCGGCACGGCATATTCGCCGGACGGCTCTTTTTACACCGAACCGTCAGCTCAGGCGTCGGGTGTCAATTTCACCAACGTCACCTCGACCGGCATGACTGTCAATTGGACGCGCGGCACCGCGGGTGATGGCGTCATCGTTCTGATGAAAGCTGTGTCGGCTGTCGATGCCGATCCTGCCGACGGCACCTATACCACCTACACGGCAAATACTGTTTTCGGCAGCGGCGCACAGATAGGCACCGGCAACTATGTGATCTACAAGGGCACTGGCACCAGCACCTCCGTGACTGGTCTGACTAAGGGCACGACCTATCATGTCGCGGTTTACGAATACAAGGGAACCGTCGATACAGCCGGTGATAACCAGGGGACCAACTACCGCGAGACCCCGGCAACCGGCAACCAGCTCACGCTGTGCACCGAGTCGGTGCTCTCCTCCCTTACGTTCACCGGCACGACCGCGACCGGCGGCAACTTCAACGGTTCCACCTTTGTCACGGCGACCGACCTGAACAACCTGCAGTACCGTGTGACCGGGACCGGGCCGGCAACGATCGGGACGGTGAATGCCTGGGCGCAGCAGTATAACCAGGCGGGCTATCCTGCCGGCACCATCAATGCCGCCTATGCGGTGGGCGCCGGCAGCCAGCGTCTGCTGGTCGTTGCCATCGCTTCGACGCGGACGGCTGTCGGAAATCAAACCGTATCCGTTACCTATGGTGGGCAAGCCTTGACCCTCGCCGCGGGCGACGGCAGTTCGACCGCCACCTGGAATCATTCCTATCTCTACTATCTGGATGAGGCGGGAATCCAGGCCGCCCAGGCCGTGCCGGACGACAACCTGAACGTGACCATTACCGGCGGCACCGCACTCTACACCTACGTCGGCGCGGCGGTGTTCGGCAATGTGAATCAGACCACACCATTCACGAGCACGCAGAACTACAACAGCAATGCCGGCAATACCACGGTCGGCCCATTCAATCCGGCGCTGACCATCAACGACGGCGATCAGGCCATCGAAGTTGTCAACCTGGCCCGCAGCACCACGGGCACGACCGGTCGCACGATTACGACCTGGGCCGCGGGTTGGGAGACCGCAGGGCTGGCGCAGGCATATACGACGGCGACGAATACCCCTTGTTTCCAAGTCTATATCCGTAATCGCAACGTGACAACCGCGGCCAGCGATGGTTCCCAGCATACTGCAAGTAACACGGCCTTCGATTCCATGACTGCCATGAGTCTGAAGCCGGCCACGGTGGAAACTGTCCTGATCGACTGGAACGCCGACCCGCAGGAGGCTGCCGCAGTCCTGACCAACGGTAGCTCATACAAGCTGTACGCGCGCGGCACCGACACCGAGTGCGGATTGACCACCTATTACGTCGGTGGCACCACCGCTCCAGGGAACGGTCAGGATTTCACCTGGTACACCTGCTACGATGCCGACCCCTCGACTATCACCATCCCGACCGGCCAGACCGCCTACGGCACGCCGTATAACGCCGGCAACCTGAAAACCACGACTGGCGATGTTGGGACATTCGAATACAAGGTGACCCGTACGGCCGCCCCTGCCGGGCCGACGACGACCACCCTGTACCTACAGGGCGATACGACCACCAACCTCGGCACCGACGGCACGGCGAACCTACCGACGATCCAATCGACGGGAACGACGATCCCCTATCGCGGCACGACCTCGACCGGCGCCACCACGGCAACCAGTTGGCGGCCTTCGACCCTGGCGGCCGGCGCCAAGGTTCTTATCCGCGGCTATTCGCCGGTGTACACCTACACTTCGACGCTCTCCTCCATTTCCGCCAACGCGGCGTTGCGTTCCACGGCGACAGGGGACGTATTCACCATGCATCTTTACGACTACGATCCGGCGACCGGCACCAAAACCCAGATCGCGACCTCGAACACGGTGACCAACATTTCAAATGCCGCAACTACGGCCGCGGTATTCAATACCTACACGTTGGTCAACGGCGGCAAGGTCCAGGCCAATCATCGCCTGATGTACGAGATCGCCGCGACGACCTTTGCCGGCGGCACCACCTGCCGGGTCTATTACGGGGGGACTACGACGACCACCGGCAGCTGGGTGGCCGTAACCTCGACCCCCGACCCGACGGTCACGATCTGCACCAACTGGACGGCGACTGCAGCAATTCCGGCCACTGCGGCCGGCGGCTCGCTCTGCGGCGACTATGTCAACCTCGGCACTTATACATTGGAGGTCCGTGGCACCGATCCGGATTGCGGCGCCGCGATCACCACGACGCCGACGGCCTTCACCTGGAATGCGTGCAGCGAGACCAAAACCCTGACCGCACCCAGCCCCGCCGCACCGATCACCGGACCGGTGACGGTCACGGCCGGCGGCACCGCCACCGGCATCCAGGTCAGCTGGAGCATCGACGGCGGTACCAACTGGAGCGCCTGGGTAGCCAACGGCTCCACCTTCACGCCGCCGCCCTGCGCGAGCGGGAGTGTGATCTTCCGCGCCCAGGGATCCGGCGATTGTGCGACCATCACGGTGCAGTCAGGGGCGGTTGCCTACAATACCAACGATGCCGACCTGGCGACGCTGACCACGACGCCGAGCGGCACGGTGACGGGCCTGGTGGTCGTGCGTGCCCAGGTCGGCGTGGAATCCGCGCCGTCGACCATGACCAACATGTCGGTGAATATTACCGGCGCCGGCGCCTGCAACGTCTCCAACGGGGTGATGACCTGGAACGCCGGGTCGAGTCGGTGGGAGTACAGTTGGGATACCTCGGCCTGCGGTACCGGCCCCGCGTTGTCCGGGGTGACGCTCACCACCAGTGGCAACGATCCCGACTGCGGCAATTACGTCACGTCGGCGGCGACCTCGGTGACAATCGACAACACCTGTATCGATAATACCAGCACGGTCACCTGGACTGTTCCGGGCGCGCCAATCACCGTGGCGACTGCCATCACGGCGACGGGCACGGTCGGCGTCACCGCGATCGAGGTCTCCTTCGACGACGGCGGCACTTGGCAGACCAACGGCGCGACCTTTACCCCCAAGGTCGACCAGTTGGGGACGGCGATCTTCCGCTTCCGGGCGCTGAATGTCTGCGGTAAGCGCATCTACGGCGGCACTGTCGTCGAGGGGGCGACGGCCCCGGGAAAAGCCTACAATGTCCCCTTCGATGGCCGTCTTAACCGCATCCGGCCGCTGCAGATCACGGCGCAAGCCTTTGGCAAGACCTCGATCACCGTCTCAATGAACTATTGCAGCGACAAGAACGACAATGCCCAGACCACGGTGCGCTACAAGCTGACCAGCGCACCGGACCTCCCGGCCAACTGGACCACGGTCGGCCCGGTGATCGACGGCCAGGCGGGCGACGCTGACGGTTTGCGCAACCAGACCGTGCAGTTCATGCTGACCAGCCTGACGACCGATACCAGCTATGACATCGAGGTGACTGTCACCGAGACGGCCCCGGACGTCGTCGACTGGACGACCATCCAGCTGTCGCAGGCGACGGCGCCCCCTTGGAAGAAAACCGTACAGCTGACCTCCTGGGTCGACAGCAACCTGATGCACAACGCCCTGCGCTTTGCCTGCAGCAAGATCGGTTATGCCAGCGAGGCGGCCTGCGTCGGTGCCGGCGGCACTTGGGATCTCAACGGCAAGTGGCCCGGCGGCTGGGGGCTGCCGAACGCCTCTTACCCGGGCGCCCAGTACGACGCGTTCGAGTGCGGCACCTGCCATGCAAAGAACAGCAGCAACGTCAAACGGGTGATCACGGCGGTGACGGCAAAGGCCGATACCCTGCCGGGGAGTACCGTGGCCCTGCAGGATGTCCGTGAGGGGACCGCCGAATTCGGCGACGACAGCGACAGCCACACCACGTCGAACCGGGTCTGCGAGGTTTGCCACAGCCAGACCACCTATCATCGCCAGAACTCCAGTACGCTGACCAACAAACTGCACAACAACAAGACCGATTGCATCCGCTGCCACGAGCACAACGTCGGTTTCCGCGCCTCCTGCGACAACTGTCATGGTACGCCGCCGGTTAGTGCCGCCGGTCTGGCGACCCAGCCGGCGACCACCGGTTCCACGGTGTGGGGCGAGCACCAACGCCATGCCGTTGATCTTGGCTACGACTGCAACACCTGCCACAACGGCTGGGATGGTCCCAACCAGATGCCGAAAAACGGCAACCTCAACATCGGCTTCAAAGTGAGCGTCAACCCGCAATTCACCGGCGCCGTGAAACAGATTCTCGGCGGCACCTACGAGGGGCGCACCACCGGCGGCGGCTATACCGGGGACACCTCCACCACACCGGCCACTGTTGTCAATACCGCCAGCGGCGACATGACCTGCGCGGTCTACTGTCACGGCTATGCGCGACCAGTATGGAACCCGGCTTCGACCCAACCCTGCGGCTCCTGCCACGGGGGCATCGGGACCGGGGTCGGCTACCGTGCGGGCGCGCCGACAGGCCTGACCGTCGGCGGTGTCACCAGCAGGGATCTCGCCGGCCTGACCACCGGCTTCCAGGTTGGCAAGCATGCCAACCACCTTGACGACAGCGTCTACCAGACCGGTGACCCGTGTGCCCTGTGCCATGACGGCTTCAACTATAACGATACGACCCATGTCAACGGCACGGTCAACGTCAAGCTCCGTCAAGCGGCCAAGCTCTCATCGCCGGGGACGACCGGCGGCGCCGGCCTCGGATCCAGCTATAACGCGAACCGCACCTGCACTACCGAGTGCCACGGCGCGACCAGCTGGGATTCGGCGGCGATCCTCAACTGCACCCAGTCGTGCCACAACTATCCGCCGGTTGGCGTCACCGCCGGTTATTCCACCTACAGCAGTGGCGTCATCAAACCGGTCAACCACACCACGCCGAACGGTTTGCAGTACCTGAAGGACAACCATGGCCAATGCCTCTATTGCCATGGCTGGAATGACAATGGCTCCGGTGCCCTGCCGATCACCGGGATGACGGCAGCGCAGCTAACCGCCATGAACGGCGATCCTGCTGAGGCGCCGAATTTCACTACCTACAGCAGTCCGGGAAACACCATTGGCCAGCACATGGACGGCACCATCACCCTGAACGATGATGGTGACGCGAATCTGGCCAACGATGCGGACTACGACCCGACGACCGGCGGCTGCGACAACGCCGTCTGCCACGGCAACGATACCGCCCATCAGTTCACTATCCCCGGCGGCATCAACAGCCCGCTCAAGGCGGCCGACATCGGCCCGGGCGACTGTGGCGCCTGCCACACCACCGGCGTCGGCGGGGCGACCATCGTCACGTCGACCAGCCCGCACACCACGGTCACCAAGAATGGTACGTTCACCGGTTGCGGCAGTTGCCACAGCGGTCATTACATCAAAGCGGGTGGGGTGAACATCCCGAACAACGCGACGGTCGGCATCAACTACGTTGGCACGCAGCACGGCGGCATCAAGCTCGGCGGGCCGGGAACCCATGCTTCGATCGCGACCAAGACCACCGAGGCGGAGATCTGCTGGGGCTGCCACGATGCCATGGGCACGGCCAATGTCAAGAAGGCCACGATCACCTTCACCGCGACCACCATCGTCGATTCCGGCGCCGGCCTGGGCGTCTTCACCGTGGGCAAGCCGCTCAAGGTTATGGGCTCATCCGTGGTCGCCAACAATAAGTGGGTCACCCCGACAGCCGTTGCTGCCGGCACCCTGACCTTTCCGGCAGCCACCTTCACCGCCGACGCCACTGCCGGCGAGATGATCACCCTGCAGGATTTCGTCTCCGAATGGGGCAAGAACAGCTACCAGGCCGGAGCCGCGGCAGCATCGCAGTATCAGTATGACTACGGTTCACTGTCGACCTCGAACTGGACCACGGCGACCTGGACCAGCGGCCAGGCGAAGTTCGGCTACAAGACCAGCAAGATCCAGTCGACCCATGCGGCCAACAGCGCGGGTGCCAGTACGGTCACCGGGACGGCCTATGCCTACAAGGAGAGCCCGGACAACGTCGCCCTGATCCGTTGCTCTTACTGCCACGACGTGCACGATGCCGTCGGCCCCAACGGCCCGCCGTATCTGCGTGGCACCTGGTGGGGGAACCCCTACGAGGAGGACGGGGCGCCGCAGGCAGCCACTGCCTATTCTGTTACCGCGCCGTTCGGTGCCGTGCCGCGCGGCAACGGGGCCAACCAGACCTATATCGGCGGCTTCTTTATCGACATCAACAACGTCCGTCCCGGCACGGCTGGTGCGGCGGCCAACGGGACTGCCTCGGCCAACCCGACGGCCACCGGCGGCACCGGCACCGGCGGCGCCTGGACCCTGGCTGATTCGGCCGGCCTGTGCACCCTGTGCCACGGCAACAACCCGAGCACGATGAACTGGAACACCACCGAGACCAACATGTGGTTCAGCGCCAACGGCCACGCCAATGCGGTCATCGGCGGCACGGGCAACGTCCCCGCCGGCACTGCGGCCAACATCTTCGACCTCCGTGGCGGTACGCTCTCGACCACTGGCGCCACCAACACTCCGGCGATGCACTACTGGGGCGGGACGGCGACAACAGGTGTCGCGCCTGGCGACGTTGGTACCTACGGTTTCCGCAACGGCGGCAACTCGGGCTACAACTACACGCCGTCACTGTCGTCCGTCTCCGAGAACAACGAAATCACCACCCCGGGCACCAACCGCTGGGGAACGATCACCATCGATGCGGCGACGATCAACAGCCAGTATCACAAGTTCAGTTGCTCGAAGTGCCACAATCCGCACGCGTCACGTCTGCCGAAGCTGATGATCACCAACTGCCTCGACACCAAGCACAACACCTGGGACGACAGTTATCAGCTGAATGCTTCGAACGGTGCGATCAACACTAACCGCAGTATTTCCAACTGGTCGACGGCGCAAAACTGCCACCGGGTCGGTGGCATCATTCCCGCCAACCGGTTGATCCCGGGCGATTCGACCACCGGCGGGCCGACCGGCAACGGTCTCTACGCCGAACCGGTCGATACTGGTGCGGTCGAGGCGACCAAAGGCACCGGCACCAACTACTCGAACCGCGGCTGGAACACCGTCACCCCGTGGTAATCGAAGCATAACAGGGAAACGAGAAGGGCTGGGGTAACCCGGCCCTTCTCGTTTGCATCGTAGAGATGCATTGCCATGCGTCTCTACAGATCAACGTCAACGGCCAATCCTGCATGGTTTTCGGCCTGCCCCGGGAAGTCTTGTGCCGGTCTGGCCGGTGGTGTCAGGACGATCTCCGGCAGCACGGATTTCGGCGTTGATTTTGCATAAAGAAGTAGGGTGTTAATCGTCAGCCATGCCTTGAAGCTTTTGATGTACGGGTAGCAGTATGTGTCGCCCTTGTCTTGGTGAGGTTATATTTCGTTTGTTGTTTCAATAGGTTGCTTGTATAATTAGCGGCGTGTCGGATGGTCAGCTCTGGCGCGCGCCGAATAATGTGTTATCCTTCTGATAATTTGCTGGTCGGTGAAAAGGAGAAAGCCATGAGTAAAAAGGCGGGACAGATTCTTGTCGGAGTATGCGCGCTGGCGATGTTGGCCGGCCCGGCCTTGGCGCAGGAGTTCGTCGATGTGTCGGTAAAGGCCGGCGTGGCCGACGACGGCCTTGGCAAGGGCGCGGCGTTTGCCGACGTCAACAACGATGGCCTGGTCGATCTCTATGTTTCCAACAAGGGCGGTGCCAACAAGCTGTTCCTGAACCAGGGAAAAGGCACCTTCAAGGATGTGACGGCGACTGCCGGCAAAGGTCTCGACTCCCCCGGCTTCACCATGGGGAGCGTTTTCGGCGACTACGACAACGACGGTGATACCGACCTCTACCTGGCCAATGGCGGCCAGTACGAGATCGAAGCCAACCGCCTCTTCGCCAACAATGGCGACGGTACCTTCACCGACGTCACCGACAAGGCCGGCGTGGGACTGAAAGCCTTCACCTATTCGGCCAGTTTTGCCGACTACGACAACGACGGCGATCTTGACCTCTACTGCGCCAACTACGGCGTTGGCGCCAAGAACGTGCTCTATCGCAACAATGGCGACGGCACCTTCACCGACGTCACCGATCAGGCCGGCGTGGGCGACAAGAGCTGGAGCTGGATGGGCGTCTGGGCCGACGTCGACAACGACGGCGATGTCGACCTCTATGTAGTCAACGGCCGCTACCCGGCCGGCGAGCCGAACAAGCTGTTCATCAACAACGGCGGTGTTTTCAGCGAGCAGGCCAAGGCGCGTGGCGTCGACGATGCCAACTGGGGTCTCGGCGCGGCGTTCGGCGACATCGACAACGACGGTGATCTCGACCTGTTCGTTTCCAACTACATCGGTGGCAACAACCTGTACGTCAACGACGGCAAGGGGAACTTCGCCAAGGTCTCCGACCGCATCAAGGGCGCCAAGGACGGCTGGGGCAAGGGCCCGAGTTTCGGCGACATCGATCATGACGGCGACCTCGATCTTTACGAAGGCGACTGCAAGCAGGCCAACCAGCTCTACCTGAACGACGGCAAGGGGAACTTCACCGACGTAGCCGCCAAACAGCCGCAGATCCAGTGCGCCACCGTGCGCACCAAGGCTACCGCGCTGGCCGACGTCGACAACGACGGCGACCTCGACCTTTACGTGGTCAACTGGGGCGCCGAGAACAAGCTGCTGCTGAACAACCAGAACGACAGCAACTGGGTGAAGGTCAAGCTGGTCGGCACCAAGTCGAACCGCGATGCCTACGGCGCCCGCGTCAAACTGCTGGCCGATGGCAGACTGGCCGGGATGCGCGAAGTGAAATCGGCCACCGGGTTCTGTGCCCAGGAACCGGCGGTGGTGCATTTTGGCGCCCCGGCCGGTAAGAATTACAGTGTGGAAGTGGTGTTCCCGAGCGGAACGAAAGTGGTCCAGGCCGTCAAGGCTGGTCAATTGCTGGAAGTGGTTGAACCGAAGTAGAAGCGAGGTTATTCAACCTCACCTTTGCGCGAAGGAGGAAGTCATGAAGTACGTAAAACCCCGCGTGGTAGGGAGCGGCAGCGTCCACCCCTGCTAAGAAACGCAAAAGGAAAAGGCCGGCCAACCCGGCCTTTTCCTTTTGCGGAGTTGAGTTCAGGGACTGTCCCCGCAGGGGGACTTTCCCTCTTGCGAAGAAGAGGGTGACCATGATCCTTTCGATGATCAAGCATCGACTCATCCTGATCTTTTGTTGCCTGTTCCTGTCGGTTGTCCCTGCCCAGGCCGCACCCGTCACCGGCAAGGTGGCGGTCGGCGGGGCAGGGACGGCAGGCGTGCGGGTGCTGGCCTACCCGCTGACGACGCTGTCGCTTGCCGGCGACGCTCCATTCACCAGCAAGGCGACCGGCCCGGACGGATTGTTTACCCTCGACCTGCCGGCGGGCAGTTACTACCTGCTGGCCAACGGCAGCGGTTGGTTCAGCTATTACGGGCGCAACCCCGTGACCGTGCCGGCGGATGGGTTGGCCGACGTCAACCTGCCGCTGGTGCCGGCCGTCACTGCTCCGCCGGAGATGACGACGGCCATTCCCAGTGGCGTCGCCGGCCGCGTGTTGCATGATGGCAAACCGGTGGCCAACGCCATTGTTTTTGTCTATCCGGATCTCTCCGCCCAGTTCAAGGGGTTCGGTCTGGGGATGTCGGCCCCGACCGACGAGCAGGGTCGGTTCGAAGCACCTTTGCCGGCGGGCAGTTACTACCTGGTGGCCCGAGTCCGTCACGGCAACTCGCTGGCCGGGCCACTCCAGGCCGGGGACCTGTTCGGTTACCTGCCGACCAACCCGGTGACGGTTGGCAAAGAGAGCGTCACGAAGGTCAGCCTGCCGGTGATCGCCGTGCCGGAGAAAGTTTCACGGCATGCCGCCACCATGTTCGGCCAGACGCGGCTCAGCGGCACCATCGTCGATCGCGACGGCAAACCCCTGGCCGGCGTGCAGGCCTTGCTCTATGCCGACGAATCGATGCTCAACCGCCCGCTCTATGTGTCCCAGCCGACCGGGGCGGACGGTTTTTTCCAACTGTCATTCCCGAGCGGCGGCAACTTCTTCCTCGCCGCGCGCAACAACCTCGGCGGCACCCCGGCCCCCGGCGAACTGTACGGCCGCTATCAAGGCGCGACGGGGGCGGTACTCAAGGTTGCAACCGGGCAGAGCCTCGAAGGGCTGCGGATCGTGGTCGAGGCGGTCTGGTAGAAGGGCAGTGAGAAGCGAGGTAGCGAGGTAGCGAGGTAGCGAGAAGAGAGATAGCGCGGGGGACAGAATCCAGTTCTGTCCCCCGCGTATTTGTATTGGCGTGTTGTCGAGGGTCCCGCTACTCGCTGCGGATGTCGATGTCGTCAATGATGACCGGTTCCCGGTCCGGCGTTCCCTCCCGGAAGAAAACCAGGTGGATCATGCGGGTGTTCGGCCCGGTGCGAAACGTAAAGCTCTGACGGGTGCCGTCATGCTGACCGGTCAGCTTCACGCCGACCTGCGCGCGTTGGAAGTGCTTTTCGCTCACTGATTTCGGATACTGGCCGGGAATCCAGAGAAACTCGTCGAATTCGAGGATGCCGGCACCGCTTTCCCCTCCCTTGGGCAGCTTTCCCCAAAAGCGAAAGTCGATGCGATAGCTGGTGTCCGGTTTGACTGCCAGCGGCGAGAAGAAGCCAACCGAATCGATGGTCTTGATGCCGCGGATGGCAAAACCGGTACCGTTCTTCCCCTTGATCGGCCCGCTGGTGCGTACCAGATGGTCGATGAAGGTCAACCAGTACGATTGCCCTTCCTTGTCCGTCTCCTCCGGGGAGAAGTCGCCGACCCGCGGGAAGAGCGACAGCTTCGGCTGCCCTTCGAAATCCTCCCTGATCGGTGGTGCCGGTGGCGGTTCTTCACCCTCCTTGCCGGCAGGTACCGACGGGTTTTGGTCCGCAACGGCGACCGGGGTTGTAGTTTTGGGCGGGTCCTCCTGCTTCTGGCAGGCAGGGGCAAAGGCCAGGGTGCAAATCAACACAAAAACCGCAAAAAAATGACGTGGCATGCTGTCGACTCCAATTGTTTGCGGTATTATAGGCGCTGCGTTGCCAAGAGCCAAGCACTTGCTGACAGATCAAACCGATTGACAAGGAGTTGTCATGACCCTGATTTTTGATGACACGGCGACAGGTTTGCCGGTGCTGTTGATCCACGGTTTCCCTCTGAGCCGGAAGATGTGGCAGCCGCAGGTCGGACCGTTGGTGAAGGCCGGCTGCCGGGTCATCACCCCCGATCTGCCCGGCTTCGGTGAGTCGCCGCCGCTGCAAGGTCCCGCAAACATGGATGCCTATGCCGACGCCGTCATCGGTCTGCTCGATCGGCTGGGGATCGACCGGGCGGTGATCGGCGGCATGTCGATGGGGGGCTATGTCCTGCTCGATCTGCTGGAGCGCTATCCGCGGCGATTGACGGCGGCGCTGTTCCTGGTGACCCGCGCGGCGGCCGACGACGCGGCCGGCAGGGTGCGGCGCGGCGACCTGGCGGGAGCGGTGCGCGGCGGCGACCGGGAGGTCGTGCCGGATGCCTTCGAGAAGCTGCTCTTTGCGCCGGGAACGCCGCAAAAACGACCGGAACTGCTTGCCACGGTGCGGAAATTGATGGATACGGCCGAGCCGGAGGGGGTGGTCGGTGGCCTCCTGGCGATGCGTGACCGCAAGGACTATCTCGCCCTGCTGCCGACTTTCCACCTGCCGGCCCTGGTGATCGGTGCCGCGGAGGATCTTGCCATCCCGCCATCCCATTCCGAAGCGCTGGCCGCCGGACTCCCCGATGACGAGTTGCATATCGTTGCCAAAGCCGGCCACATGGGCAACCTCGAACAGCCGGAGGCGTTCAACAGGATTTTGCTGGAGTTTTTGAAGAAGCGAAATTTGATTTGACGCAAAGACGCAAAGATGCGCTCTGCGTCACAATTGCATGGAATCCGCAATTGACTCCCAAATCCGCCGGGAGTATCGTGAGCGCCTGTCATTTCCCCATGAAAGGATTTCCCATGAGCAAATTTCTTCAGGTGCTTGGCGCCACGACCCTGCTGGTTGCCATTGCCGCCGGCTGTACTGCTGAAGAAGCCGTCGGCTAGCTGGATGACGGCAAGCTACGGATCAGCTACACCATCGGTCTGAATATCGGCCGCGATTTTGCCAACCAGGGGGTCGAAGTCGACACCACCTCCCTGTTGGCCGGTATCCGCGATGGTCTGGGCGGGCAGAAACCGCGCCTGACCGATGAGCAGATGGTTGCCGAGGTCAAAACCTTCCGTGAATCGATGGTGGCCAAGCAGGAAGCCAAATTGAAGGCCCTGGCCGAGAAGAACAAGGCCGATGGCGCGGCGTTCCTGGCAAAAAATGCCAAGGAAGCGGGGGTTGTGGTGCGCGAAAGCGGCTTGCAGTACAAAGTGCTCAAGGCAGGAACGGGACCGCTGCCGAAGGCTGACGCCATCGTCAGCGTGCACTACCGCGGCACGCTGCTCGACGGGACCGAATTCGACAGTTCCTACGAGCGCAACGAACCGCTTACGCTGCCGGTTGGCGGCGTGATCCCGGGGTGGACCGAGGCGCTGACGCTGATGAAGGAAGGCTCGAAGTGGCAGCTCTTCATCCCGGCGGAACTGGCCTACGGGGCGGAAGGCGCCCCTCCGGCGATTGGCCCGAACGCGGCGCTGATCTTTGAAGTCGAGCTGCTTTCGGCCGCCGCCAAAATGGAGTGATGACCATGACGGCCGACACGATAAAGCGTGCGCAGGACGGTGACCGGGTGCGCGTTACCTATGTGGGACGGTTCAGCGACGGCACGGTGTTCGACAGTTCCGAAGGGAATGAGCCGTTGGAGTTCACCGTGGGAGCCGGGGAAGTGATCGCCGGCTTCGATCAGGCCGTCATCGGTCTTTCCCCGGGGGAATGCCGTACGGTCGAGGTGGCGCCGGAAGACGGCTACGGGGCGCACCTGCCGGAGATGGTCGCGGAGGTTGAACGGCGGCAGATTCCCGATGAACATCTGCTGGAGGTGGGAAATTACCTGGAAGTCCGTGCGCAGAACGGCGCCAATTTCGAGGTGCGGATTGCCGCGCTTACGGAAACCACGGTTCACCTGGATGCCAACCACCCGCTGGCCGGCAAGGTGTTGCACTTCGACGTGCAGCTGCTGGAATTCGCCTGATTGAAGCAGCGTCAAGACGCGAGACACAAGATTTAGGATTTAAGGTTTAGGGTTTAAGAAAAAGCGTGTTGTTGAGGATGACGCAAAAGGGCCGCCGGATTGGCGGCCCTTTTTGATGCTCGGCTGATGGGGACACTTCCTTCAAGGAAGTGTCCCCTCCGTTCCCGTTTCTCTCTCCAGCCAGGCGATGGCGGCTTCAAGATCGCATTTGCGGGCCAGCTTGACCAGCCCGACCACGTCGCCGCGCGCACCGCAGCGGAAGCATTCGAAATTCCCTTCGCGAATGGCGAGTTCCGGCGCGCCGTTGCGCAGCGGTTGGCAGCCGGGGCAATAGAAGTGGTGCCCTTCGCCGGCCAGCCCCAGATCGTTGGCGATCTTGTGGATGGTTGGCCAATCCTTGATGCGGTGGTCCCATTCGTGGCGGATGTCGGTCATATCGGTTGCTTCGGGGACACTTCCTTGCCCCTAGCTGGCGGCTGACCAGAGTCCGTGCAGATTGCAGTACTCGCGAGCCGTCACCTGCTTGGCAATGACCGGGAAAGTCGCTTCGGGGGCCTGTCCGGGCTGGAGTTGCTGACGGTAGATCTTGCCGTCGGCGACCAGTTCGATCCATTCGATGTAATGCGCGGCCTCCATCGGGTGCGGTACGCTGCCGACCTTGACCGTGATGCCGTTCGCGCCAACCTCGATCACCGGGACATGCTTTTCCTTCGCGGCATCGACGGTATTCTCGGTCATCAGGACCATCGGGGCATTGCAGCAGGCCAGTGCACCGGGTCCGGCGTGCACGACTTCGACGATGTTGCCGCACAACGTGCATTTGTAGATTTCATTCAGCTTGACCATCTTCATGACTCCTTGGGTTTAGTAGTTTTCGCCGAGAAGCTCAAAGTGAGCGCGAGGATGAGCACAGGCGGCGCAGCATTCCGGGGCGTCCGTCCCTTCATGCAGCCAGCCGCAGTTGCGGCAGCGCCAGACCACCGGCTGACTGCGTTTGAAAACGTTCTCGTTCTCGATGTTTGCCAGCAGGGCCCGGAAGCGTTTCTCGTGCTGCTTTTCGGCCACGCCGATCGCCTCGAAAACTCCGGCGATTTCAGGGAAGCCCTCGCTGCGTGCCGTGGCGGCAAAATCCGGGTACATGCTGGTGAATTCATAGTGTTCGCCGTTGGCGGCTTCGAGGAGGTTGGCGGCGGGCGTGCCGATCACCCCGGCCGGGAAGCTGGCGGTGATTTCCACTTCACCGCCCTCCAGTAGTTTGAACAAGCGCTTGGCGTGCTCGCGTTCCTGGTCGGCGGTTTCCTCGAAAATCGCGGCGATCTGCTTGTAGCCTTCCTTGTCGGCCTGCTTGGCGGAGTAGGTGTAGCGGATGCGGGCCTGGCTCTCACCGGCGAAGGCAGTCAGAATATTCCGTTCAGTCTTGGTTCCCTTAAGTGGCATATGCACTCCTTGTCGAAAATGGCAGGCGAATGGAAGTCTAGCATACTCTGGCGCTTGTGCAATAAGGATAAAAAAGGTAATTAATTCAAAGAAAAAGCGGGGCTCCCGATCGGGAACCCCGCTTTACGTCAGACATCGATCCGGTTTACTTCTTGTGGCAATCGCCGCACTTGGTCGGGCCGCCCTTGGCTTTGTGGCAGTCCTTGCAAACCGCGCCGTGGGCGCTGTCCTTGGTCACGGCAATCTTGGCCGGGGTCCCCTGATGGCAGGAATCGCATTTCATCTTGTCGCTGTGACCCTTGTGATTGAAGGTGACTTTCCCCTGCTTGCCGTCATACGACACCGAGTCGGCGGCGATGGCGAGGGTGGCGCTGGTGGCGAAGGTCAGCAGCATCAGAACAACGAACAGCTTTTTCATTTCTCTCTCCTTCCGGTTAATGAATATTGATGAAGCGGTTGTAATTCTGACCAAGCAGCCGGCAGGCTGTCAAGAAAAATCTTGGTTGCCGGTTGAGTCAATGCTAATCTTGCCGAGTGGATTTGATCGATTTGGTATTCCATTCATCGTTGAACGGGAAGGTAACGTTATGAAAAAACTAGCCATGGTTCTGGCTCTTTTGCTGCTGGTCGGGTGTGCCGCCCGCTGGGAGCACGCGACCAAGCGACGCAGCGATTTTTATGCCGACGATCGCGAATGCCAGGTCATCTCCGGCGGTGCCTCGCAAGTGGTCGAACCGGGGACGGAACGGGTCAGCTACGAGGGCTGCATGTGGGGGCGCGGCTGGCACAAGAAACAGAGCATCTGGTTCTTCGACCCTGTTGCCAACTGATTTCGGCATCGACAAAAGTATCGCGGGGCCGCGGGGAAATCCGTCGGCCCCGTGCTGTTCCCGATGGTTGACATCGGTCCCGGAGCGGCGATGATGTACGATGGCAGCGGGAGTTAAAGCCAGAGGTTGAGAGGAAAACGCCTGATGAAGCGATCGATGATGCATGATCGGCAAGAAGGAAAGGTCACCGTCAACCGCCGCTGGCTGAAAACCCGGATGAACCCGTATTTTTTTGTCGCCATGCGTGACCAGCCCGCGGCGCTGGCGATCCTCGAACGTGAGCTCGGCACCTTGCGGTTCAACCGTCGACTGATCCTGGCCGACCAGCCCGACACGCTGATTGTGGCTACGGCCAGCCGTCCCGGTTCACTCTACGAAATGCTCTCCTTGAACAGCGTAGCGGACAGGGAGATCTCTTATGCGATGTTCGCCCATTCCGACGACCGGATTCCCGGGTTGGAGCAGGAACTGGAGATCCAGCGATTCGAGTTCCGGAGCAAGAGCGATGTGGAGATTTCCGCCAACTTCGACGTCGAGGTGCCGGCGGCTGTTCGTCGCAGGGTGACCCGCGCGATGTCCCGGTATTTCCCCGGCTTCGAGCGGCTCAAATTCGATCCGTTGCTGAATATCCTCTGGCTCAACAATGAAAACTACGTGCGCATCTCACCGCCACGGCGGGTTGCGCAGACCCTGCACATGTTCCGGGAAGCGCAGCGCCGGGGCGGGCTTTTCCTGGACATTGAGCCGCTTCCCGGCCAGGGGGATGAAACCCGCGTCAGCTTCGCCGTCGGCAACCCTCCCCAGCACGATTTTCTCATCCAGGTCATGGAGGTTTTCCGCCGGCTCAACCTTGGCGTCAACCGTGCCTATTGCCTGACGGTCAGCAGCGGCATCCATCCGTATTTTCTGGCCAGTTTTTATGTCCGCTGCCGTGACGGCCGGACCCTGTCTCCGGAATCCGCCCTGCACCGTCAGCTGCGGGAGGAATTGTGCAACACGCAGCTGCTTGCCACCACCTCGCAGGCTTATCGCGAATTTGTCACGGCCGGTTTGATGAGCGGACTCGAAGCCTCGCTGGTCAATGCCTTCATTGCCTTCTGCCACACCACTCTGGCGCACAGCCAGCCCGATCGCTACGATTTCGAAGAGGTTCGCACCGCCTTCCACGCCAATCCGCGGATCGCCCTGCAGTTGGTTGAACTGTTCCGCTGCCGGTTCGATCCGTCGCGAAGCAACCGGGAAAAGGCATGCACAGCCGCGCTGGCCACGGCGGAAGAAGCCGTGGCCGGCTACAATACCGGCCGGCGGCACCTTGACGAAGTGCGCCGCAATATTTTCCGCTGCTGCCTGCTCTTCATCCGCCACACCCTCAAGACCAACGCCTTCGTCTTCGAAAAGCAGGCGCTGGCCTTTCGCCTCGATCCGGCTTACCTCGCCGAACTGGGCGCGGAGTTTACCGCCGACCTGCCGGCGGCCGTGCCGTTTCGGGTGACCTTCTTCTTCAGCCGGGTCGGTTTCGGTTACCACATCGGTTTTTCGGATATCGCCCGCGGCGGCTGGCGCACGATCATCGCCCGCGGCCACGATGACCTGGTGACCAGCGCCGACACCCTGTTCCGCGAATGCTTCGTGCTGGCGCACACCCAGCACGCCAAGAACAAGGATATCTTCGAAGGGGGCTCGAAGATGGTGATGCTGCTCGATGCCACCGACTTGCGGCAGAGCGGGGATCGCACCGACGAGCAGACCCTCGAAAGGATCCGTCTTTACAAACTGCAATACGGGGTCATCAGCGCTTTTTTTGACATCTTCGTCACGCTGGGCGGCGTTGCCGGACACCCCGCGGTGGTCGATTACTACCGGGAGGATGAGGCGATCGAACTCGGCCCCGATGAAAACATGCACGATGTCATGATCGAGTCGATTGCCCGGATGGCAAGGCGCCGCGGGTATCTGCTCGGCGCCGGGATCATCTCGAGCAAGCAGGCCGGCATCAACCACAAGGAGTACGGGGTGACCTCCACCGGGGTGGTGACCTTTGCCGAGATCGTCATGAACGAACTCGGCATCGATCCGCGCCGCGACCCGCTGCGCATCAAGCTCACCGGCGGACCCAACGGCGATGTGGCCGGCAATGCCATCCGCCTGCTGCTTGAGCGCGCGCCGCGTGCCCGGTTCGTGCTGATCCTTGACGGTACCGCCGCACTGATCGATCCGGTCGGGGCGGATCATGACGAATTGCGCAGAATTGTCCTGAAAAAGGATCTGGACGCGTTTGCGCCGGAAGCCCTGCACGAGGGAGGTATGCTGCTGTACCGCAGCGGCAGCCGTCAGGATGGGTTGAAGACCCTTTACCGGCGCATGGTCAGGAAAGATGGTGATTTGGTCGAGGAGTGGGTGTCGAGCGACGAGTTCGCCAGGGAATACGGTGACCTGGTGTTCGTTGTGCCGGCCGACCTGTTCATTCCGGCGGGGGGACGACCGGAGACGATCGACCGGGATAACTGGCAGCGTTTTATGCTCGCCGACGGTACCCCGTCGGCGCGCGCCATCATTGAGGGCGCCAACTCGTTCCTGACTCCGGAGGCCCGGCTCGAATTGCAGCGCAGGGGGGTGCTGATCATGCGCGATGCCTCGGCAAACAAATGCGGGGTCATCTCGTCCTCCTACGAAATCATCGCCAATCTCCTGCTCTCCGACGACGAGTTCCTGGCCCACAAGGAGCGCTACGTGCATGACGTGCTGGCGATACTGGAAAAGCGTGCCGGCGATGAAGCCCGCCTGATCCTCAAGCGTCGCCGGGAGAAACCGGAATTGTCCTGCACGGAAATCTCCGATGCCTTGAGCGGAGAGATCAACGCCCACTATGCCCGGTTGTTCCGGTACTTCCTGGAGCATCCGGAGCTGCCCTTGCGGGAGCCGTACCGCCGGGCCCTGCTTGCTCACCTGCCGGCCATGCTGCGCGAGGAGCCGCGCTTTCGCCGCCGGCTGCGGCGCCTGCCGGTCAAATACCGGGCGGCGATTGCCGCTGCCGAGATTGGTTCGTCGCTGGTCTACCTCGGCGACCGCGAGGCCGATTTCACCGCCGGTATCCGTCTGCACGTGCAGCGGCATTTCGCGAAGGGTTGAAAAAGGAAAAAAATGCCCCGTGACAGGAGGCGGTCACGGGGCCAGGACTAGGAGGTTGAACGTTTGTAACGTTCTTGTTGTGCTGAAGATAACGCAAAGGTCGAGCCGCGAAAACGTGAATGCCCGTATTTTTTCGGCACCATCCTGACGAACCGGGACCGGCGATTTGCACAGGTGGCCTTGCGTTTAATTAATCTTGACCTGCCGGGGAAGACCCGCTATCCTGAATGAACGTTCATTCAGGAGGTGTCATGACCAAACCGGAAAAACGTGACGAGATCATCCGCGCGGCCATGGAGCTGATTGCCGAGCACGGCTTCCACGGTGCGCCGATGGCGTTGGTCGCGGAGCGGGCCGGAGTGGCGGCCGGCACCATTTATCGTTACTTCGAGAGCAAGGATGACCTGATCCGGGAAACCCATGCCTGTCTTGAACGCCAGCTGTTGGCGGTGCTGACCGAGGATTACCCCGCGGAGCGGCCGATCCGCGAACGTTTTCTGCACATCGAGAAAAAAATCGTCAAATATTTTGTTGCCTCACCGATGGAATTCCGGTTCATGGAGCAGTTTTTCGACTCGCCCTACGGCGCGGCCCATCGTCGGGAGAAGCTTTTCGGCAACCAGGAAAAAAGCTTGATCTTCAAACTTTTCGAGGAAGCTCTCGAACAGCGGATCATCAAGGCTCTGCCGTTGCCGGTGCTTTGCGCCCTGGCGTTCGGGCCGCTGGTCGACGTCTGTCGCGACCACATCCTGGAGTTCGTCCATCTGGACGAAACCCTTATCGAACAGATAGTGGCCGCCTGCTGGGACGGCCTGAAACGTTGATCCTCACCTTGATCATCCATAGGCAAATCAATTTCTCAATAACCGTGCAGAGGTGTTTATGAACAACCTGACCAGAATGAACCTGACCCTTGCCGCCGTGATCCTTGGCGGCTCGCTGCTGCTCGGCGGCTGCAACAAGCAGGGTTCCGCCCCCGCTCCGGCTCCTGCCGCCCCTCCCGAGGTCGGGGTGCTCACCATCCAGCCGCAACGCGCGGTGCTGACCACGGAGCTGCCCGGACGGGTCGCCCCGCACCTGGTCGCCGAAGTGCGGCCGCAGGTCGGCGGGATCATCCAGCAGCGGCTCTTTACCGAAGGCTCCGACGTCAAGGCCGGCCAGGTGCTCTACCAGATCGACCCGGCCATCTACCGGGCGGCCTTCGCCAGCGCCAGGGCGGCACTCTCCCGGGCCGAGGCCAACCTGGTGCCGGCCCGTCTCAAGGCGGAGCGCTTCCGGGAACTGGTCACGATCAAGGCGGTCAGCCAGCAGGATTTTGACGATGCCAGCGCGGCACTGCTGCAGGCTGAAGCTGACGTGGAAAGCGCCCGGGCGGCGGTGGAAAATGCCCGCATCAACCTCGACTACACCAGCGTCAAGGCGCCCATCTCCGGCCGGATCGGTCGTTCCTCGGTGACGACCGGTGCGCTGGTGAAGGCCAGCCAGGACGCCACCCTGGCGACGATCCAGCAACTCGATCCGGTCTATGTCGATGTCACCCAGTCGACGGCCGACCTGTTGCGTCTCAGGCAGAGCCTGGCCAGCGGTCTGCTGAAAAACGGCGGGACAAATCAGGCCCAGGTCAGGCTGCTGCTGGAGGACGGCACTGCCTACGCGCAGGCGGGAACCCTGAAATTCTCCGAGGTCACCGTGGATCAGAGCACCGGCTCCGTGACCCTGCGCAACCTCTTTCCCAACCCCGAGCAGCTGCTCCTGCCGGGAATGTTCGTCCGTGCGGTCCTCGAGGAGGGCGTCGACGAGCAAGCGATCCTGGTGCCGCAGCGCGGGGTGACCCGCAACCCCGCCGGCAATGCCATGGCCATGGTGGTCGGCAATGAGGAGAAGGTCGAGCCGCGAATGATCAAGGTTGCGCGGACAGTGGGTGACAGCTGGCTGGTGAGCGAAGGGCTCAAGGCCGGTGACCGGGTCATTCTGGAAGGAATTCAAAAGGCCCGCCCGGGAACCGTCGTCAAGGCCGTGCCGTTCGGTGCGCCGCCGAGTGGTGGAGTTCCGGCAGTGGCTCCGGCGAAATAATCATAGGTCTTATGAGTCATATAAGGCCGATAAGACCTATAAAAAGCCTTTAAGGAGTTTCCTCCATGCCGAGATTTTTCATCGATCGCCCGATCTTCGCCTGGGTGATCGCCATCATGGTCATGCTGGCGGGACTGCTGGCGATCAAAACGCTGCCGGTCTCCCAGTATCCGCCGATCGCGCCGCCGCAGATCACCATCAACGCCGTCTACCCCGGGGCCTCGGCCCAGACGGTGCAGGATACGGTCACCCAGGTCATCGAGCAGAAGCTGAACGGGATCGACAACCTGATTTACATGTCCTCGACCAGCGATTCGGCCGGGGCCGTGGCCATCAACCTGACGTTCAAGGCCGGCACCGATCCGAACATCGCCCAGGTGCAGGTGCAGAACAAGCTGCAGCTGGCCACGCCGCTCCTCCCCCAGGTGGTACAGAGGCAGGGGATCCAGGTGGTCAAGTCGACCCGGAACTTCCTGATGATCGTCGGCCTGGTGTCGGTGGACGGCTCCATGGACCGCCCGGCCCTGACCGACTATCTGGTGGCCAATGTCCAGGACATCATCAGCCGGACCGAAGGGGTCGGCGAGGTCACGGTGTTCGGCTCCCAGAACGCCATGCGTATCTGGCTCGACCCCGCCAGGCTGAACAACTTTCACCTGACCACCAATGACGTGATCGCGGCGGTGCAGGCCCAGAACGCCCAGGTGTCGGCGGGGCAGTTCGGCGGCAGCCCCGCGCCCCTGGGCCAGCAGCTGAACGCGACCATCACCGCCCGGACCCTGCTGCAGACCCCGGAGCAGTTCGGCGCCATCATCCTGCGCACCAACGGTGACGGTTCCACGGTCAAACTGCGGGACGTGGCCGATTGCAAGGTCGGCACCGAGAATTACGAGATCGAAGCGCGCTACAAGGGGAAACCGCTCGGGGGGATGGCGCTCCGCCTGGCGGCCGGGGCCAACGCCCTCGATACCGGGGACCGGATCAAGGCCAAGATGGCGGAATTGGAAAGATATTTCCCCGCCGGCATGAAGGTGGTCTACCCCTACGACACCACCCCCTTCGTCAAGATCTCCATCAAAGAAGTGGTGATGACCCTGATCGAAGCGGTCTTCCTGGTCTTCATCATCATGTTCCTCTTCCTGCAGAACTTCCGGGCCACCCTGATCCCCACCATCGCCGTACCGGTAGTGCTCCTCGGGACGATGGGGGTGCTGGCGGCCAGCGGTTTCTCCATCAACACCCTGACCATGTTCGCCCTGGTCATCGTCATCGGCCTGTTGGTGGACGACGCCATCGTCGTCGTCGAGAACGTCGAGCGGATCATGTCCGAGGAGGGGCTGTCGCCCCACGACGCCACCATCAAGTCGATGGGGCAGATCACCAGCGCCCTGATCGGCATCGCCACGGTGCTGACGGCGGTCTTCCTGCCGATGGCCTTCTTCGGCGGCTCCACCGGCGTCATCTACCGGCAGTTTTCGATCACCATCATCGCGGCCATGATCCTGTCGGTGCTGGTGGCGATGATCCTGACCCCCGCCCTCTGCTCGACCCTGCTCAAGCCGATTGAAAAGGGGCATGCCGCCGGCGATTGCGGCTGGTTCTGCCAGTTCTTCCGCTGGTTCAACAAGCTGTTCGAGTGGAGCCGGGGCAAATACGAGGGGATCGTCGGCCGCTCCTTCGGCAAACCGGTCCGTTACCTGGTCATTTACGGTGCCATCGTGGCGGTCATGGTTTTCTTTTTCCTGCGGCTGCCGACGGCGTTCCTCCCCGACGAGGACCAGGGCTTCATCATCTGCCAGGTTCAACTCCCCGCCGGGGCGGCCAAGGAACGGACCATCAAGGTCATCGAGCAGATGGAGAGGCATTTTCTGGAGGACGAAAAAGAGGCGGTGGAGACGATCATCACTGTCGCCGGCTTCAGCTTTGCCGGGCGCGGTCAAAACATGGGGCTGGCCTTCGTGCGGCTCAAGGACTGGGATCTGCGCCAACAGCCGAACCTGCGGGCCAAGGCCGTGGCCGGCCGGGCCATGGCGGCCTTCTCCAAAATCAAGGATGGTCTGGCCTTCGCCTTTTCACCGCCGGCCGTGATCGAGCTGGGGCAGGCCAACGGCTTCGACCTCATGCTGCAGGACCGCGGCGGCCTGGGGCATGAAAAGTTGATGGAAGCGCGCAACCAGCTGTTGGGGATGGCCATGCAGAATCCCAAGCTGATCGCGGTGCGGCCCAACGGTCAGGACGACGCCCCCCAGTTCAAGCTGGATATCGATGATGTGCGGGCCGGGGCCCTGGGGGTCTCGCTGGCGAATGTCAACGAGGTGCTGGCCACCGCCTGGGGAAGTTCCTACGTCAACGATTTCATCGAGAACGGCCGGGTCAAGAAGGTCTATCTCCAGGCCGATGCCAGGTACCGGATGCTCCCCGAGGATATCGGCAAGTGGTACGTCCGCAACAACCAGGGGGAGATGGTGCCGTTCTCGGCCTTTTCCACCGCCCGCTGGGTCTATGGTTCGCCCCGCCTGGAGCGCTACAACGGCATCCCGTCGGTGGAGATCATGGGGCAGGCCGCCGCTGGCATCAGCACCGGCGAGGCCATGCTGGAAATGGAGAAGATGGCGGCCAAGCTCCCTCCCGGCATCGGCTACGAGTGGACCGGTCTCTCCTACGAGGAAAAGAAGGCCGGTGCGCAGGCCCCGGCCCTCTATGCCATCTCGCTGCTGGTGGTGTTTTTGGCGGTGGCGGCCCTTTACGAAAGTTGGACAATCCCCTTTGTCAATCTGCTCATGCTCCCCCTGGGGCTGGTAGGGGCGGTCACGGCGGTGACGCTGCGGGTCCTCCCCAACGACGTCTATCTGCAGATCGGTCTGTTGACCACGGTGGGGTTGTCCACCAAGAACGCGATCCTGATCATTCAGTTCATCAAGGATCAGCTGCACCAGGGGCATGAGTTGGTCGAGGCTACCCTGGCGGCGGTCAAGATCCGGCTGCGGCCGGTCATCATGACTTCGCTGGCCTTCTTCTTCGGCACCCTGCCACTGGCACTGACCAAAGGAGCGGGGGCAGCCGCGCAGAATGCCATCGGCACCGCCGTGACCGGTGGCCTGCTCTCCGCCACCTTCATCGACCTGATCTTCATCCCGTTCTTCTTTGTCATGGTTTCGCGCATCTTTGGCCGGAAAAAATATAAAAAGCACGCAGCAGAAGCTACCGCTGCCGAGGGAGCGTAATATGAACAGACCGATTGCCTGCGCCATGATGCTGCTTGCCCTCTCCGCGTGCAGCCTGGCGCCCAAATACACCCGCCCGGAAGCTCCCGTGCCCGCCGTCTGGCCAAGCGGTCCGTCATACCAGCAGGGGGCCGCGGCATCCGGAAAGGTTGTGGCCGATATCCCCTGGCAGGAGTTTTTCATTGATCCGCAACTGCGGAAGCTGATCACCCTGGCGCTGGAAAACAATCGCGACCTGCGCGTGGCCGCGCTCAATATCGAGCGGTCGCGGGCCCAGTACCGGATCAGTCGCGCCGACCTCTTCCCGCGGGTCGACGCCATCGGCGAGGGGAGCGGCCGGCGGGTGCCGGCCGACCTTGCGGGGACCGGCTCTGCCGAGACCATTCATCAGTACCGGGCCGATCTTGCCGTCAGTGCCTACGAGCTGGACCTGTTCGGCCGGATACGCAGCCTCACGGATCAGGCGCTGGAGCAGTACCTGGCTACCGAGCAGGCGCGTCGCGCGGTGCAGATCAGTCTGGTCGGCGAGGTTGCGGCAAACTACCTGACTCTGGCCGCCGATCGCGAACGGCTGGCGCTCACCAGGGAGACTCTTGCCAACTATCAGGTTTCCTATGAATTGTCCCGCAGCCGTTTCGAAGCCGGCATCGCCTCCGCCCTTGATTTAAACCAGGCCAAAACCGCCGTCGAGGCGGCTCGGGTTGAAATCGCCCGCTTCACCACCCTGGTGGCCCAGGACGAGAACGCCCTCAACCTGGTGGTCGGCACCCCGGTGCCGGCCGAACTGCTGCCGTCGACGCTTTCGGAAACGCTCACCGCCCTCAAGGACTTCTCTCCGGGTCTCCCCTCGGAGGCCTTGCTGCGGCGCCCCGATATCCTTCAGGCCGAAAACCAGCTCAAGGGATACAACGCCAATATCGGCGCGGCTCGGGCGGCGTTTTTCCCGCGCATTACCCTGGTTTCGTCAATCGGTACGGGAAGCGTCGAACTGGCCGGTCTGTTCGAGGATGGTTCACTGGTCTGGAGTTTCGCGCCGAGGGTTACCCTGCCGATCTTCGACGCCGGCAAAAATCTGGCAAATCTGAAGGTGGCGGAGGTCGACCGCGATATCGCCGTGGCCCGCTACGAACAGGCCATTCAGACAGCGTTCCGGGAAGTCGCCGATGCCTTGGCGCGACGCGGCACCATCGATGAGCAGTTGACGGCCCAGCAGGCGTTGACCGACGCCACCGCCGAGAGTTACCGACTCTCCCAGGCGCGTTTCGAAAAGGGGGTCGACAATTACCTGGCCGTGCTGGTTTCCCAACGGTTTCTCTATGGCGCCCAGCAAAGCCTGATCGGCGCGCGCCTCGCCCGGCTGGACAATCTGGTGACGCAGTATAAAGTGTTGGGGGGAGGAGGGCAGGTCCAGCAGTGAAGCCGTCGCGGATCGCGTTGTACACCCTCATCGCCCTGACGGCCGCAGTCATCGCCTGGTATTTTCTGGCCAAGGAGCCGCCGCCCGAGTGGCCGATCAACCTGATTCATCTGCTGACCAGGCACTGAGCGCATGAACCGCGGCAGCCCGTCCGCTGTTCACCCGACACGCCTATGAGCCGTTCTTACGCATCGCTGCTGCTCACCTGCTGTGCGGTGAGCTTCGCCTGCTTTCTCGGCTCGTATCTGCGCATCCCGGTGGTGCCGCTCTATGCCGCCGAACTCGGGGCGAGCACCGCCCAGGTCGGGGCGATCAACGCCGCCTTCATGCTGATGGCCGGCCTGCTCGCCATCCCCGCCGGGCTCATCTCCGATCGTGTCGGCCGGCGCACGGTCATTCTCGGCGGGCTGCTGATCATCGCCGGTTCTTCCTTCCTGCTCTACCTGAGCACCACCCCCGCCGCCATGATCGGGGTCTATCTCCTCTTCGGCATCGGCCTGGCGGCCTTCTCGCCGGCGATGATGTCCTATGTGGCCGACATCGCCCCCCGTACCCATCTCGGGCGGGCCTACGGGATGTACACCATCGCCTCGAATGTCGCCATGATGCTCGGCCCGGCCAGCGGCGGCCTGCTCGGTCGGATGCTGGGACTGCGCACGGTCTTCCTGATCTCGGGCGGGCTCACCTTGGCGATGGTGTTCGTGGCCGGCGCCTTCCTGCCGGCGACTGCCACGCAGCCGGGACCTCGGCGCGCCATCCGGCCGGCCTTCGGCGAACTGCGCCACAATCGCCGGTTCCGGGCCTGTCTGCTGGTGACTCTTGGCGGCTGCTTCGGTTTCGGCGTATTCCTGACCTTCCTCCCGCTGTATCTTGCCTCCCTGGGAATGGATGCCGGCCATGTCGGCCTGGTCTTCGCCGTCCAGGCCCTGGCCAACGCCCTCTCCCGCATCCCCTTCGGCCGCTTGTGCGACCGCGTCGCCGATCGCGGCACCCTGGTGGCCGGCGGGCTCTTCGGCCTGGCCGCCGCCCTCGCCCTGACCGGCCAATGCACCGGCCTGCCGGGGCTGTTCGCCTGCGCCGCCCTGCTCGGCGTGAGCATGGGGGTCGCCTTCACCGCCCTGGCCGCCCTGATCGCCGACGTCGTCCCGCACGAGCTGCGCGGGCTGGCCATGGGCGGCTACAACAGCTGCATCTATCTCGGCATGATGGCCAGCGCCACCAGCATGGGTGTCCTCATTGCCCGGTACGGCTTCAAGAGCGGCTTTCTGGTGGCCGGTGCGGCGACGCTGGCGGTGACGGTGCTGTTCCGCAATCTCTACCGCGCGGCGCGATTGAATGCCGTCGATTGAAAACTGCTCCAGAAAGTCTGTTAAACTTTCCAGAACATAGTTCCGTAACCCTCTGGCGACGATGACCCGATGCGAGTCCTTCTGCTTGTCCCCTTGCTGCTGCTCATCCTCTTCGCTCCGGTTCGGGCCGAGGCGGAGGAGTCGACAAAGAGCGGGACGCTCAGCTTTGTCCTGGAAAACGACCTCTTCTATAACATCGACCGCCACTATACCAGCGGAGTGAGGCTGGTCTGGGTTCCGGATCGGGCGGCCGCCACCCCGCGATGGGCTATGAAAGCGGCCGGCTGGGTACCGTGGTTCCCGGCGGAGGGAACGGTTCGCCCCGGCTATGCCCTTGGCCAGAGCATGTTCACGCCGAGCGATATCACCATCGCCGATCCGCCCCCGGGGGAGCGTCCCTATGCCGGCTGGCTCTACGGGACGATCGGGCTGGGGGTGGAGTCGGGCCGGCAGCTCGATCAGTTCGGGATCACCTTCGGCATGGTCGGTCCGGCCTCCCTGGCCGAGGAGAGCCAGAAGTCCGTCCACAAGACCATCGATTCCGACGAGCCCAAGGGCTGGGATACCCAACTGAAGAACGAGCCGGGACTCGTTCTCACCTACCAGCGCAGCTGGCGGGAGCTTGCCGCCAAGACCTTTTTAAAAAACGAGATCGACTTCTCCCCGCACGTCGGCGGGGCCCTGGGCAACGTCTTTACCTACGCCAATGCGGGGTTGACCATGCGTTACGGCCGGCGGCTACCCAACGACTACGGCCCGCCGCGCATCCAGCCGGGTCTGCCGGGCACCTCGGATTTCTCGCCCACCTCCGATTTCGGCTGGTACCTGTTTGCCGGCGTTGACGGACGAGTGGTGGCGCGCAATATCTTTCTCGACGGCAACACCTTTCGCGACAGCCGCAGCGTCGACAAATATCCTTTGGTCGGCGACCTGCAGTTCGGTCTGGTTCTGGATTGGCCGTCGGCCCGGCTCAGTTATACCCACGTCCTGCGCACCAAGGAATTCCGGACCCAGAAGGGGAATGACGACTTCGGCGCCATCAGCCTTTCGGTCAAGTTCTGATGCGCGGAAAGGCGGCGTCCCCATCCCGGGGGGAGACGCAGGCGTCGGCCAGGCTTGCGCTGCTTTCAGGCTTTTCGTTACGGCTGCGGAATAGACGGCGGAAGGGGGGGTGAAATAGAAAAACCCGCACGTCTGGCGGGTTTTTCCGTATGGCGCAAGATGGTCCCGGACTTGCTGCTGGAGCCGCCTGCCGGACTTGAACCGGCGACCTATTGATTACGAATCAATTGCTCTACCAGCTGAGCTAAGGCGGCGTCTGGTTTGCAAGCCTGCATTTTCTAACATGAAACGGCTGGAGGTTCAATCCCCTTTTGGCGGGAGGGTCAGCCGAGCTTGCCGACTTCTGCCAGCAGGCTGGTCAGGTCGAGCCCGGTGGCGACCGCCGCTCCCAGCCCGTCGCCATTGCGCCGATAGAGGTCGAACCGTGGGGTGCGACTGCCATCCTCCGCCATGACCAGCTTGCCGGTCATGATGCCGACATCGGCCAGTTGCGGCTGGGAACAGCTGTTGGGGCAGCCGGAGACCGCCCAGGTCAGCGCTTGTGCCCGTGGGCCGAGGGTGGCAATGAGCTGGCGGGCAACGTCGCGGGTCGGGGCGAGCCCCATGCGGCACTCGTGATTGCCGGGGCAGATGCGGCAGGTCACAGCGGCTTCCGCCGTGGCGGGAAGCAGCCCATGGCCGGCCAGCTCATGACGAGTCCGCTCAAGAGCCGCCTGGTCGGGGAGGAAGAGGGCGAGATTCTGGTCGGCGGTCAGGACCAGCATGCCGTCGCCATGAATGGCGGCGGTCCTGGCCACCAGGCGCAGTTGCGCGGCCTCGATTTCGCCGGCAAAAACCGGGATGTCCAGGCGCACGCCGTTGCCGATGCCCAGCGCGTCGTTCAACGATGGCTTCGCTGCTGCAATCGGCTCGCAGGCGTCGGCGATCAGTTCGCGCAGTCGCTCCTGGCCGACCTCGCGCGCGACATACTTGAGGCGCTTGCCGGCCGGCGCGTGGCGGGCATAGACGCGCACGACCGCCTCGGCGAGCGGCAGCAACTCCGCTTCCGCCACATTCCGGCACAGCAGGAAGCCGGCCTGGGGTTCGCGGCCGAGGCCGCCGGCACACCAGACGTCGAAGCGGCCACTATCGTTGGCTGCTCCCGTATGGACGATACCGAAATCCTGGATCAGGTGCCGGCCGCCGGCGTAGCCGGATTCTACCCCGATTTTGAATTTCTTGGGGAGCCCCTCGAAGCGCGGGTTGCCGGTAAAGTGCCGGTGCAGCCGGCGGGCAACGCGTTGGACCGTGCCGAGATCGGGCCCGGCGCTGGTGCTGCAGGAGATGCCGCGCACCGCGCCACCGCAGGCGCCGCGGGTGGTCAGTCCGACCGTTGCCAGCTGCCGGAAGATCTCCGGCAGACGGTCGTGCTCCAGCCAGTGCAGTTCGACGCTGCCGCGGCAGGGCAGGTGCAGTCGGCCGTTGCTGAAGCTTTCGGCAACGAGGCAAAGCGCCTCGACCTGGGGAGCGGAGAGCACACTGGCCGGAATTTTCACGCGCAGCATGAGCTGTCCGGCGTCGTTCTGCCGGTAGACGCCGTCGAGGCGCAGTCTCTGGTAGTCGATGGTCACGTCGGATCCGTTGGAATATCCACAAAAGTGTTGGTTGCCAGGCTCGTGCCGCGCCTGCCCTGCTGTTTTAGACGATGTCGGGCGGAGAGTATAGCCTTTTCCGTCATGTAAATCATGCTCTGGCCGAAGCGGTGTCTGGCGCTCAGATGCCGGCACCGCTCCCTTCCGATTCCCCGCCACGATGCAGCCCGCACTCCTTGTGGGCCGGGTCCTCCCACCACCAGCGCCCCGCGCGCGGATGTTCCCCCGGCTCGATGGCACGGGTGCAGGGGGCGCAGCCGATCGACGGGTAGCCCCGTTTGTGCAGGCGATTGACCGGGATCCGCTGCTCGCGGGCATAGTCCCAGAGCTGCTGCTCGTTCCAGTAGCTCAGGGGATTGATCTTGACGATGCCGCCATGGGCGCCGTCGATTTCCAGGGGTGCGACCTCGGTGCGGGTCACGCTCTGTTCGCGGCGCATCCCCGTCACCCAGCCGCCCAGGCCGCGCAAGGCTCGCTGCAACGGCTCGACCTTGCGGATGCGGCAGCACTCGTGGCGATTGTCCAGGCTTTCGCGGAAGGAAAAAAGTCCCTTGCCGCGCTCCAGTTCCTCCACGGCGGCGCGTTCTGGGAAATACCATTCGATCGGCACGCCGTAGCGCTGGCTGACCGTTTCGGCGACTTCATAGGTCTCTTCGTTGAGCCGACCGGTGTCGAGGGCGAAGATGCCGACCGGCAGGCGGTGGCGGCAAATCAGGTCGATCACGACGACATCCTCGACGGAAAACGAACTCGCCAGCTTGACCGGTCCGTGGGCGGCGTTCAGGCCGGCCTGGATGATTTCGCGCGGGTCGGCGTTGGTCATGCCGCGGCTGGTTGTTTCCATGAAAGCGCAACTCCTTCCGGGGTTTCCGAATCAGTGCTATAAAAACAAAATACATAATCTACACTATAGCAGTCAAGTAATTTTGAAAATTATTCTTGATCAAAAAAATAAAATATGTAATCGGTACTACATTAGTTTATGTGACAATCGGATACCGATCTCCACCTGCTAGACGGTCTTCTGCTTAGGAAGAGACGGGGTGAAAGCACAAAAAGGCCGCTGCCCCCATGCGGGGAAGCGGCCTTTTTGTGCATGTTGATTGATCGGTAGTCGGGCTACTTTTCCCGGTAGCCGATGGTGTAGACGAAGCCTTTGGGGTCGTAGAAATCGAGAGGCTGGCCGCCGATTTCGGCATAGGGATAGCCAAAGGTGTTGAGCGGCGCCCCGGCCTGTGGCGGATTGAGCATCAGGTCGCGGCCAATCGCCAACCTGAAGCGGTAGGGATCAAGGCCGCCCCAGAAATACTCGCGGTATTCCCTGACCCTGGGGTCAGTCATCTCCAGCTTTTCGACCAGGATCGCCTTGCGCACGTCGGCCGGGTCGACCGGCACCCAACCGGCGCCGGGGAGGAAGAACTCGACCCAGCAGTGCTGCCAGGTGGTGATGTCCTCCTCGGCCTTCTTGCCGAGACGCAGGCCGAAAATCTCCCGGGCCGGCACGCCGGCCGCGCGGCAGAGGGCGATATAGGTCGAAGAGATGTCGGTGCACTTGCCGCCGGGCTTGAGCAGCAGGGCGCAAACGTCGCCCAGGCCGCAGCCGCGGGTGGCCGGATCGCGGTACATGTTCTCCACGGTCCAGTCGTAGATCGCCCGCGCCTTGGACAGGACCGTCTGCTTCCCCTTGGTGATCCTGTCGGCGAGTTTTTTTACCTCGCCGTCGATCGGCCCGAGGCTGGTCGGCTTGAGGTATTCGGCATAGTCGGCCGGATTCCACTTCGGTTCCCGCTCCGGCAGTTTGGCCAGGCGAATCTCCTGGCGGGTCACGCTGAAGGCGAGGGTGAGTTTGCGGCTGGCTGCGTCCTTCGGCCACTCGGCATAGAGGATCGGCGTGCCGTGCACGCTGTCGGTATAAACGCCGGAGCTGGCGAAGTCGCCGCTGACCCGGATGTCGCCGACGGTCTGGTCACGGTCACTGACCGGGTAGGGGAGCCAGAGCCGCGCCGATTCCCCGGTCTTCTGCGCGGAGAGGTCGACCGTCATGGTGACGGTGCCGCCGCGACTGGCGGCGCTCCAGGCGGTTGCGGTGGTGGCGAGGCAACACAAGGTGGCGAGCAGAAACAGACGGCGCATGCGCAAGACCTCCAGATCGGTCGAGGAATGAGACTGGTCGACGAAAACCGGTGCCAACCTTAATGGGCCGACGCTCTGGAGTCAAATTGATAATTTGGATTGTGCCGACAGGATCAATCGAACGATAAATATCGGCACCAAGGACAGCTTCGCTATGACCACGCCGGCCGAAAAAGGCGATGCGCTTGGCGATCATGACAGTGCTCCAGGTTGCCGCTGTCGGCTATTTCAGCCGGATCTTTTCATTTTTGTCGATCTGGATGACCTGGCCGTCCTGAATCACCAGAGTAATGGTGCCGAAGCGAATCTCGCGCAAGGCCGCGCGGATTCTGGTTTCAAGCTCGCGGGGCCAGTCGTTGGTCTGGTCAATGGTGGTGGTGCTCATGATTTCCTCCTGGTGGGTGGGCGAGCCGATCGATGCCGGTGCGCAGCTTAAGCTGCGCACCGGCATCCCCCCCGTGTTGCCTGCTTTAGAAAGCAACCTGGAAACGGCTCAGGATAAGTTTTTCGTTGGGTCGGTCGCCGTTGACGGCTCCGCCCTCGAAATCGGTTTCCTCGTAATTGAGAACGAGCTTGACGTGGTTGTTCAGGTACCAGTTGAGGCCGGCACCCCATGCGGTGGCCTTTTCTGCCGACTTCGTCGCATCGGCAAAGATGGGAAACGCATCCTTGTCCGCTTTGAGCACGTGATAGCGGCCTGCCAGTTCCAGTGCTCCCCAGTTGCCGGCTGCCGGATCAAAGGGGCGCTTTGGCTTGACTCCTCTGAAGGATGCATCCTCGCCGGTCACGACCCAGGAACCCGCGACCTGCCAGGCCTTGTGGGTCAGTTCCTCGGAACTGCTCCCACGCTCGACCTCCTGTTCAGAGCGGACATACTCGCCAATCACGCCGAAGGGGCCGGCAAAATAATAGGCTTGCGGTGACAGACGGGTGCGGCGGCCATCGGCAATGACGGTTCCGGCGGCGGTGGCTGGGTTGTTGGAGCGGTAGCTGAAGAAGGTCTTCTGCCCGGAGGTTTTGAAGGCAGGAAGATCAGGCGAAGACAAGCTCCCCTGGGCATTCCCCCGGCTGACGGCCACGCCGAGGCCGAACCCCTTGAGCCAGTCGAGATCGGTCTTGCGGAAGGGGTGGAAGAAGAGACGCCCGATGACGTCCTTGCCGTCGTAGCTGTCCTCATCGCCGCTGCCGCCGGCGGGGACGCCGTTGAACTCCCCGAGGGCATAAGCCACGGTCCCTTCGCCGAACTCGCCGTGAAGTTGCAGACCGAGATCCCGGTTGGGAACCAGACTGGTTGGCAGAGCCCGCTCGGCAAAGAGCGTGGCCGTCCCCGACTGCAGGCGCTCCAGGCCGAACGGGGCCTTGAATTTACCGACCTGGATTTTGGCGGCCGGCCAGTAGCGGGCATTGAGATAGGCGTCCTGCAACACGGTCTTGCCCCCACCGAAATCAGGCATGATCCGGAAATCGAAGTGCCTGGCGAGGGTCCCCTCGACGATCGGGCGAACCCGGCGCAAGGTAAAGGTGTCGGTTGCAGAGTGATTCTCGTCATCGAGGAAGAAACGCCCGTCGAGTTGCACGTAACCGGACAACTTGAGTTGGTAATCTCCATTCGCCGACTTGATCACAAACCCCTTTTCCCCGGCGCTCACGGTAGCGCCTTCCTTGGCCTTGGCTGCCGTCTGTTCCTGGTCAAGTTCCAGCTTGCGCTCCAGGATGCGAATCTTCTGGTCGAGCGCCTGCCAGCGTTCGTCGGCTGACAGCGTTTCCTCGGCCGCCGCGGCTGCGACGGGCAATGCGCCAAGCAGCGCGACAATCAACAGATACCGGACGACTTTCATGGGTGCCTCCTTCATGGTCGAGCACTTCCGGTGGTCCGGTCAGTTACCTCGCAGTTCATAGGGTTGCCTCCGGTTGCCCGGTTAGCATAATAGTCAGTCTATGGAATAAGTAGACTAATAATCAAAAAAACACCTGCTTAGCTTTAATGTCAGCCAACCTGTCAGCTGACGAAGTGAGGTGGCCGCGAGCCTTCAGATCTGGTAGTCGAGATGTTGCCCTTCGACAAACACCCGCAGATTTCTGGGTCGGATAAAAACCCGCTCGCCGGTTTGCAGGGCGAGTTCGCGGAAGCGGTCGCGGGTCAATTCGGCTTCGATTCGCTCGTGATTGTCGAGGCGCTCCAGTTCCAGGCGCGGCATCCCGCCAGCGCCGTGGATATGAACGATCACGGCCTCGATCTCCTCGACGCTGCTGCGGGTGCGTTCCACTTCGATGTCATGGGGGCGCACATAGCCGACCACCTCATGGTCATCGGCAGCCGAGGGGGCAGGCAAATCGACGCGGATGCCGTCGAAATGGGCATGCCCGGTATGCACGCGGCCATGGAAGAGGTTGACGCTGCCGAGAAAGTTGTAGACGAAGGGGTTGGCCGGCTGGTCATAGATCTCCTGGGGGGTGCCGATCTGCTCGATTCGTCCCTGATTCATCACCACCACTTTGTCGGCGACCTCCAGAGCCTCTTCCTGGTCGTGGGTGACGAAGACGCTGGTGACGTGGATCTCGTCGTGCAGCCGGCGCAGCCAGCGGCGCAACTCCAGCCGGACCTTGGCGTCGAGCGCTCCGAACGGCTCATCGAGGAGCAGAACCTTCGGCTCCACCGCCAGCGCCCGGGCCAACGCCACCCGCTGCCGCTGGCCACCGGAGAGCTGTGACGGAAAACGGTCCGCCTGGCTTTCAAGCTGGACCAGACGCAGCAGGGCCATGACCCGGTCGCGGATTTCGGCTTTGGGCCGGCGCTCGCGACGGGGCTTCACCTGCAGGCCGAAGGCAACGTTGTCGAACACCGTCATGTGCCGGAACAGGGCGTAGTGCTGGAAAACGAAACCGACCTGGCGCTCGCCGACCTGGCGGTTGGCCACGTCCTGGTTGTGGAAGAGGATCGCCCCGCTGCCGGGATCGGGCGGCTCCAGGCCGGCAATGACGCGCAGCAGGGTGGTCTTGCCGCATCCCGAGGGGCCGAGCAGGGCAACCAGTTCGCCGTCGGGGACCGTCAGGCTGATGTCGTGCAGGGCAGTGAAACTGCCGAAGGTTTTGGTAAGGTTGCGGACTTCGATGCTCATGATTTCTCCGGCGAATTCGCGATAATTAACTACTCTGGATCCCTGGCGGCCTGCCGCTGCGCCTGCCATTCGACCAGGCTTTTGGCGGCCAGGGTCAGCAGCGCCAGGATGGCGAGCAGGGAGGCGACGGCGAAGGCCGCGACGAAGTTGTATTCGTTGTAAAGGATCTCCACACGCAGCGGGATGGTGTTGGTCTTGCCGCGAATGTGGCCGGAAACCACCGAGACCGCGCCGAACTCCCCCATGGCCCGGGCGTTGCAGAGGATCACCCCGTAAAGCAGAGCCCATTTGACGTTGGGGAGCGTCACCCGCCAGAACGTCTGCCAGCCGCTCGCTCCCAGCGACAGGGCGGCCTGTTCCTCTTCGATCCCCTGCTCCTGCATGAGCGGGATCAGTTCGCGGGCGACGAAGGGGAAGGTGACGAAGATGGTGGCCAGTACGATCCCCGGTACGGCGAAGATGATCTTCACGTCGTGGTCGGCGAGCCACGGCCCCAGCCACCCCTGCAGGCCGAACAGGAGCACATAGATCAGCCCCGAGATGACCGGTGAGACGGCGAAGGGGAGATCGATCAGGGTGAGCAGCACGCTCTTCCCGGTGAAATTGAACTTGGCGATGGCCCAGGCGCCGGCCAGGCCGAAGAGCAGGTTGAGCGGCACGGCGATGGCCGCGGTGATCAGCGTCAGCTTGATCGCCGCCAGCGCCGCCGGATCGCTGAAACTCGCCAGGTAGGCGCCCACTCCCTTGCGCAGCGCCTCGGTAAAGACCGCCGCAAGGGGGACAAACAGAAAGAGGGTCAGGAACCCCAGGGTCAGCACGATCAGCGGCCACTTGACCCACGAGGGCGCGCCGGTGCCGGCGGCGGTCTTCGGGCCCTTGCGCAGGGCGATGCTTCCGGCCATGGTCAGGCTCCCGTGCCAAGGCGTCGGCTGCTCCACCACTGCAGCAGATTGATGCCGAGCAGGATGGTGAAGGAGGCGATCAGCATGACCACGGCGATGGCCGTGGCCCCGGCGTAATCGTACTGCTCGAGTTTGGCGATGATCAGCAGGGCGGTGATCTCGGTGCGCATCGGCATGTTGCCGGAGATGAACACCACCGAACCGTATTCGCCGAGGGCCCGGGCAAACGACAGGGCAAAACCGGTGAGCAGCGCCGGCAGCAGCGCCGGCAGGATCACCCGCACGAAGGTCTGCACCCGGTCGGCGCCGAGGCTGGCCGCGGCCTCCTCGACGGCGGGGTCGAGCTCCTCCAGCGCCGGCTGCAAGGTACGCACCACGAAGGGGAGGCCGATAAAGGTCAGGGCGATGGTCACGCCCAGCGGCGAGAAGGCCGCCTTGATGCCGAGCGGCTCCAGATGCTGGCCGAGCCAGCCGTTCGGCGCGTAAATCGCCGTCAGGGCGATCCCCGAGACCGCGGTGGGGAGGGCGAAGGGGAGGTCGATCAGGGCGTCGATCAGCTTCTTCCCCGGAAAGGAGTAGCGCACCAGCGTCCAGGCGGCGATGAAGCCGAACACCGCGTTGATCAACGCACCGACCAGGGAGGCCCCGAAAGTGAGCCGGTAGGAGGCAACCACCCGCGGATCGGTGACGGTTGCCCAGAAAGCCTCCCAGCCCATGGCTGTGGTTCTGAGGAACAGCGCCGACAGCGGCAGCAGCACGATCAGGCTCAGATAGAAGACCGTGTAGCCGAGAGTCAGGCTGAAGCCGGGGAGAACGCTCGGTTGTTTGAGGCGAAGGTTTTTCATCAAAGGTTCCCTCTGGCCGTCAGGTCGTAGGCCGATCAAAAGTGCCCGGGTGCAAGGCGCCGTCCGTTAGAGGAGTGAGGCGTACCCTCTGGGTACGTCGCAGCGACGAGAGCGGGCGGGAACGCCGCAGACGGGTGCTTTTCATCGGCCTGGTGTGTAGATCTGGTCGAATATGCCGCCATCATTGAAGTGCTTGGTCTGTGCCGGCTTCCAGCCGCCGAACAGCTCGTCGATGGTAAAGAGATTTACCTTCGGGAACTGCTTTTCGTATTTTTTGGCAACTTCCGCCAGGCGCGGGCGGTAGAAGTTCTTGCCGGCGATCTCCTGGCCTTCGGGGGTGTAGAGGAAGTTCAGATAGGCTTCGGCCACCTTGCGGGTGCCGCGCTTGTCCGCCACCTTGTCGACCACGGTCACCGGCGGTTCGGCAAGAATGGAGAGGGATGGGACAACAATTTCAAATTTGTCGGCGCCGAACTCCTTGACCGCCAGGAAGGCCTCGTTTTCCCAGGAGAGGAAAACGTCGCCGATGCCGCGCTGCACGAAGGTGGTCGTCGACCCGCGTGCTCCCGAATCGAGCACCGGCACGTTCTTGAACAGGGCGGCGACGAAATCCCTGGCCTTGTTTTCGTTGCCGCCATTCTGCTTCAGGGCATAACCCCAGGCGGCCAGATAGTTCCAGCGCGCCCCGCCGGAGGTCTTGGGGTTGGGCGTGATGACCGAAACGCCCGGTCTGGTCAGATCATTCCAGTCCTTGATCCCTTTGGGGTTCCCTTTGCGGACCAGAAAGACGATGGTCGAGGTGTAGGGGGAGCTGTTGTGCGGCAGGCGTTTCTGCCAATCAGGCGGCAGCAGTCTGGCCTTGTCGGCGATGGCGTCGATGTCGCCGGCCAGGGCCAGCGTCACCACATCGGCTTCCAGGCCGTCGATGACCGCGCGGGCCTGTTTGCCGGAACCGCCGTGCGACTGCTGGATAGTGACCGTGTCGCCGCTTTTCCCCTGCCAGTACCTGGCGAAGGCGGCATTGACATCGACGTAGAGTTCGCGGGTCGGGTCATAGGAGACGTTGAGCAGGGTGATCTCGGCGGCCGGAACATTTCCGGTCGCCAGCAGCAGCGTCACAACGACAAGCAGAAGGCTCTTCTTCAACATGATCTGATACCTTTCCTTTTAGTCTATCAACTAAATAGATTTATAGTTAAAAAAATAATGCGCGCCTCAGATTTGAAAGTCTACAATCCCGTCCAGTTTTTTCAACTCGTCAGCCGAGCGATTCAGCATGTCCTGCAAGGAGGTATGATCGAGAATGTCGGCAATGGCATCCCGCACATCCTTCATGACCAGGCGAATCGCGCAGGTTTTTTCGTCCCGGCATTCCTGGCACTTCTCGTAGGCCATGACGCTGACGCACGGTACCGGCGCCAATGGTCCATCGAGAGTGCGTACGATGCGGCCCACGCTGATTTCGGTGGGGGGCTTGGCCAATGAATAACCGCCTCCTTTCCCCTTGCGGCTTTGCAGTACCCCGGCATTCTTGAGCTGCAGCAGGATGAATTCGAGAAACTTCCTGGGAATCCGTTCCCGCTCGGCCAGGTCGGCGATCAGCAGCGGCCCCTGGCCGTATTCCCGGGCCAGGATGAGCAGGGCCTGCAGGCCGTATTTGGTTTTTTTTGATAGCATTTAATCTATAGGGTAAGTAGAATTACGCTAGAACTTATAATAATAAATTGAATGTGTCAAGAATCTTTTCCATGAACAGCCGATAGCGGCCAACCGGTTCTCAATCCGCCAGGAATTGCTCGATCGTCACATAAAGTGCATCAATCTCCACGGGTTTATACAACACCCGATCCATCCCCGCTTCGTGACAGTCGTCCAGAATCCTGGCTTCGACGTGGGCGGTAAAGCCGATGATCGGGGTGCGCGATCCCTTTCCGACTTCTTGCTCGCGGATCATGCGGGTCGCCTCCAAGCCATTCATCCCCGGCATCTGCAAATCCATAAGGATGACATTGAAATCCCCGTGCCGCCACTTCTCGACCGCCTCGGCTCCAGACATCGCGGTCTCGGTTTGCCAGCCGCGCAGGGTAAGCGCCAGATTCATCACTTCGAGGATCATCGGATCGTCATCGGCCAGCAGGATGCGGGCATGGTTGGTGGTCCGGGCGACTTCCGCGGCTGCCGGGTCGGCTGATGACAGATCCGCCAGTGACGGAGTTTTCAACGGGATGGTGAACGAGAAGATCGTCCCCTTGTTGCGTCCCTGCACGGCAATCCGGCCGCCCATCAATTCGACGAGCCCCTTGCAGATCGCCAAGCCCAGGCCGCTGCCGCCATACTGGCGATGGAAGGATGAATCCACCTGTCTGAAGCTCTCGAAGAGCAGATGGCACTTATCCTCCGGGATGCCGATGCCCGTGTCGGCCACGACAAAGACCAGCTGCTTCCCGCGCGGTCGGACGGTGACGTCAATTTCTCCCTCGGGGGTGAACTTAAGGGCATTGCCGAGCAGATTGATCAAGACCTGCTTGATCTTGAACCAGTCGCCGAAAACGATGGGGGGGACATCCTGGCTCACGTCCCAGGTCAAGCGCAGGTTCTTCTCGCGCGCCGCCAGGTCAAACATCTCGATGACTTCCCGCATGGCGGAGACCGGGTTGAACGGCTCGTCGGCAATTTCCACACTGCCGGCTTCGATCCGTGAGAAATCGAGAATGTCGTCGACCAGGCCGCGCAGGGCCATGGCCGCCTTGTCGGCCATCTCCAGCAGCTGGCGGCTGGACGGGTCGGCATTGATCTGCAGCAGCTGGTCGATGGCCATGAGGAAGACGGTCATGGGGGTGCGGATCTCGTGGCTCATGTTGGCCACGAATTCGCTCTTGGCACGGCTGGCCTCTTCCGCCAATTCCTTCGCCTGGAGCAATTCTTCCTGCAGTTTCACCAACTGGTCGATGTTGAGCGCCGTACCGAACCAGCGGACGATCTCCCCGCCGGCATTGCGGATCGGACGGCCGCACACCTTGAACCATTGGTATTCGCCGTCGTGCCGCCGGACGCGGTATTCCAGGTCGTAGGGCGCGCGTTCCTCGACCGCATCGCGCCAGGCAGCGAAGGCCCGCGGCCGGTCGTCGGGGTGGAGCAGCCTGTTCCAGCCGTCGCCGAGGTGCTCGGCCATCGGCACACCGGTGAAATCGACCCACGGCTGACTCTGGAAATCGCAGTAGCCGTCCGGTCTGGTGGTAAACACCATCCCCGGGATCGATTCCAGCAACTGCCGGTAGAACAGTTCACTCTCCCCCAAGGCTTTCTTCATGCGCATGCGCTGGAATGACTCCACAATCGACGGCGCCAGCGTCTCCATCGCCTCCAGCTCAACTTGGCCGTAGCCGCCGTCCCGGTTGCCGAGGGCAACCATCCCGATGATCTCCTCGTCGCGGACCAGCGAGACGCCAAGAAACGCCGTCAGTGGCGGATGTCCTGCCGGCGTGCCGATGCTGTCGGGGTGGGAGGACGGTTCGTTGGTGAAGAACCCCTTCCCGTCCAGGAGCACCCGGCCGTAGACGCCGCGGATGTGGAAATCGCTGGGGGGACGGCGCTCGCCCGCCTGGTCGTATATGGTGCAGAGCTCCCAGCCCGGGTTGCTCATGGCGATGCCGTGGAGCAGGCCGTCCTCGCCGAACTCGCCGATGAAGCCGAACCTGCTCCCGGTGATTTCCTCGGCTACTGCCAGGCATGTTTCGCCCAACTCCTCCTCGCTGCCGGAGGCAAGGACCGCCCCGAAGATCCGGTTGATCCCGGACAGGATCGCGTTCTGCCGGTGCACCATTTCATCGGCCTGCTTGCGCTCGGCGCTCGCCTCCTCGGCCTGGCGGCGGGCAACAATGGCGTCTTCCATCATGTTGAGGGCGGCCCGGCGGGCGTCGCGCAGCGTGGCGTTGGCAGCGAAAAGCTCGGCGGTTCGCTCGGCCACCCGCTGCTCCAGCGTCAGATTGATCTCGCGCAGCGCCTGCTCCGCGTCCCGTAGCTCTCTGGTGCGCTCCTCGACCCGCTGCTCCAGTTCGTCGTGGGCCTGGCGCAATTTGCGTTCGGCCTGGTGCTTGTAGAGCGCCATCGCGATGTTGGTCGCCAGCTCCCGTTCCTCGAAAGGCTTGAGGATATAGCCGAACGGCCCGGTGAGCTTGGCCCGCTCCAGGGTTGCCTGATCCGAGTGGGCGGTCAGGAAGATCACTGGCAGGTCGAGCTCGCGACGGATGATCGTGGCCGCGTCCACGCCGTCCATGGCTCCCGCCAGGCGGATGTCCATCAGGATCAGGTCCGGTCGCCGTTCCCGCGCCTGGCTGACCGCTTCCTCGCCGTAGCCGGTCGTGCCGCTGATCTCGTAGCCGAGCCGGCCCAGTTTGCCGGCCAGGTCCGCGGCGATAATCGCCTCGTCCTCAACGATGAGAATGGTCGCTTTGGTCATGGATAGGTTCCTCTGGCAACATCAACATGGGAGAGACGCATTGCATGCGTCTCATTCGCATGCGTCTCTACCGCATCCTTGGGTCTGAATGCCAATGTAAACTTCGTCCCCTCTCCCCGCGCCACCTCCACCGACCCCCGCAACTGCCCGGCCAGCATCTGCACTAGGCGCAGCCCCAGGGAATGGGCCTTTCGCCAGTCGAACTCGGCAGGCATGCCGACGCCGTTATCGTACACGGAAAGGGAAACCTGGCCGTCCGCGGTCCTGCGCAGCGACACGGTCACCTTCCCGTCGCTTCGCCCCCGGAAGGCGTGTTTGAGGGCGTTGCCGGCCAGCTCGTTCAGAATCAGGCCGCACGGCACGGCGGTGTCCACCGCCAGTTCCACCGGGTCCAGGTCGAGGGTGAGCCGGATCGGTTCGGCGGCGCCGCCGTGGGCGCGCCAGAGATAGGTAAGCAGGCTCTGGGCGTACTCGCCGAAATCGACCCGGGAAAGACTCGCGGAGTGGTAAAGCTTCTCGTGGACCAGGGCCATGGAGCGGATCCGGTAGGTCACGTCCCGGAGCCCCTCGCGCACTGTCTCGTCCTTTGAGCCGTCCGCCTGCATGTCGACCAGGCTGGAGATCACCTGGAGGTTGTTCTTCACCCGGTGATGGACTTCCTTCAGCAGGATTTCCTTCTCCTGCAAAGACGCCTTGATCGTGTCTTCTGCCTGTTTGCGTGCGGTGATGTCATCGAAGAGGATGACGGCCGTGGTGACATTTCCCTCGGTGTCGAGCAATGGCGCGGCATATGCGGAAAGCGGCACGCGCTCACCGTTGCTCCGCTCTATGGTCATTTCGACGTCGTGGACTTCTTCTCCCTTGAAAGCGCGGTTGACAGGCAGCTCCTGAATGGGGAACGGCGAGCCGTCGGGCAGCAGTACCTTGACACTGGCAACATGGGTCTCTAGGTCGAACCCGCCATAATCGATGCCGTAGATCTCCGCGGCCCGCCGGTTGACAAGCGAGAGCCTGCCGGGAGCGGCCTCGACCAGCACAATCCCGACGGGAGAGGTTTCCAGGATGGCCTCCAGCCGCCGCCGCTCGACCTCGGTCTGCTCATGGGCCCTGGCCAGCGCCTCCTCTGTCTGCTTGCGCTCGGTGATGTCCCGCCCGTAGGCGAAAATGAACTCCTGGCCACCATACACCACGTAGTTGACCAATACCTCGGTCGGGTATTCCGTGCCGTCTTTTCGACGGTGCACCGTCTCCAGAACAAAGGACTTTCGCTTCCTGACCTCCTGCCAGTGCTCCTCATATTGCTCCCAAGTGAATCCCGGACTGAAATCGAGCGCGGTCATCTTGAGAAGCTCCTCGCGGGAGTATCCCAGCGTCCGGCAGGTTGTCTCGTTGACGTAATACACCTTCCCATCGCTGGTGAACCACGCCACCAATTCCGCAGCCCCATCCACCGATGCCTGTGTCAGTTTCAGCGACTCTTCGGCCCGCTTGCGCTCCTCGACCTCTCTCTCAAGGTCGCTACGGGAGACGCTCTCCATTCGGAGTCCTTCCATGGCATCGGCAAGTTTCAGGTAGGGGCTGTTGACCGAGGAGATGAAGACCGCCTTGTAGATCAGGCAGAATGCGATCACCTTGTAGATATGCCCCAGCACGTTGTAGGTATCGAACCCGGTCGTGTAGGAAGCAAAGAACACCTCGCTGAAGATGGAGATGATGAAGGCGGCAAGATAATAGACGAGAAGCCGGTTCCCGGTCACTGTCATCCGTTTCCAGTACGCAACCGCTGCGAACAGGAGCAAAATGATGACCAGAAACTCCAGCACCCTTTTCAAGGGAGTAAGCCCCGCCCCCTGGATGGCGGTAGCCGGAACATATGCCGGAAAGAAGACAATCGCGGTAAAGGTCACTGCCGTTACCAGCAATGCCGATGTCATCAGGACCTTTTTCGACAGCCATCGGAATTGACTCTCCGGATAAACAAAGGCGCTTGCCAGCAGGGTCGATGCGCCGAAGAGCCTGGCGGCGAGCCAGAATTGGGTCGATTTGTTGGTGGAGTTGGGGGATATGAAAGCGGGCATGGCTGCGTTGCTCATGGCATGCATGAAGTCGAGCAGCCCGACGGCGAGAAAAACCGTTCCGAGGAGCAGGCCATGCCGGTCCCTCGACTGCTCGAAGGTGAACCAGCCTACGCTGAATACGGAGAGAGAAACTACGATGCTGAAAAATTCGGCGGCATTGTGAAAGGTGACATAAGTCTCCTTATCGATAACGGTATCGAACTGGGCGGGGAACATCCCAATCATTGCGACCGGAAGCAAAAAAAGCGTGAATGTCCCGCCGAGGACGGCATAAGGAGAGCGTTGACGGGAACCGGTGGTCATGCTCACGATCGCCCCTCCTCGAATTCGAGCGGATAGCGCGGCGGCTGTCCGGCCTTTGCGCAGAACTCGTTGATCTCCCGCTTCAACTCGATCATGCACAACTCGCGCCCCACCGAGGCGCTGTTGAAGCGGGTCAGTTCCGCATTCACGGCCTTCAACTCCATGACATGGCGTTGAATCTGCTCTTCAGCCCACATGCGCGCGGAAATGTCCTCGGCGAAGATGACGATGCCGCCGACCTCCCCCGCCGCGTCGTGCCAGGGGCGAACCTCCCAGCGCACCCACTGCGCCGAGCCGTCGGCCCGCTCGAAACGATCGGCTTCGGCCCGCAGCACCTCGCCGGCCAACCCCCGGCGATGGGCCTCCTTCCAGGCGTCGCCGATTTCCGGGAAGATCTCGTAATGGGAGAGCCCGGTCAGGTCGCGGTCCTCCAGCCCATAGTCCTGAAGCCAGCGCCGGCTGGCGCAGAGGTAGCGCATGTCGCGGTCGAACATCGCCAGGCCCGCGGGCGCGTGCTCGAAGAAAAGTTTGAATCTCCTTTCGCTCTCTCGCAATGCCTGTTCGGCCTGTTTGCGTTCGGTAAGGTCGCGTCCGTAGAGATTGACATAACCGTGTTCGGCGATCGGCACCAGGACGAAAGAGATCTCCCGGTCATTGAAACGGATCTCCAGCTCCCGATGGCCGCTTTCTTCCAGCGTCCTGGCGACTTCACGATGGAGAAAATCGGGGATCACCCCGCCGATGCTTGTCTGCCAGGACTGCAGCAACCCGGCGGCGGCTCGGTTGGCGTAGAGCAGTACCCCATCACGGTTTACACACAGAACCGGAAACGGGTTTTCCTCCGGGAACAGGGCGGCATGAAAGTTTTCGTGATGGTCGTTGCTCATGGGTTGATGCACCCTTTATGACCGGAATAAGATGAAAATTTAATTCTAAGGCAGATTTCCCGGCGCACAAGGCGAAACCGGACAGGTAAATCCCATTTTTTGCAGACCAGGAATATCGGCGAACTTCCATCCAAGAGTGAACCTCCCCTTGCCGGACGAGTTTCTCTGGTTCGGAGGGAAAAACAGGCTCAGCCGCCCAGATAGGCCTTCCTGACCTCGGGGTTGCCGAGCAGTTCCGCGCCGGTGCCGCTGGCGACGATTCTGCCGGTGTCGAGAACGTAGCCGCGGTGGGCGAGATGGAGGGCGAGGCTGGCGTTCTGCTCGACCAGCAGCAGCGTCAATCCCTCTTCGTTGAGGCGCTTGAGGGTGCGGAACAGCTCATACTTGAGAGCCGGAGCCAAGCCCATCGACGGCTCGTCGAGGAGGAGGAAACGGCAGCCGGTCATCAGTGCCCTGCCGACGGCAAGCATCTGCTGCTCGCCGCCGGAAAGCAATTCGCTGCGCTGGGCGCGACGCTCGGCCAGGCGCGGGAAGAGCTCGAAGACCCGCTGGAAGTCGCGGGCCAGATCGGCGTCCTTGCCGCGGGCATAGGTGGCGAGCTGGAGGTTCTCCGCGACGGTGAGCTTGCCGAAGATCCGTCGTCCCTCGGGGACCAGGGCCATCCCCAGCCGGCTGACCACCTGGTCGGCAGTGGTGGCCAGGAGCGAGTGCCCGCGCAGACGGATGTCGCCGGCCACCACGCGCGGCGCCTCGGGAGGGGCAAGCCGGGCAATGCTGTAGAGGGTAGTGGTCTTGCCGGCGCCGTTGGCGCCGATCAGGGTGACGATCTCCCCCTCGCGCACGTGGAAGCTGATCCCGTGCAGCGCCTGGATGTTGCCGTACCTGACGGCGAGATTTTCGACCTCGAGGAGCATCTAGTGTCCTGTGCGGTTAGTTCCCTGCACAAATTGTGAGGGATTTCGGTCTCTGGCAAGGCGCGGTGACGTAGGCATAGTGGGACTACGCCGAGGAACCGTAACGTAGCCAGGGGCCGAAAGCACCACAATTTGAAAGGATAGAATTAGCCGCATAGGACACTAAATCTTGTCATCTCCGAGGTAGGCGCTGATCACCGCCGGGTGGTTGCGGATTTCCTCCGGTGTCCCGGCGGCGATCGTTTCGCCGAAATCGATGACCTTGATCCGCTGGCACAGCTCCATCATCACGTCCATGTGGTGCTCGATCATCCAGATGGTCACGTCGAAATGGGTGTGGATCCAGCGCACCAGACGGATCAGCTCCTGGATGTCCACCGAGTTCAGCCCGGCGGCCGGTTCATCGAGGAGCAGCAGTTTCGGTTTTCCCGCCAGAGCCCGGGCGATTTCCAGCCGGCGCTGGGTGCCGTAGGGGAGGTTCTTCGGTAGTTCGTCGGCGTGGCGGTCGAGCTGGAAGACCTCCAGCAGCTCGCGCGCCTCGCGCTCGATCTCATGCTCGCGCTCGTGGTAGGTGCGGCTGCGGGTGACGGCATGGAAAAAGCCGTAGCCGAGCTTGCCGTGACGGGCGACGCGGATGTTGTCGAGGACCGTCAGCTCGTTCCACAGCCGGATGTTCTGGAAGGTGCGCGCCACCCCCAGGGCGGTGATCCGGTGCGGTTTGAGCCCTTTGGTGTCGACGCCGTTGACCTTGATGGCTCCCGAACTCGGCTGGTAGAAACCGCTGACCAGGTTGAAGACCGTAGTCTTGCCGGCACCGTTGGGGCCGATCAGCCCGACCAGTTCGTTGGGGGCGAGGCGCTCGTGGAAATCGGCCACGGCCCGCAGCCCGCCGAACTGCCTGGTCAGGCCGGTGATTTCGAGAACGGGGGCAGTTGTTGTTTCCGGTTGTGTTTTGGTCATGTGTTCAAATCGATTACCGCAGAGAGCGCAGAGTGCACGTTTAAGATTCAAGGCTTTATGGTCAAAATGATTTCTCTGCGTCCTCTGCGTTCTCCGCGGTGAAATGTTTATTTGAACCGGTAGAAGCGTTTCAGCTTCGGAAACAGATCCCCCAGTTCCCGGTTGCCCATGATCCCTTCGGGGCGAAACTGCATGACAATGATCAGCAGCAGCGGAATCAGCACCCACTTCCAGACCTGGCTGACCTCGTAGCTCTCCGGCACCAGGCTGAGCTGGTGGACCAGGGTGTTGAGCCAGGGGATGACGAAGCGAAAGCTCTCCAAAAGCAGGGTGAAGAAGATCGCCGCGAGCACCGCGCCGGAGAGCGAGCCCATGCCGCCAAGGTAGACCATGACCAGCACCTCGGTCGACTTGAGGATGTTGAAGGAGCCGGGGTTGACGTAGCCGAGGATGAAGGCGAACAGTCCGCCGGCGATCCCCGCCAGCCCCGAGGAGAGCATGAAAGTCACGGTCTTGATGCGGTCGGTATTCACGCTCATGATCTCGGCGGCCACCTCGTCCTGGCAGATGGCCATCACCCCCTTGCCGTAGGTCGAGGAGAGATAGCGGCGCAGCAGCCAGACGGTGAAGACGGTAAAAACGAAGACCCACAGCGGCAGCCACGGCACCTCCAGCGTCTCCTCCATGCCGTTGACGATCTTCTTCATCCCCATGAAACCGCGCGAGCCGCCGATGATGTCGAGGTTCTCGACAACGCTGAGAATGATGTAGTTCGCCGCCAGGGTGATGATCGCCAGGTAGTCGCCACGGGTGCGGTAGGAGGGGATCGCCACCGCCAGTCCGGCCAGGGCGGCGGTGACGCCGCCGGCGAGGATCAGCAAGGGGAAGCCCCACACCGCCAGCTCCGCCGGCAGCCAGGCCTCGCCAAAGCTCTTGTGACCGGAAAAGAGCAGGACGCCGAGGATCGAGGCGGTGTAGGCGCCGACGCACATGAAGCCGGCATGGCCGCAGGAGAACTCCCCCATAGAGCCGTTGACCAGGTTGAGGCTGGTGGCGAGGATCACGTTGACCCCCATGAACATCAGTACCGACAGGACGTAAAGGCTCAGCCACTCGGCTTTGGCGCCGTAGACCAGCAGGGCGCCGGCGATAACCAGCAGGAGGGGGGCGGAGTAGCGCTGCATAGCTTTAATTCAAAACGCTTACCGCAGAGACCGCAGAGAAAAACCAAAATGATATTCTCTGCGTCCTCGGCGCTCTCTGCGGTGAATGTTTCAGCATCATATCTTGGTCGTTCGCGCCACGCCGAACAGCCCGGTCGGGCGGATGGCGAGGATCAGCATCAGCACCGAGAAGGCGATCAGGTCGCGGAAG
>VEPG01000029.1 GCA_012026975.1 Desulfuromonas sp. | reverse complement strand
TGGTGTGAGCTGAAATGTTCGCCCCTCATCGGTTCCCGCCAGCCATCATCGTGCCATCCGCGAGGTTTGCCGACGATGCCGCCGCTACTTCCGCTCCAGCCATGCGGCCGATCCCTGTCGTAATCCCGGTTAAAGATGAAGGTGTGGCGATGCCCATGGTAAGGCAACGGTGCGAAAAGACCGGGACCGGTGTCGTAGAAGAAATCATCGTAAAACCACGGATCATAGTAACCGTAACCGCCGTAATAACCTGTCGCGTTATGATCCGCGACGACGCAGCCCCCGAGTCCCAACAGCACGACCGCTCCGATGATGCTCAACAGTCGGATGCTCATGACTCGTTTCTCCTTTTATTTCATTGTACCAAAGGTGGCCGTGCCGCCACCAATTTCCGGCCCCCTATTTCACATCCACCCGCCGTATCCCGTCCGGCCGCCAGGCCGGCGAGATGACGTGTGATCCCTTCTCTTCGGTTTCCAGGACACTCCCGAACGTCACCGCAAACTCGCCGAAGCGGTCGTTGGCCTCGTCCATGGCGGCGGCCAGCAGGGCTTTCTTGCGCTCTTTCTCGAACAGCGGCAACTGGTCGGCATGGTGGGTCAGATTGGTGATCCGCACCCCGACCAGGCGCACCGGCCGGGTCAGGTCGAAGGTACCGAGGATCGCCATGGCGTCGCGGTAGATCTCCTCGCTGTTGTTGGTTGGTGACGTCCGGGTCTGCTGCTTGCCGACGGTGGTGAAGTCGCCGTAGCGGATGGTCAGGTGCACGGTCTTGCCGGTGACCTGGTAGCGCCGCGCCCGCCGGCCGACCATCTCGGACAGCTGCAGCACATACTTGGCCAGGGCGTCGCGACCGGTGACGTCCTGGGCCAGCGTCATGCTGTGGCCGACGCTCTTGACCTCCTCCTCGTCCTCCGGGGGGATCACCGGCGAGTCATCGATCCCCTGCCCCATCAGAACCAGCCGCTCGCCGTTGATGCCGAAGCGGCGCTTGAGCCTGTCCACCGAAGCGCGGCCGAGCTGACCGCAGGTGAAGATGTTGAGGTCGGCCAGCTGCTTCTCGACCTGCTTGCCGATGCCACACAGCTCCTTGACCGGCAGGTTCTCCAAAACTTCTGCGACCCGCTCCGGGGCGATGATGGTCAGCCCGTCGGGCTTCTGCATATCGCTGGCAAGCTTGGCCAGCAGCTTGTTGGGGGCGATGCCGATCGAGCAGGTCAGACCGAGTTCGTGGAGAATCTGCGCCTTGAGCCGGTAGGCGATGGTCTCGGCGCTGCCGAAGAGCTTGAGGGAACCGGTGACGTCGAGGAAGGCCTCGTCGATCGAAAACACCTCAACCTGCGGGGTATAATCCCGCATCATGGCGATGATTTTGGTCGAGGTGTCGGCGTACTTGCGGTTGTCGCCGACCACGAAGATGAGCTGCGGGCAGGCCTGACGGGCCTGCCAGGTGTTCATCCCGGTCTTGACGCCGAACGCCCGCGCCTCGTAGCTGGCGGTGGTGACCACCGTCCGGCCGGTTCCGATCACCGCAATCGGCTGGCCGCGCAACTCGGGGTTACTCTGCTGCTCGACCGATGCGAAGAAGGCGTTCATGTCGCAGTGCATGATCACCCGTGGCCAGTCCCTCATTGCCACGCGGACCGGTTCTCTACTGACCATGGTCATTCCATCCGGCGGTAAATGCCGATCACCTTGCCGACGATGGAGACCTCGCCATCCTCGGGACGCACGACGATCGGCTGCATTGTGGCATTGGCCGGCTGCAGGCGAATGCAGCCCGACTCGCGGAAGAACTTCTTGAGGGTCGCCTCGCCTTCGACCATGGCGACCACCGTGTCGCCGTTGTCGGCGGTAGGCTGAGGGTGCACCAGCGCCAAATCGCCGTCGAGGATGCCGGCCTCGATCATTGACTCACCGGCCACGCGCAGGAAGAAACAGCTGTTCCCCTTGACCACCAGACGGTCGACGGAGAAGTACCCCTGGATGTCCTCTACGGCGGGAGCCAGGTGACCGGCGCGAACGGTACCGATGATGGGCAGAGAGACCGAGCGGCTGGTCGGGGTGGTCAGGGCGATCCCCCGGCTGACCGGGTCGCGCTTGAGGTAGCCCTTCTTCTCCAGGGCATCGAGGTGTTTGCTGGCCGGCAGCGGGCCGCTGACTTGCAGATGCTTGGCGATCTCCCGCAAGGTCGGCGGGTAGCCGTTGTTGTCCACGAAGGAGGCGATGAATTGCAAAACCTGCCGCTGGCGAGCGGTCAAAGTATCCTGGCTTTGCCGATTGGTAGTCATGGGACTACCTTGCCAGAAGAAGGTCACGCGGTCAAGGGACAGGAGATAATCGGCAAGGCGAGAAAAACCCCCGGTTCGAACCGAAGCGTATTTCTCGCCTTAAACCGATGCGTTCAGGGTGTCTTTACGATTTTGGTAAAGAGATAATCGTTGTTTGCCACCGGCGTGTGGCAACCGAAACATTCGAGGACAAAGCTCTCGTCTTTGCCATAGGGTTGCAGGTCGTTCCCCAGGAAACGGGCAAAACCCCAGCCACCTGTGTTCTTGTACTTCTTGGCGTCCTTCACCATGAACTCAACCTGCACAAACTGGCCTGGCTCGGTGGCTACGGGAAAAGAAGGGTTCTTTTCGGCCTTCCAGGCAGCCTTGGCGAGCACGCTGCCGTCAGGGAGCGGCTTTATGCCGGCTCTCATGGCGGTCACGGCGGCTGCGTTGCCGGTGATGATGCGGATGTGACCTTTATCCTCCCGGTACGAAGGAGCAATAACTTTCCAATCCATGTACTCCGGGTAAAGCGTGATCCCGTTGGGGGCTGTAGGCAGCTCTGCCGCAAACAAGGTTCCGACGACAACCAACGTTGCGATAAAGACGAGGGCGGTCTTTAGCATGGCAACCTCCATTCAATCTGTTTTTGGGGAACTGGTTTGCCGGGAGAAATCCGCGACAGCAGCCGCACTGAGATACATTTATCACTGACTGCTGTCTTTGCAACTTGCCAACTGGTCCCAAATACAAACCGGTCTAGCTGCTGGCTGGATAACTGAAAATCCCGGGAGTTGGCGTCGAGCGGGGGAAGGACTTGATGTCAGGACAAGGTACCATTTCCAAAGAAAGAAGGGGTTAGCCGATTGGCTAACCCCTTGATTTTTTTGGAGCGGGAAACGAGATTCGAACTCGCGACTTCAACCTTGGCAAGGTTGCACTCTACCACTGAGTTATTCCCGCGTCTGTAACGGCACTGCATGGAGCGAAGGTGTTTATAGCAAAAGCGCTTTATCCAAGTCAACCCCAATTTTCCCGAGTGACCAATGACATCGCCAACAAAAACCAGGCAGGTGTTTAAGGTTTGCTCCGCTGTTGTCAGCGCGCAAAAACCCGAAAGAATTTATGGAGGTAATCGAACCCGGACCAAAGGGTCAGCGCCAGGGAAATGTAGAAGAGCGAGATCCCGTAGTTGTGCATGTTGACGTGCAGCAGTTCCGACTGGACGCCGAAGAACCAGTAGTAGTCGTAATGGAGCAGCAGCCCGGGGATGGCGGCCATCTGGTAGATGGTCTTGTACTTGCCGAGATCGCTGGCGTCGATGACGATCCCTTCCGAGGAAGCGATGGAGCGCAGGCCGGTTATGACGATCTCGCGGGCCAGCAGCAAAAAGACCGCCCAGGCCGGCACGCGACCGAAAGGGATCAGCATGATCAAGGCCGCCATGACGATCAGCTTATCGGCCAGGGGATCGAGAAACTTGCCCAGGACGGTTACGACCCCCCATTTGCGCGCCAGCCAGCCATCGATGAAATCGGTGACTGCCGCCGCGCCGAACAGCGCCGCCGCCCAGAAACCCGCCTCGCGGGAATCCGAAAGCAGGATGACGACCAGCAGGGGAATGGCAGCGACCCGGGCGAGGGTCAGAAGATTAGGGAGATTCAGGACGCCGGTGCGCAGATTCATAAAACGGTGTCGCCGCTGCGCCGGTAATGTTCCAGGTAACGGCGCACCCGCTGCACGTAATTACGGGTCTCCTCGTAGGGGGGGATGCCGCCGTGACGCTGCACCGCATTCGGACCGGCGTTGTAGGCGGCAAGGGCCAGATCAAGGTTGCCGTTGAACTGATCGAGCATCAGGCGCAGGTAATTGCTCCCACCGCGGATATTTTCCGCGGGATCGAAGGGGTCGTCGACATTCACGAGGCGGGCCGTTTCGGGAATCAGCTGCATCAATCCCTGAGCCCCCTTGTTGGAAAGCGACTGCGGATTGTAATTGCTCTCGGCCTTGATCACCGCCTTGACCAACGCCTCCTCAAGCCGATAGGCCCTGGCATTCTGGCGGATGATATCGTGGTAGGAATGGACTATTAACCCTCCACCCGAGCGAGGGGCACCGGGACGGAGTTCCTTGCGGTAGAACGCCCAGGACTTCTTGTTGGGCTTTTCGGTATATTGCGGCGCATTGGTGAAATGAACCACGCCATTGGCATCCACATAACGATAAATGTCAGCTCTTGCCGGTGAAATACCCAGCAAAAACAGCATAATCGCTGAGGCCAAAACGGCTATTACGGTTCGCGCATGCATCATCACTCATTCGCCCCGTTTCTCTATATAAACAAAAAACTTCTGTATTTCAACTTATTTAGAGGTTCCAAACAACTTGACACAACCGGAATGCCTTCGGATAATGACGCATCATCCGCTGTTTCTAGCCGCAATCACATATTGCAAACCTCATTCCATGGTGTGAATCAATGAAATATATCAGTGACTTCCTGGTGATCGGCAGCGGCATTGCCGGTCTTTCCTACGCGTTGAAGGTTGCCGAACACGGCAAGGTCGCCCTGGTGACCAAACGTGACACGGCAACCACCGCCACGGCCCTGGCCCAGGGGGGATTTGCCACGGTCGCCTCCTCGACGGACTCCTTCGAAGAACACATCCAGGACACCATGGTCGCCGGCGCCTGGCTCTCCAACCAGGAGATCGTGCGCCTGGTCGTCGAGAACGGTCCCGCCGCCATCGAACAGCTGATTGGTCTTGGCGTCCGCTTCACCCGCGGCCCCTCGGGCGATTACGATCTGACGCGCGAAGGCGGTCACAGCCAGCGCCGCATCTACCACGCCAAGGACGAAACCGGCAAGGAGATCGAACGGGCGCTGGTCGAGGCCGTCAACAGCAACCCGAACATCAGGATTTACGAGCATCACGTGGCCGTGGACCTGATTACCGAGGCGAAGCTCGTACGCCGGCGGGTGATGCCGAACCGCTGCCTTGGCGCCTATATTCTCGACACGAAGACCGGCGAGGTCGAAACCTTCGGCGCGGCGATTACCGTTCTCGCCACGGGCGGAGCCGGCAAGGTCTATCTGTACACCTGCAATCCGGACGTGGCGACCGGCGACGGCATCGCCATGGCATACCGCGCCGGCGCGACCATCGCCAACATGGAGTTCATGCAATTCCATCCGACGACGCTGTATCATCCGCACGCCAAAAGCTTCCTGATTTCAGAGGCGGTACGCGGCGAGGGCGCGATTCTGCGGAGACGCGACGGCACCGCGTTCATGGAAAGCTATCACCCGCTGAAGGACCTGGCCCCCCGTGACATCGTTGCTCGCGCCATCGACAACGAGATGAAGATGCATGGCGATGACTGCGTGTTTCTCGACATCACCCACAAGGAGCCGGCGTTCGTCAAGGACCACTTCCCCTACATTTTCGAAACCTGCCTGGGTTACGGCATCGACATGACCCGCGAGCCGATCCCGGTTGTGCCGGCCGCCCACTATCTGTGCGGCGGGGTGCGGGTCGACAGCTGGGGAGAGACCGATATCGGCAATCTCTTTGCCATTGGTGAAACCGCCTGCACCGGTCTGCACGGCGCCAACCGGCTTGCCAGCAACAGCCTGTTGGAAGGTGCCGTGTTCGGCGCGCGGGCCGCGCAACGCTCGCTGGAGTATTTCCGGAAAGGCCAGCCCCCCTTCCCGCCCATTACCCCCTGGGACACCTGCAGCGCCCGCAACAGCGATGAAGAAGTGGTGGTTGCGCACAACTGGGATGAAATCCGCCACTGCATGTGGAATTACGTCGGCATCGTCCGCTCGACCAAGCGCCTGGTCCGGGCTTTGCGCCGGGTTCAGATGATCCAGGAAGAGATTGCCGACTATTACTGGGACTTTTACATTACGTCCGACCTGATCGAGTTGCGCAACAGTGCCACCGTGGCCGAACTGATCATCCGCTGCGCCCTCAAGCGCCAGGAAAGCCGCGGATTGCATTACACCATCGATTTTCCCGACACCGATGACGTCCACTGGAAAAAGGACACGCTCATCCGCAAGACTTTCTAGGACAGGCTCGAAATGGAGGGACCGTGAACATCGACGACTACCGGCAGGAGATCGACCGGCTCGATCGGGAACTGCTGCGCATCTTCAACGCCCGCGCGGCACTGGCACTGCATATCGGCGAGATCAAAAAGGAGCATGGCCTGCCGGTTTACGACCCGGATCGCGAACGGCGCATTTTCGAGGCAATGACCGCGGCCAATCCCGGACCGCTTGAGGACGAAGCGATCGTCCGGTTGTTCGAACGCGTCATTGACGAGTCGCGACGGCTCGAACGCATTCGCACCAGGGGGAACTGACCATGCTGATCGTCATGAAGCAAGGGGCCACCGAGGAACAGAAGCGCCAGGTCAAACAGTATCTGGTCGAGCATGATTTCGATTTTCACCAGTCGACCGGAGCCAACCGCACCATCATCGGCGTGATCGGCAACACCAACAGCGTCGACCGCGCCGAACTCGAACAGCTTGACGGCGTACACGTGATCTTCAAGATCCCCGAAGAGTAAAGAGCCTCCCGATGAATGAAATCGAACTTCTGCTCGAAGAGTTGCGGCCGAATTTCGGCCAGGAAATAGCCGTCGGCGAATGGCTGACCATCGATCAGCCACGTATCGACGCCTTCGCTGCGGCCACCGGCGATACCCAGTGGATCCATATCGACCCGGCCCGCGCCAACAGGGAATCGCCGTACGGCACGACCGTGGCCCACGGCTTCCTGACCCTTTCCCTCCTCCCCTTTCTGACCGGAAGCAATTCTCCCGATTATCTGCGCCGGCACTTTCCAGGGATGCGCCTGCGGGTCAATTACGGTCTGAACAAGCTGCGCTTCCCCGCACCGGTCAAATGCGGCGAGCGGATACGTGCCCGAACGGTTCTCAAGGAAGCGACTCTGCTCGACAAGGGGCTGGAGGTCACCTATCTGTTTACCGTGGAAATCGACGGAGGGAGCAAACCGGCACTGGTTGCCGAACAACTGGTGAGAGTCTACCCGTAGACAAAGCCCCGGCAGTCGCCGGGGAGGCGGCAATGCTCACGCCGAGCAGCGGCACGAAGACCCAGAAGCCGCAGGCGGCGCTCAGACCGATACAGCAGATCGAGATCCAGGGGATCCGTGTCAGCGTCCCCCCCGGTCGGGACGAACCAGCCAGAAGAGCGCGATGGTAAACAACGCACCGAGAGTGTCGGCGAGCATATCCTTCTGCGCGTCCCAGACATCACCCTGCGAGCCGAGGAACTCGATCCCTGCCCCACCGCCGACCACCTCGGCAAACCACCATTCGACAATCTCATAGCCGGCGGCAACGCTCATGATGAAAAAGACGCCGAGAAGACTGGCGAGGACGGGACCGCACCAACGCTTGCGCGTGACCCATTCGGCCAGCGGATAAGCGTAAAAACCGACGGAAAAATGGCCGATGCGGTCGAAGTGATTACGCTCGAAACCGAACAGATCGGTAATCCAGCCGAACGGCACGTGGGCAAAGGTGTAGTGCCCGCCGACCGGGTGCCAGAAGAGCCAGAAGGCCATGAGCGAATAGGAAAGGTTACTGAAGCGAAAATCCTTGAAGGTAACAACCAGCAGGGCGAAGACGATGACCACCGGAATCACCTCCGCCACCCAGACGTCGCGCGAAACCGGGGCAACCCCTAACACCACGAAGAAGATCGCAAAGATGCCCGCGAGGGCATGCGGGTACCTGGAAGATATCGTATGCGCCATTATGACACCT
>VEPG01000049.1 GCA_012026975.1 Desulfuromonas sp. | reverse complement strand
ACGCCACTTGCCCACGCCTTGCCACTCACCCATCCAGTGTACTAACCGGCACGAGATATCTCTCAGCGGCCCTTTGCCGCAAGCGGGGCAGGTCTCGACTCCAAGTCCATCATGTGATCGAGCCTCGTGCTGCCTCGTTACCTGGAAGCCGCAATGCTCGACATGGGCGTTACCTCAGACCGCGGTTGAATTCGACCGGACCCTGGTTGTCATTGGTGATTTTCGGGAAACAGTGCCGTTGGAAGTCGGCTCCCCGAAACCGGGCCGACGACAGGACCTGGGCCTACGATTTCAACAGTAGCTTGACAGGCGGGTTTTCCATAAGGCGAGGCGTCAAGCACTGGATGGGGCTCGAGCTTCGCGGCCAGCAGGGCTGCCGGCCGGCTTGGCGCCGAGGGTGCAAGGATACGCATCACGCAGGCAGTCCCTTTGTTCTCCGGGCGGTCTTCGATCTGGATTCTCGGCAGCGCCAGCACTGCTTTCCAAACCGCGAACGGAAACGGCGCGAGGTGATGATCGAAGGTGTGGTCTCATGTGGGCGGTCAAATTCGGAGTATCGCGCGGTGCAATGGGTTGAGCGCAGCGTGGCATCGACCGGTGCCGACTGGATCTGGACGCCCTTACGAAACAGGCCCTCCGAAGAGGGCCTGTCTGGTTTTACGAAGAGCGCTTGACTCAGTTGAAATCGAAGGTCTTGCCCGGATACCCCGGCAGGCGCGGCATTTCCTGCTTGGGGAACTCGCCGGTCAGGCCGTTGAGGAAGGCGGCGATGTCTTCGATCTGGGCTTCGGTCAGATCCTTGTCCAACTGCAGCTTGGCCATCACCCGCACCGCGTCGTTGAGGGTCTTGACCTTGCCGTTGTGGAAGTAAGGCGCGGTCAGGGCGATATTGCGCAGGGTGGGCACCTTGAACAGATGGGCGTCGGCATCGTTCTTGGTTTCCTGCGCCCGGCCCTTGTCCGCGGTGAAGTTGTACTGGGCTTCCAGCACGCCGTTGTCGTGCATGGGGAACTTCTGGTAGAAACCGGTGCCTTCCGGCAAGGTCGGGCCATTGAAGGCCGGGCCGCTGTGGCAGGAGTTGCAGCCGGTTTCGGCAAACAGCTTCATGCCGCGCTGCTGCTGATCGTTGAGCGCGCTCTTGTCGCCGTTCACGAACTTGTCATAAGGGCTGTTGGGCGTGATCAGGGTACGCTCGTAGGCGGCGATGGCCTTGGCCGCGTTGTCGGCGGTCACCGAATCGCTGCTGCCGAAGGCGGCTGCGAACGCTTGGGGATAGCCGGGAATCTGCTTCAGCCGGGCCACCACGTCATCCCAGCTCTTCATGCCCATTTCGATGGGGTTGGTGACCGGCCCCTTGGCCTGGGCTTCCAGGCTGGCGGCGCGGCCATCCCAGAACTGGACCGAGTTGAAGGCGGAATTCCACACAGTCGGGGCGCTGCGGCCACCCACTTGGGCGTGCACGCCGACCGAGCCCGCGCGGTTGTCTTCGCCGCCGGCCATGACGTTGTGGCAGGACGCGCAGGCCACGGTGCCGGTAGAAGACAGCCGGGGATCGTGATAAAGGATCTTGCCCAGTTCGACCTTTGCCGGGGTACTGGGATTGGATGCAGGCTCCGGCGCCTTGCTGGGCAGCGCCTGCCATTCGCCTGCCAGCGCCAGACTGCTGGCACTGACCAAGGCCATTACGGAAACGATGGATCCAAGCTTACTCATGGGATTCCTCCTAAAGGGCTGTGCCGTTGGTTATTCGTTATGTTGCAGCGGCCCCGCCGTCAAGAACGGCGCGACCCGAGGGAAGGCACCTTATAGAGAATAACCATGACAATTTCAACCGCCCATCGGCGCCCCGAAGCGGAAGCCAAGGCCCTGGCGCGGCATGGCGGATCGGCGTGTTCCGACGGCGTTTCCGGCAGCAGGCAGGCAACCACCACCGCGCACACCCGCCAGCGAGCGGGCTTCGTTGAATCCGACCGCAAGTCGCCGGCTGCTTGACGAAGACCGATCAATACCTGGTGTTGCTCATCAAACCTCAGCCCTTTCAAGCCGCCGGCTCGCGACACCGACGGGATCGGACGGCGGCGGTCACGGTGCGACCCGCCAACCTGGCCCGAAAGCCGGCGCGGCAACGGTCTGCAACTGCCGCCGAGACTTATCATGCCTCGCTGTCAGGCGTTATAGTACGGCAATGAAACTTTCCAACCCGTCCCGATCCGATCCAGCCAATCCCGAATCGCTGGTTCAAAACCTCGTTCGAACCCGGTTACCCACCCGTCACGGGGAATTTGTCCTCTATTACTACAACAACACCCTGGAGAAGAAAGAGCATCTGGCCATGGTGAAAGGCAACGTCGACAACGCCTCCGACGTGGCGGTCAGACTCCATTCCGAATGTCTCACCGGCGACGTGTTCGGCTCGTTGCGCTGCGATTGCGGCGACCAACTCGATCGAGCCTTGCGCATCATCGGCCAGGAAGCTTGCGGGGTACTGCTGTACCTGCGGCAGGAAGGCCGTGGCATCGGCCTGCTCAAGAAACTCCAGGCTTATAACCTGCAGGATGAAGGCCTCGACACGGTCGAAGCCAACTTGCGGCTGGGACACCTGTCGGACGAACGGGATTACAGTATCGCCGCGGCCATGCTGCAGGATCTCCATATTCGATCCGTCCGGCTGATCACCAACAACCCGGCCAAGATCGATCAGCTGCGCAAGCTGGGCATCGAGGTCAGCGACCGGATTCCCATCGAAATTCCCTTCAACGCCGAAAACGAAGGGTACCTGCGTACCAAGGCGCGCAAGATGCAGCATCTGCTGTCGCTCAAGGTTCGACAAAAACCGGTGGGCGACCTGGCCTGCATGGAGGGTCTGGTCAAACGGCTTGAAGAACATGCCCAGCATGAGACGCGACGCCCGTTCGTTACGGTCGCCTACGCCCGCGGCCTCAACGGTGGCGGTTACCCCCAATCTTCCCTGCGCTGCCACGGCTCACCGCGCTTGCTGCGATTGCTGGACGCGGTGCTCATGCACCACGACGCGGCGCTGCTGACCGGCCGCGAACTCGCCGCAGGAGCCGCTTGGCCGACGGCTGGCACCCTGGTGATATTGGATCCGGATTCGCGCGCGAGCGCTGACATCTTACGCTGCGCGAACAATCAGCGAATCGTGTTGGTGGCCGCCGATCCGGCTCTCACCCAGCTTAAGATGGCATTGGGGGAAGCCGCCGGCATCACCGTTTTGGCGATGCCACGACCAACGGGAGGCAAGCCGGACTATGGAGCAATCCTCGAAACGCTCAGCGGCTGCGGTATCGACAGCCTCCTGACCGGGGCCGAGATCGGCGCGGATCTGATCGCCGCCGGGCTCGCCGACTACGGCCTCGTCGCGCTGATCCCGCAGTTCGGCGGAGATAGCCTGGCGGAATTGTCGCAGCCGTCGCCGGTTCGGTTTGCCGAGTACCACTGCCACCCACTGGACCATGAAATGGTCATTCACGGCCACTTTTAGGGTGGAACGACTTGCCAACCGGGAAACCAGCATTCATGCTTGGGAGCGACGGCAATGTAGTGTTTCGGATAAGCGGCTGGCCAAGCCCTACCAACCATCTATCATTGCATGGACTGAAGCATCTCCACTTACCCTGACCCGAACGAAGGGAGAACACCCATGAGCGAAGCCAAAACCAAGTCGACCAAAGCCGCCAAGAAGCCGGCCGAAACCGCGACGGCCGCGTCTGCTCCTGCAACCCCGCCACCGCCGGCACCCAAAGCTGTCGCCCCGACCAAGCCCGAGAAAGCGGCTCCCAAGAAGTCCGCCACCACCATCGTATTAAACGTCGACGACAAGCCAGCCGCCAAGGCAGCGCCGAAGTCACGCAAACCGGCCGACCCCAAGACGAAGGCGAATGCTGCCCCGACCCAATCCAACCTGCCCGATCAGTCCGTGATCGACAAGATGGTGGCCGAGGCCGCTTACTACCTGGCCGAGAAACGCAATTTCGCCACCGGCTTCGAGGAGGAAGACTGGCTGAAAGCGAAGGAACAGATCATGAGCCAGTTGCTGGCGGCCAAGAAGCCAGGCAAGAGCTAGGCGTCGTTTGCGCTGGCCGGGCGTTGTCGGCTTCTTCGCCGTCGACTCGCGCTCCCCGGCAGCCCAAAAGTCGACGACGCAGCGGCAGAATCGAAAATCCACGGTCCCCGGACCACCAGCCTGGGTAGTCCGGTTTTGTTGACCGAAACCCAGGCTCTCAGCGTTTTCCGCACGCACCCCATTGGGTGCCATGGAGACTGCCCATGACCATCAGCGATGCCGATCAGGCTTGGCTCTCAGCCGTGGTCGCCAACCACGGCCGGCACGCCACCCGCTTACTGCAGATCCTCCGGGACGTGCAGGACCATTTCCGTCACATCCCCCGCCCGGTGATGCAACTGCTTGCCGAGCAGCTGGGAGTTCCCCTTGCCCAAGTTCAGGGCGTCACCGAGTTTTACAGTTTCCTGTCGACACAGCCGCAGGGCCGCTACCATCTCCAGCTGAGCGATTCCATCAGCGACCACATGCTCGGCAGCCGCGCACTGGGTACCTATCTGTGCGACAAGCTGGGCGTTGCGGACGGCGAGACCCGTGCCGACGGCCGGGTCAGTTTCGCTTATACCTCGTGCTCCGGGCTCTGCGACCAGGGACCGGCCGGGCTGGTGAACGGCTGGTGGCTGCCCAAACTCGACCGCAGCCGCATCGACCGCATCAGCGCCTTGGTCGAAGCAGACGTTCCGCTGTCACAGTGGCCTCAGGATCTGTTCTCGGCTCGAGACAACGTGCGCCGTCCTGGCCTGTTGCTGAGCAACCCGGTAGCCTCGGGTAGCGCCTTGAAATGGTCGCTGATGCGGGGACTGGCAAGCACCCTCGACGAAGTCGACAAGTCCGGATTACGCGGCCGTGGCGGGGCCGGCTTCCAGACCTCGTGGAAATGGCGGTTCTGTTTCGAGGGTCCGGAGGAAACGGCGGTTTGTCCGGTGGAAAAAGGCGAACGAATGGAACGCTACGTGGTTTGCAATGCCGACGAAGGCGAACCGGGCACCTTCAAGGACCGGGTACTGCTCAACAGCCACGCCCATCAGGTGTTTGAAGGCATGACCCTGTGCGCTGGAATCGTCGGCGCCAAACAGGGCTTCCTTTATCTGCGGGGCGAGTACCTGGCGCTTAGGGCCAAGCTGGAAGCGGTGCTGGCGGAACGCCGGCGGCTCAACCTGCTGGGCGTGGGCATCCTCGGCCGGGAAGGATTCGATTTCGACATCGAAATCCACATGGGCGCCGGCGCCTACATCTGCGGCGAGGAATCGGCCCTCATCGAATCGCTGGAAGGCAAACGCGGCACGCCGCGCAACCGCCCCCCCTATCCGGTGACCCACGGCTATCTCGGCAGACCGACGGTGGTCAATAACGTGGAAACTTTTGTCGCGGCCGCCGCCATCGCCCTCAAGGGCGGGGTCTGGTTCGCCAGCCACGGCACCGAGAAATCCAAGGGCAGCAAGATCCTGAGCATCTGCGGCGACTGCGCCCGTCCCGGCATCTACGAATACGACTTCGGCGTGAGCATCGCCCAGATCCTGAAGGACTGCGGCGCGGCCAACACCTTCGGCGTCCAGGTCGGCGGGCCTTCGGGCGTCTTCATCGGCGAACAGGAATTCGAACGTCGGCTGGGATTCGAGGACCTGGCCACCGGCGGCTCCTTCATGATCTTCGACAAGACCCGCGACGTGCTGGAGATCGTCCGCAACTTCACCCACTTCTTCGCCCATGAGAGCTGCGGCTTCTGCACCCCTTGCCGGGTCGGCACCTCGCTGTTGCGCAACGCGATGGACAAGCTGTGCGCGGGCCACGGCGCGGCCGGCGATTTGGTGGAGATCGGCAATCTGGGCCAGTTCGTTCGTGCCGCCAGCCATTGCGGGCTGGGCCAAACCGCCGCCAACCCGTTGCTGGCCACCCTGGAGCGCTTCCCCGAGCTATACCAGTCACGGCTGAAGTCGATCAGCTTCGAACCGGGCTTCGACCTCGACGGGGAGTTGTCCACCGCCCGCCGCATGACCGGCCGCGACGACGCCCACGCCCACCTGGAGCAGGAGTCGGTATGAACATCCGCAACACCATCACCATCGACGGAACTCCAGTTCCGTTCCAGGACGGCGACACCATCATGGACGCCGCGACCCGGGCCGGCATTTACATCCCCCACCTTTGCCACAACCCGGAGTTCAAGCCCCACGGCAGCTGCAAGCTGTGCACGGTGAACGTAAACGGCCGCAACTGCTCGGCCTGCACGTTCCCCGCCGCCGACGGCCAACAGGTACTCAACAGCACCGAGGAACTGAACGCCACCCGCCGCACCATCACCCAGATGCTGTTCGTGGAGGGCAACCATTTCTGTCCCTCCTGCGAAAAGAGCGGCAACTGCCAGCTTCAGGGCGTAGCGTATTTTCTCAACATGCTGGATCCCCACTTCCCGCTGTTCTACCCGGAGCGGGAAACCGATTCGTCCCACCCCGACATCTTGCTGGACCGCGACCGCTGCATCCTGTGCGAACTCTGTGTCAGGGCCAGCCGGGAGATCGACGGCAAGAACGTGTTCGGGCTGTCCGGACGGGGCATCCATACCCACCTGGTGGTGAACGCCGATTCAGGACTGCTCAAGGATACCGACCTGACGCCCGCCGACAAGGCCGCCCAGGTGTGTCCGGTGGGAGCCATCATCGTGAAGCGGCACGGCTTTGAATCCCCCATCGGCGCGCGCCAGTTCGATCAGCAGAACGTGAGCGAGTGGAGCCTGTCCTGGGAACCTGCGGCGATGGGAGACGAACATGGCTGAGAAGATCAAGGTTGCGACCACCTCCCTGGCGGGCTGCTTCGGCTGCCACATGTCCTTCCTCGACATCGACGAGCGCATCCTGGAACTGGCCCAGGTCGCCGAATTCGACCGCTCGCCCCTGACCGACATCAAGCACTGCAGCGCGGCGGTGGACATCGGCCTGGTGGAAGGCGGCCTGTGCAATGCAGAAAACGTCCACACCCTGCGGGAGTTCCGCAAGTCCTGCAAGATCCTGGTGGCGGTCGGCGCCTGCGCCATCAACGGCGGCATTCCGGCCCTACGCAACCGGGTGCCGCTGGAGGAATGCCTGGCGGAATCCTATCTTCACGGGGTCGGGGTCGAAAACCCGCAGATTCCCAGCGACCCGGAACTTCCTCTGCTGCTGAACAAGGTGCGCCCCATTCATGAGGTGGTCAAGGTGGACTATTTCCTCCCCGGTTGTCCACCCTCCGCCGACGTTTTCTGGAAATTCCTCACCGATCTGACTTCGGGTCACGAACCCAGCCTGCCCTACCCACTGGTTCACTACGACTGAATCCGGCGATTCGCCGCGACTTGCGGACAAGTTGCGCCGATGGATAGCTTCCCGCGGGGAATTTGATTAGTATGACGCCATCTTGACGGTTCGCGGTTTTCCTTGCCCGGTTTACGGAACGCCGGATATCTCTTGCCGGCCGACAATGGCCCGCGCCTATCAAGACCCAGACCACCCTAGCCGTGGTACCTACAAAGAAACACTCGAGGAGAGTTTGTTATGCAAATCAATAAGATCGTAAGCTCCCTGATTCTGGGCGGCTTTTTTGCCCTGACCGGTTCCGTGTCGATCGCCGCCGAAAATGCCGCCGGCGTTGCCGAACACTTCAAGATGACCGTGGACACCACCAAGGAAGCCCTTTCCCACGCCAAAGAAGGCAACGAACACGCCTGCCTGTCTTCCATCAAGAGCGCCAAGCAACACTACAAGGAAATCACCGGCGACGCCGCCGGCAAGCCGCTGCAGGACGCCATGAAGCGCATGAAGGACGCTCAGGCTGAATGCGAGAAGGAAGGTGGCGCGCCCAAGGCTGCCGAGATTTTGACCGAAGTGGTCGCCGCCCTGGAAAAGATCCGGAGCAAATAACGCCTGGCCCAAAGGCGCTTTTTGCCGGTGAGAAGGGGCGGTCGCGAGACCGCCCTTTTTCGTCTGGTCCGAGACATCAAGCCAGCGCCAAATCAACGGCTGGTTTTGAGCCGCTGATCGGTGAAAAACTTCCAGGTGCGAGTGATGACCAGCACATCGGTTTGATGGGCCAATTCGGCCGGAAAGGCCGCGTAAGGTCCGGCCAACCTTACGATATTTCGGGCTGCATCATCCAACACCGGCTGCCCCGACGATTGAAGAACGTCGACGCTCTCAATCGAGCCGTCCGAACGAACTGCAACGGTCATCAGTAAACTGCCGCTCAACCCCTTGCGGCGGGCTTCGTCAGGAAAATGCAGGGTTCCGACCCGCTCGATGCGGTCCTGCCAGTCGTGCTCATATTCCGCCGCCCCGTATTTTCGGGCGCTTGCTTCATTGATATCCATCCGCCGCAACTTGCGGGCACTGTCGTCCTCAGAGTGATTGACCACCGCACTGATCTCGGTCACCGGCTGAGGCATGGCGTCGGCACTGACGCGAGGTGCATCAGACAGTGGCTCATCGCTTTCCCCCTGATAGGCGGCGACCGTTTTCTCCGACTGTTCCTGCCGCAAAACCTCCTTGGGCTTCACTTCCGTCATCCGGGTCTGATTCGGAGCCGGCTCCAGTTCGCGCCCCGCCCCTGACGGCAGCGCCGGTTCGGATCGGGGAACGGCTGTCTCGTTACGCTCACCACCTCCGAGCTGATTTTCCTGGGCCAGAAAATCGGCCTGCTGCGGCGCGTCCCTGGTAAACGAACGCACCAGGGTGATCTCTAGCGACGACCTCATCCGTTCCGCCTTTGGCAGCGCGAAGTTCACCCCCAAGATGACCACCGCATGGGCTATGATGGCCAGCACCAGAGTCAACAGCAGCCGGTCGGGGGAGTGCCAGAAACGTTGCATGACGGCCCCGCGAGCAGGCGTTGAGTGCTTGGGCGACGTAGTCCATCAACTGCCCGCTGATATTGGTGCCGAACTGCCGGTCCAACTCCTGCACGCAGGTCGGACTGGTCACGTTGACTTCGGTCAGGTAATCGCCGATGACGTCCAGCCCGACGAAGATCCGACCCCGCTCCATCAGCGTCGGCCCCACCTGACTGCCGAACCAG
>VEPG01000072.1:32821-102503 GCA_012026975.1 Desulfuromonas sp. | reverse complement strand
CCATGAAAGCTATTGGCGGAAGATTTAAAAAACGGGCTAACCCGCGCGAAGGAGGCCGGAAAGCAGGGGGCACGAAGCCTGTGGTGGCGGGACCGGTGAGGGGGCGGCGTTGGGCAGTGCCGCGACTGGACGCGGCAGCAGATTTTCTATGGGCCGCTACTTGGCATTGTAATGTCGGGAACTGATCCCCAGTTTTTTCAGCATCGCCTGAAAATTGGGGCGGAGGATGCCGACTTCCTCGGCCGCGCGGGTGATGTTCCAGCCGTTGCGCTCCAGGGCGCCAAGCAGAAAGGCCCGCTCCAGCGGCTCTACCGCCTGCTCGCGCAGCAGGCGTTTACGCTCCTTGAGCTCATCGACCGTGCGGGGGACATCTTCGTCCACAGCAGCGGTGTGATCCTTTTCCATGCCGGGCATTTCCAGATCCTGCGGCTGGATGAACTCGCCCTGAGCGAGAACCACCGCCCGTTCGATCAGGTTTTCCAACTCGCGGACATTGCCGGGGAAATCATATTCTTCAAGGGCTCTGACCGCTTCCGGAGAGAACCCTCTGATTTCCTTGATGTTATCTTCGGCATAACGCTTCAGGAAATTCCCGGCCAACAGTTTCAGGTCTCCCTTGCGCGCGCGCAGCGGCGGCAAGTCGAGGGGAATGATGTTGAGACGGAAAAACAGGTCGTAGCGGAACTCGCCGCGAGCGACCATGTCGCGCAGGTTGGTATTGGTTGCCGCGATCAGGCGGATGTTGATCGGGATCGGCTGGGTGCCGCCGATCGGCGTCACCTCGCGCTCCTGAAGAACACGCAGCAGCTTGGCCTGGATTGAGTGGCTGATATTGCCGATTTCATCGAGCATCAGCGTTCCGCCATCGGCCACTTCGAACAAACCGCGCTTGGTCTGGATCGCCCCGGTAAAAGACCCTTTGACGTGGCCGAACAGTTCGCTTTCCAGGAGGCTTTCGGCCAGAGAGGTGCAGTCGACCGCGACGAACGCCTGATCGCGGCGCTGGCTGTGGGCGTGGATGGCGCGCGCCACCAGTTCCTTGCCGGTTCCGCTCTCGCCGGTGATCAACACGGTGCTGTCGGTTGGCGCGACCTGCAGGATCCGCTGATAGACCTTCTGCATTTCCCGACTCTCGCCGACCAGGCAGTCGAACCCGTGCAGATCGTTCAACTCGTGCCGCAGGTAGATCTCGTCGATCAGCACTGCCCGGGCATCGAGGGCCTTGCGCACTTTGGCCACCAGTTCATCGTTGGCGAACGGCTTGGCCAGGTAGTCGGCGGCACCATTTTTCATGACCTCGACGGCATTGTCGACGGCGGCAAAACCGGTAATCAGGATGACCGGCATCTCCGGCTGCAACACCCTCACCGCCTGCAGCACTTCCAGGCCGCTCATCCCCGGCATCTTCAAGTCGGTAATCAGCAGGTCGAATGAGGCCTCCTGCAGCCGGTCCATGGCCAGCCTGCCGTTGGGCTGGGTTTCCACCTGATAGCCTTCGATCCCCAGGACGCGCCGCAATCCTTCGCGGATCACGGCATCATCATCAACCACCAGGATGCGCTCTTGCTTCGTCACGTTTCACCTCGCGCCAAATTCAAATAGGTGCCCGCATTGCGCGCTATCAGCCCAACGCATACAGATTCCCCGGATAATCCCTGGCCGGCTGAGCCACCGACGTCACCAGCGGCAGTTCGACGGTAAAGGTTGTGCCACTCCCCACCTCACTCACAACACCGATTCTCCCGCCGTGATTCTGGATGATCCCGTAGGAAACCGACAGACCGAGCCCGGTTCCCATCAGCCCGCTGCTGGGCTGATCCTTGGTGGTGAAAAACGGATCGAAGATCTTCGGCAGGTGCTCTTTGGCGATACCATGGCCATTGTCTTCTATCGTCGTGATCAGATAGCGCTGATCGTAATCGGCATGCATGGAGACGCTCAAGCGCCCGCCGTTCGGCATCGCCTGGCAGGCATTGACCACCATGTTGACAAATACCTGTTCGATCTGATTGGGATCGACCAGGATATCAGGCAGGTCCGGATCATAGCGCCGCAGGATTTCTATCTCGCTCAAAGCGGCCTGATGTTCGAGCAGCGCCATGGTGTTATCCATGATCACGGGCAGCGATTTAAGCTTTTTGCGCGGGATCGAGTTGCGGGAAAACTCCAGCAGCCGCTTGACGATCTCCGCGCAGCGCTGGGTCTCGCGCATGATGATCTGGGCATCCTCGCGCAGTTCCTGGGGGAGTGAGCGGTCTTCGGCAAACAGGGTGGCGAACATGAGGATACCGGCCAGCGGGTTGTTGATTTCGTGGGCGATGCCGGCCACCAGTTTGCCTAATGAAGCGAGCTTTTCCGACCGCACCAGCTGCGAATTCATCTGGGCGATCTCGGCGGTGCGCTCCTGGACCTTGGCCTCGAGCGTTTCCGTCAGCTGACGATATTCGCCCTGTGCCTGGCGGAGGCGGTCGGTCATCTCGTTGAACTCACGGGCGAGGGCGCCGATCTCGTCCGCGGAGTCGAGCATGACGTGATCGTCAAGCTCCATCTTGGCGACCTTGCGCGAGTGCAACAGCAGGCTATGAACCGGCTTGACCACCAGGTCATGGGTCAGCCAGACCAGGCAGCCGATGATGATCAGCAGCAGGGAGACCGCGAAGGCCAGGACATTCTTGCGATAGGTGTCCGCCTGTATCCCCACATTGTGCAGCGAGGCCTGGACTTCGAGCGCGCCAAGGACCTGGGCGTCCGGTGGATGCTCGTGACAGGCCGCCGTCGAGCAGACCGGCTGATTTTTGATCTGCTTGGTCACGCTGAGGATTTCGGCGCCGCTGCAGTCCTTGATAACCCGGCGCCGGCTTTCCATCGGCGGGAAGGTTTCGGCTATCGCCTGGCAATGGCAGTTCAGGCATTCATCGGTCGGCTGGTCGACAAAACGACCGATCTCGCTGGCGTGCGTCGAGTAGCGGATTGTCCCCTTATCATCAAGGAGCCGAATGAGACCGATCTTTTTATGCTTGCCGACATCGTCCATCATCTTGTAGACGATATCCCGGTTGTCCTCGAGCATCTGCAGATGCGTGGTGTGGAGGATGATTTCGCTCAGGGTTTCGACATCGTCCTGGGCTTCCTCGAGAAAGACCCCGCGCAAGGCCTCGATATTGATGTAGGCGAAAAAGGCAATGGTGACGAGCAGCACCAGGCTGGTGCAGATCGTGAATTTTCCGGCCAGACTCTTGTATGGCAACTTCAGTTTCACCGTCACCCATCTCTCCGCCAACGACATCTTGTCCAGATACTAAACCGCCGGCGCCACCGATTGTTCCCACGATAGCGGAAACACCCCGGCAGCCCGGCTTTCTCGTCAAAAGGACCCGTGGCTTTCCGCACCCTCCTTGCGAAGAGGTTGGCCTTGGCAGGTTGCTAGGATTTTTTAATTATCTTTGACAAATATGTGACAGGACCGCGTTGCTGTCAAGAAGAGAACACCCGGCAACCTGAAACTTTGCCGGGCGTTCTTTCTTAACATATCGTTATTGAACGACTTTTTATGTATAGAATTATTATACAGGTGAGTCGGCAGGCAGCTAACGTCATTATTGTCCCGGTGATGAGCCCACCGATCTTCAGCCTTGCGCGTATCGCCGCATACTCGCGGCGTGCCTCAGGGCGATGGCTGCTGCCGTGCAGCGGACCGCGCCGCGCATTCTTCGAGCCAGCCTTTGATCTCTTCCAGACGGAACGGCTTTTTGATGTGGTGGCAGCCGAAGGTTTCGATGGCTTCCTCCAGCGGCTTGGTCATACTCGCGCTCATCACTGCCTTGTTCGCGTCAAGCGCCTTGCATCCTCGCCGCCGCTGCAACCTCAGAAAGTCGAGGGCATCGATGTTCGGCATTCCGATATCGATAAGGACGGCATCGGCACAAGGGCGCTCCTGCGGACAGCAGCACTGTTCGTCCAGCAGGTTGCGGTAGAGCGGGCATACCGTGGGATCACGGAAGGCATGAACCTCGTGCCCCTGCCTGTTCAGATAGGTCCGGAGCAGTTCCCGCAGACTGTGCTCGGGATCAAACACGAGAATTTTAAGTTTCATTCTCGAAGCCCCTTTCCCCCCGGACCAGGCACCCGCGACGCATAAAAATACTCATCTTCGAAATACCGAAGATGAGCACGATAGGTCTTGCCCTGGCTCGCGTTTCTCTTCGGCAACCCGGCTGTCCGCGTGGGACCCGTGGCTTTGCGTCACCGGCTCGCACCGGCTTTGCCAATTTCGGAGATATTCAAGATATTAATTGTGCATAAAACATACCTGATATGCCGGCTCCCTGGAAAGCCACCCTGCAATCATTTTCTCTGAGGCGCAACCTGCTGACAAATCGCACTTTATCCGCTGCCGTCAAGGCGGCAGGCAACCAGTCCTTTCCCGAAATCATCGCTGTGCCAGGCTGTGTTGAGCGTTTTTTCGCCAGAGGTCCTGACGTTTTTGCGTCATCAGGCCGAACCCGGGGAAAACCCCTCACACCCGCACCGTCTTGTAGAGAAAGTTCTTGAATTTGAAAAAGCGGCGCTGTTCCTCGGCATCGGCGCTGCGCGGATCGCAGGCCTTGAGGGCGACGGCGATTTCCGGCATGTTGCGCGCCCCGTTGCGGCGGACGGCCGAAACCAGGGAGCGAACCGTATCCTTGGTCAGCTGCTTTTCGGTAAAGGGCTGATGGACCAGCGTCCAGAAGTTCCCCTCGCCGGTACGCAGCGCATCAAGCAGCCGCAGTTCCGGCGGCGTCGCCGCGGCGAATGCCGGCAGCGGCGCGGGGGCGCTGCCGATCCCGGTGATCGCCCGGCGCACGTCCTCGACGGTCACCGCCCGGCCGCGCCGAAAGAGCAGGGCGCGCAACAGGATTGAGCGCAGTTCACGGATATTGCCGGTGTAATCATGGCCGGCCAGCAATTCCTGCGCCTCGCGGCTGATCGCCGGCACCTGGTCTGCCGGCTCGTTGGCGCGCCGGTAGATGCGATAGAGCTGGCCGAGGAAGTGGACCGCGAGGTCGGGGATGTCCTCGCGCCGTTCGTTGAGCGATGGCACGTCAATGGTCAGTTCCGACAGCCGGTGGAAAAGATCCTCGCGGAAATGCCCCGTCTGGATCTGTCTTCTCAGGTCGCGGTTGGTGGCGGCGACCAGCAGCACTCGCGCATAGCGGGTCTGGTTTTCGCCGAGTCGCACGAACCCCCCGTTGTCGAGAAAACGCAGCAGCTGGACCTGGGTCTTCGGATCGGCATCGCCGATCTCATCGAGGAACACCACCCCGCCGTTGGCCTCCTCGAGAATGCCGCGGCGGTCGAGGTGCGCCCCGGTAAAGGCGCCGCGCTTGTGGCCGAACAGTTCGGAATAGGTCAACTCCCCGCTGTAGGCGGCAATGTTGCTCTTGGTCACCGGCAACTCGCCGTGACCGCCGACCTGCTCGCGATACATTTCGTTGAGCCGCGAATAGATGTTGTTGAACAGGAACTCCTTGCCGCTGCCGGTATCGCCGGTAATCAGGATGGTCGGCAGGCCGAGAACGGCTTCCCTGGGGTCGCTGCGCTGCCACATGATAATGCGGTTGAACAACGGTGGCGCGATCGTTTCCACGGAGTTGATGATCTCCCGCGCCTTGGCCGAGTTGCCGATAATGTTTCCCAACCGGTAGGAGGAGATCTTCGGGTCGCGATAGGTGACATCCGAACGCAGGCGCTGCACTTCGCCGGTGAGCCGCTCGATCTGCAGCAGGCCGGCCAGGTGTCTGGCGATCATCTGCACGATGATTTGCAGGATGCGTTGGTGCTCCTCGGTAAAATAGCGGGGTGTCTGGCTGCTCAGGCAAACGACGGCCAGCACCTGATCCTCGGCGCAAACCGGTACGGCGATTTCACTGCGGATCGCTTCGGTGACCAACAGGTAGAAGCCCTCACCGGCGGATTCCACCAAGGTGTCGGCCACCACGCACGGCTGCCGGGAAAAAGCCGCGTAGCCGGAGAGGCTGCGCAGCTGGCGCGGCAGTTCCGGACCGCCGATGCGGATCGGCGGGATGTTCTTCTTCAGCCACTCTTTGCTCTTGGCGCCGACCAGGGTGCCGTCCGGCTCCTCGACCAACAGCCACGGCTCGCCGTCGCGCTCCTGCACCAGGGCGATGCTGCCGGTATCAGCGCCGATCAGTTCGGTGGCCTTGGCCAATACCCGGTTGAGAAAGGGCTGCACCCCCTCGAAACTCTCCTGGAGCAGATCGTTGATCTCGGAAAGGACCTGGATCTCAACGTGTTCGTCGCCGATCTCCTGGATGACCCGTTGGGCCATCTCGGCGTGCGCCTCGAGCAGGCCGCGCTCGAAATCGTTGAATTCGTAATCGCGGGTAAAATAGTTGACCAGGCAGATGATCCGCCGGGTGATCGGGTCATAGCGGGGCACGGCATAGAGCGAGGTCAGGCCGATCGCTTCGGTGAGGAAGCGTTTCTGCAGAATCTCGGTGCGCAGGTCGGGGATGTAGAGAGGGGTCAGCAGGGTATCGTCGAAGATGACCCCGTCGCTGCGGATGTAGCGCGACAGCAGCGAGCGGCCGGTTTCCAGATCGACCAGCCCTTCCTGTTCGTAGAGCTGCTGGATCTTGCGGTCTTCGGCGTAGGCCGCCAGGACTTCCAGCCCCTGGCCGTTGCGCGGCGGCACCAGGACGGAAGCCAGCGCCAGGTGGTCGATGAGGCGGACGGCGGAGTGCACCATGGTGCGGGCTGCCTCGGTCTTCTTCGCCTCGTCGATGCGCCGGGCCAGGACCAGCTGCTGATGGTGCTTGCGCGCCTGGTCGAGCACCGGCACCACTTCGGCCAGGAACTGCTTGAGCGCCCGCCGGCGCGGCTGGTCGGGGAGTTGCCCGCGCCGGCTGCCGTCGATGCACAGGACCCCGACCGCCCGGCCGCGATGCAACAGCGGCAGCTGATAGGAGGTCTGGATCGAAAAACGTTCCGCCACTTCGCGCGCCTGCGGGGGGAGTTCGGCGGGGTCCTCGAATTCCGTGGTCTCCTGGGAGATGAACACCCGCGACACCAGAAAATCCGGATCGGTGAGCGGAAAGGCATGCTGGCGGGCCGCGGCGGCCTGGCGGCCGGTGGCCATCATGCAGTTGAGGGTGCCGCTGGTCAGGTCTTCGAGATACAGGCGGCAGCGGCTCTGCCGGGTGATCAGCGGCACGGCTTCACCGAGAGCGTGCAGGATGTCGGCCAGGTTTTCCTTGCCGAAACCACGGATTTTGGCAATCAGTTCGTCGATGCGCGTGGAGAAAGTTTCCATTGGGCGGCTCCGTGTAGTCTGTTTACTCAGATCGAGTATAGCCGGCTCCGCCCTTCAGGTCAAAGACAGACGCTTGCCTTGGCCGCGGCTTTCGGGAATACTTGAGAAATGTGTCCGCACGACCGGTCGACCATCCGCCAGCTGCATCTCGAACTGCAGGCTCTCCGCCAACAGCTGGCCGCTCGCGAACAGGAGCTGACCGACGCCCTGCAGTCGGCGGCGCACATCCAGCGCAGCCTCATTCCCAAGAGCCCCCCCGCATATAATCAATTGCACTATGCCTGGCGTTTCGCCCCGTACAAGAAGGTCGGCGGCGATCTGTTCAACATCGCCCCGCTCGACGAGCAGACGATCATGACCTACCTGATCGACGTCAGCGGTCACGGCCTGGCTTCGGCGATGGTCAGCGTCGCGGTGCACCAGAGCCTGTCGCCGACCACCGGCCGGCTGCTGAAGCGCCCGCTCGGCTACCGGCCCTATTACCGGATCACCTCGCCGCACGAGGTGCTGGCCGAACTGGATGCCGAATACCCCTTCGAACGCTTCGAGGAGTTTTTCACCATCACCTTCCTCCTGCTCAACCCCCATACCGGGCGGGTGCGCTACGGCAACGCCGGCCATCCGCCGCCGCTGCTGCTGCGCAGCGACGGTTCGATGGAGCGTCTCGACAACGGCGGGCCGCTCATCGGCCTGAATCACCGGGAGGAAAACGACGGGGGGGAAGTGCAGTTGCACGAGGGGGACCGTCTGTTTCTGTACACCGACGGCCTGACCGAACAGACCGACAGCAGCGGTACGCTCTATGGCGAGGCGCGGCTGGTGGCGGATCTGCATGCCCAGGCGGACCGCGATCTGGACCACGTCTGCCGGGAGGTCCTGGCGAGCCAGCGCCGCTTTGCCGGGAAAGTCCCTCCGCAGGACGACATCACCCTGCTCGGCATCGAATATTCACAGCGCGAACTGGCAGGACTGGCGACCTGAAAAATCCTCACTCCTTACGGATTTAGCCCGAACCGCGCCAGCATCGCCGGCGGCGCCTGATCGTAGTGGCTGAAGGCCATGGTGAAGGAGCCGCGCCCCTGGGTGGCGCTGCGCAGCTCGGTCATGTAGCCGAACATCCCGGCCAGAGGGACGGTGGCCCGGACCACATCGTAAACCTCCCGGCTCTCCAGCCCCTCGACGCGACCGTGCTTCTGCTGCAGGCCGCCGAGCACCCGCCCGGAATACTCGGACGGCGCGGTGACCTCCAGGGCCATGACCGGTTCGAGCAGCGTCGGCCCGGCGGCACGCACCGCCAGCGCCAGGCCGCGCTGGGCGGCGGCCCGCACCCCGAGCAGGGTGGTCGATCCGGCGAGGTACGGCACCTCCGTGACCTCGACGGCCAGATCGACCAGCGGGAAACCGGCCAGCGGCCCGACCTGCGCCCCCTGCCGCAGCGTTTCCTCCAGGGCCGCGAGGATTTCCGCCGGCAGGCTGCCGGCAATTCCGGCCAGTTCGACGCGCACCCCTTCGCCGCGAGCCAGCGGGATCAGCCGCAGGCTGACCTCGCCACGTTGCGCCCGCCCGTCCAGTTCGCGCTCGAACAGCTCCTGGTGAACGGCCTCGCGGGTAATGGTTTCACGCAGCACCACCTGCGGCTGACCGGCGTTGACTTCCACCCCGAACTCCCGCGCCAGGCGGGTCAGCAGCACCTCGAGATGCAGCTCCCCCATCCCGGTCAGCACCGTCTGGCCGGTTTCCGCATCCTCCTTCAGACGCACCGTCGGATCTTCCCAGAGCAGCTTTTCCAGCGCCGGCAGCAGCCGCTCCCGGTCCTGCACCCGCTTCGGCTCGACCGCCAGGGACACCACCGGCTCGGGGATGTTCAGCCCGGCCAGCCGCAGCGGCCGGTCGGGGGAGCAGAGCGTATCGCCGGTCAGCACATCCTTCAAGCCGGCCACCGCCACGATCTCCCCGGCAACGGCCTCGTCGATCCGCTCGCGCTTGTGGGCATGCATGCGGAACAGCCTGGCCGCCCGCTCGCTGCCGCCGCGAGTCGCATTGCAGACCGGATCGCCGGCCGTCAGCCGCCCCGAATAAAGACGCAAGTAGGTCAGCTTGCGCCCTTCGTCGGCCTGCACCTTGAAGGCCAGGGCGCACAACGGCCCGCGCGGGTCGCAGGGCAGCGCCTCGTCGCCCTGGCCATCGCCCCGGTGGGCCTGGACCGGCGGCGGATCGAGGGGCGAGGGGAGCAGATCGGCCACCGCGTCGAGCACCGGCTGAATCCCCTTGTTGCGCAGGGCGGTGCCGAGAAAAACCGGGAAAAGCGCGCAGGCCAGCACCCCCTTGCGCAGCGCGGCCCGGACCCGCCCGGCGGTGACGCCGCGCCCGTCGAGGAGCTCCGCCAGGAGTTCATCGTCCCAGTCGGCGGCCGCCTCCAGCAACTGCTCGCGCGCCGCCGTTACCGCCGGCCGCAGGTCGGTGGGAACCTCTGTGTCTTCAACCGTCGAGCCGCGGTCGTTCTCGGTAAAGGTCAGCAGCCGTTCTTCCAGCAGGTCGACCACCCCGGCAAAATCCCCCTCCTCGCCGAACGGCAGCTGCATCAGGACCGGCCGGGCGCCGAGGCGACGCTCCAGCTGCGCGAGCACCGCCCGGTAATCGGCACCGACCCGGTCCATCTTGTTGATCAGGCAGATGCGCGGCACCCGGTAACGATCGGCCTGACGCCAGACCGATTCGCTTTGCGGCTGCACCCCTTCGACGGCGCTGAAGATGGCCAGCGCGCCATCCAGGGCCCGCAGGGAGCGCTCCACCTCGATGGTGAAGTCGATGTGGCCGGGGGTATCGATCAGGTTGATGGCGATGTCGCGCCAATGGCAGGTGGTGGCGGTGGCGGTGATGGTGATGCCGCGCTCCCGCTCCTGGTCCATCCAGTCCATGGTGGCTTCGCCATCATGAACTTCGCCGAGCTTGTGGATTTCCCCGGTGTAAAAGAGGAACCGTTCGGAGACGGTGGTCTTGCCGGCATCGATGTGGGAGATGATGCCGAGGTTGCGGATCCGGGCGATGGCGGAAGGGAGCATAGGGGGCGAGGACCGGGGCTTGCGCAGCGCTTCAGGCGGCGTAGCCTTTGCGGATCAGGTAGAGATCCTCCATGTCGAGGTTGTTGAGCTCGAAGTACTCGCGCTCGAGTTCCTCCACGTAGAAACGGTCGAGGCCGCTGTTGTCGAGGAAATCCTCGCGCAGGGCCACGTCGCGTTCGGCAATGATCTTCGGCAGGAGGTTGTGCAGATAGATCGCCTCCTTCTTGATATTGACCACCACATCGCGGAACAGCGCCGGCGGGATCTCTTCGACCACCAGTCCCTTGTTGCGCAGCTCCTCGATGATCTCGACAAGCAGGGCATCCTGCTCGCCGCGGGTATTGTAGCGTGAATAGAAGTTGCGGATGCGTTCTTTCACATGCGAGAGCAGGATGTTGTAGAGATGTTCCTCGCCCTCGATGCCCCTCAGTTGGCCGAGCAGGTCGGGGACCGCCAGGCGGCTCTCCTCGATGGCTTTCAGCCCCTTGGCAAGGCACTGGATCTTCTTGCGCCCGAACTGGCCCAGGTATTTGTTCTCGAAGACCTGCTGGAAGAACAGCCCCTTCCAGAGGCTCGGATCGATGGCGTCAAACTCCTTCTTGTTGCCGAGCAGGCTGCGGATCTTCTCCTCGCTGTACTTGACGTTTTCCATGAACGCCAGTTCGTTGATGTTGGCGTAGGTATTATCGTAGCGGTCGAAGTAGGTGATGATGTAGGAAAAGTGTTCGAGCGGCGCGAGATCGCCCCCTTCGTGAATCTTCTCGTCACAGGCCTTGCCGGTCTCCAGCAGGATGTGTTCGAAGGTGTGGTCGCGGTTTTCCGTAGCCTGGCGCTTGGCATGCAGCAGCAGCTTCATGTCTTCGGCGGTAATGCTGGCGTCGATTTGTGCCTCGGTAAGGAAGATCCCCTCCAGCACCTGCCGGGTTTCGGCCAGGTAGTCCTGCTCGTCGAGATCGACCAGCTTGTCGTGCTTGAGCATCTCGTCGATCGTGTAGAACAGGGCCGACGGGATCTTGTTGCGCACCGACAGTGTTTTGAGCCGGGTCAGCCGGGCATTCTCCGGCTGGTTGATGCTCCCCTTGCGATTGCAGTCGATCAGGATGTTCTTGTATTCGTCGACGATCCGCTGGTTATCGGGATGCTTGTACATCACATCGATACGGATCCGCTCCTGCTGGTAGCGGTCGATCCCCCATTTTTCGGCACGTTCCTGCAGGGCCTGGAACTCTTCGTCGGGGATCGACTTGTAGGAAAAATAGAGTTCCTTGAACGCGTCGTGGTAGGCCTTGTGCTTTTTGTGGATCAGCTTGACCAGGTAGAGGGAGCTGCGGTGCCCGAGCAGGCTGTAGATCTCGTCGAGCAGTTCGGCATCATCGCCAAGGCCGACATGTTCCGAACGCTTGAGGGTCTTGCCGAGCAGGCGGGCGATGTTTTCCTGCTGCTCACGCAGCGACCCGGCCACCGAGCCGGTGAGGAAGAAGAAGCAGTTGTAGAGGGCATTCCCCTCGAAAAAGAGCTTTTCGTAGCTGCTGCCCCCTTCGGTCTGACCGGTGAATTCAAGCTGGTTTTCATCCTTGTAGATGACGCCGTAGAGCACCAGCCGGTTGCGCACCTCGGTCTTGGCCAGGTCGGCAATCGGCTGATCGACGCCGAACATGTACTCGCAGAAGGAGCCGCCGTTGCCACGATGAACGATCTGCTCACGCCCGAGTACGAATTCGTTGCCGGGAGAGAAGAAGCGCAGATTTTCGCCGGCCGCCTCGAAGAAATACCGGGTATAGGCGTCGCGAGCCGCCATCACGGCAAAGTATTCGATGGTATCGTCAAGATGTCCGTGCAGCCGGATTTCCTGATGCATGTGCGCTGATCACCTGGGCCGTCCCGGTCAGTCCGGGAACGGCAACGTTATGGTCTGTCCATCGTAGGCGAACTCCACGCCTTCGGGAAGGCCGGTCGCGTGTCGATGATGATCCACCTCGTGGCTGAGGTGGGTGAGCAAGGTCCGGCGGGCCCCGATGCGGCGGGCCATGGCAATCGCCTCGACCACGTTGAAGTGCGTGGCATGCGGCGTGAAGCGCAGCGCATCGATGACCAGCAGTTCCACCCCGTCCAGGAGCGGCAGCGACGCCTCCGGGACGGCGCTGCAGTCGGTCAGGTAGGCGAGGCTGCCGACCCGGTAGCCGAGGGCGGCGGCGTGGCCATGCCGGAGCGGCACGGGAACCACCGGCCGGCCGAACAGCGGGAACGGCTCGTCCACCACATTGAGTGACAGCCGCGGCCGGAAGCCAGCTTCCGGCTCGTCGGTAAAGATGTAGGCAAACACCCGCTGGAGGGTCGCCATTGCCTCCGCCGAACCGTAGACCGGGATCGTCTCGCCCTTGAGGGTGAAGGTCCGCAGGTCATCGATGCCGTGCACGTGATCGGCGTGCGTATGGCTGAACAGCACCGCGTCGACCCGCTCGATCCCCTCGCGCAGCGCCTGCTGGCGAAAATCGGTAGCGGTGTCGATCAATACATTATATCCGGACCAGCTCAGCAGTGCGCTGCAACGGGTCCGCCGGTTCTCGGCCGCTTCCGAGCGGCAGACCGCGCAACGGCAGCCAAGCACGGGGACGCCGGTGCTGGTACCCGACCCGAGAATGGTCAGGGTCAGGGAGCCGGCGCTCATATCTTGAAGGCCCCGACCTCCTCTTCCAGCGAACGGGTCAGCCGGCTGAGGGTCTCCACCACCTGATCGAGCTCGGCGGTACGGCTGGCATTGCTCTCGGCAACCTTGTGCACGCTCCCCGCCCCTTCGACCACCTGTCGGCTGCGCTGGGTCAGCTCCTTGGTCGATGCATCGATCCGGCTGATCATCTGCCGGATCTGCTCCATATTCTGATTGATCTGACGACTCCCCTTGGCCTGCTCACCGGTACTCTGCTTGCCGTGGGCGGCGATATCGCGCATGACCTCGGCCCCTTCGGCCAACTGCCGGGCCCCCTGGGACTGTTCGGTGATGGCGGTCGCGATCTGTTCGAGCATCGCCGCCACCTGGTTCATCGAATCGGTTACCTGGCGGCTGCCGCGGGACTGCTCCTGGGTGGCCCGCACAATCCCGTTGACCTGCTCCATCGATTTCAGGGTGCTGGTCCGGATTTTTTCCAGGGCGGCACCGGCCCCTCGGGAACGGCTGACTTCCAGATGCACCCGCTCGCTCCCTTCCTTCATGGCGAGAACCGCCTCCTGCGTCCCTTCCTGCAAAGTCCCGATGATCGTGGCGATCTCGCGGGTGGAAATGGCCGTGCGCTCGGCCAGCTCGCGGATTTCGTCGGCCACGACCGCAAAGCCGCGGCCATGCTCACCGGCCTGGGCCGCGATGATGGCCGCATTCAGGGAGAGCAGGCTGGTCTGATCGGCCACCTCGTCGATCACCGTGAGGATCTTGCCGATGGCGCCCGACTGGCGGCCGAGTTCCATGATCGCCTCGCCGGCCCGATCGACCGTTTCGCGGATGCTCTCGATCCCCCGGATCGTCTCGTCGACCGCCTGCTTTCCCATCTGGGCATCCTCGGCGGCGGCACTGGACAGCTGGCTGGTGAGTGCGGCATTGTCCTCGATCTCTTTGATCGAGGCATCCATCTCCAGCATTGAGGAGACGGTCACTTCGGTCGAGGAGGAGAGGATGCCGACGTTCTCGGAGACTTCCTGGCTGGCGACCGACATCTGGTTGATCGAACTGGAGACTTCTTCGACCGTGGCGAAGAGCTTCTCCATCTGCCCGGCAATTTCCTCGATGGTCGCCCCCAGTTCGAGAGTCGCCGACGAGCTCTCCTCGACGGAACCGACCAGATAACCGGTGCTTTCGGCAATGCCGCCGGCCGCCTCGTCGATCCCCTCGATGGCCCGCGACGTATTCTCCAGGGCCTGCGACTGGCGCACCGCCCCTTCCATGACTTCGTGGGAAGAGTTGCGAATGCGTTCGTTGGCCTTGCCCAGTTCGCCGATGGCAACATTCAGCCGCCCGACCATCTCGCGCAAACGCACCAGAAAACGGTTGAAACTTTCAGAGAGTTCACCGATCTCGTCACGACTGCGCACCGGCAGCTCGCGGCTCAGGTCGCCGCCGCCATCGGCAATCTCGCCCAGGTTGTCGACCATTTCGCGCAACGGCCGGACGATGGCCGTGGCCAGGGCAATGGAGAGCAACACCGTCAGGGCAATGACGCCGCAAGCGGTCAGCAGCAGAGTCTGCCACTGGTCCCGGTCATAGGTTGTCATGTTGCCGACAACAACCAGGGTCAAAACCATCGGCACGCTTGAGGCCGAGATCATGGCCAGCAGTATCTTGGTCCGGATTTTCATTCGCAACAGATCCTGGAACAATTCTCATTTAGCATATAAGCCGGCTATTTCTTCTCGGCTGCGGGGACGAACTGCTTGGCCAGAATGGCCTGGCCGCGCGCGCTGATGGCGAACTCAATGAAGCGCTGCAGCTGTCCCTTGGGTTGGCCGCGCGTCACCAGGGCCAACGGCTTGGCCAGCAGATAACGACCGGCCGCCACATTGGCCGCGGTCGGTGCGACGCCGTCCACGGTCAGGGTTTTGACCCGACTGTTGTCGACCATACTCAGACTGACCGCGGTAATGGCCGCGGGGAACATCGCCACCTGCTGGTCGGCCTGGCCGACCACGCCGGACACCACTTCGTTCGCGGTGAACCCTTTCTCCTTGAGGACCAGGTCCTGCACGGAAGCCCGCATCCCCGACCCCTTGGGACTGGTGACGACGACAATCGGTTCATCCTTGCCGCCGACCTCCTTCCAGTTTTTGATTTCGCCGGAGAAGATCCCCCGCAACTGCGCGATGGTGAGTTTTTCCACCGGATTGGTTCGTTGCACCACAATCACCAGAACGTCCCATCCGATAAAATGCTCGACCAGCCCCTGTTTCTTTTCCTCCGCGGTAAGATGCCGCCCGGCGCCGGCCATGTCGATCTCGCCGGCCAGCAGTGCCTTGATGCCGGGGTTGGTGTTGCCCCCCTCGATCTGGATGTGCACTCCGGTATCGGCTTGGAAGGTGCGGGCGGCTTCCGGCATGAAGGACCGCTGCAGCGTGGTGGCACCGGCATAACGAAGCAGTTCTTCGGCACTGATTGGCCCCGGGATGAGCAGGCAAAGCAGTCCGCACATTAACGACAACCAGCGACGTGTAGGCATGAACACCTCCCCTTTCGAAACCGGATCGGAACAAGGCTCGCGGCAAGAACGGATTAAAAGACCGCGAAAAACGTTAACATTTTCTCAGCCCTCTGACAACTGGAAAGCCGGCCACGTTTTCCGTAGTCCGACAGTTGTCGACGGTCGTGATGATGCTATGCTGTAACCACCATGGATGAGGATCTTTACAGCCTGATTGCCCGGGGGGAGAAGGCGCTTGCCGACGGCGAGACGCTGGTCGCCCTGATGCATTTTGAAAGAGCGGCGGCCCTGCGCAACATTCCCGTGGTACGGTCGGCCTTCGGCTACTGCATCGCCAAGGAGCGGCAGCAGTACCAGAAAGCTCTGGCCCTCTGCCGCGAGGCACTGACCGAGGAACCGGCGGACCCGCGCCATTACTATCATCTCGGCCGCATCTACCTGCTGACCCGGCAGAAGACCCAGGCGATCGCCGCTTTCCGGCGGGGGCTCAAGCTGCAGCGCTACCAGCCGATCATCGACGAACTGCGCCGCCTCGGCGTACGCAAACCGCCGGTGTTCAGTTCACTCCCCCGCGATCACGTCCTCAACAAATCGTTCGGGAAGTTGCTCACCCGTTTCGGCACCCGCTGAGACATCGGGGCTGATGAAAAACGCCCGTCTGCGGCGTTGCCCTTGGCCTCATCGCTGCGGCGTACCGTTGGGTATGCCTCGCTCCTCAGCCTGCGGGCGCCTTGCACCTGGACATTTTTGCGACCGAACAGCGCACAAGGGCTAAAAAAAGCCCCCCGGCTAGAATGGTCTTTTGCTTTTTCCCGGCTGGTATTGCCCGGTGAATGGCGCCATTTCGATGCGGATATCCTCGACAAACCGGTCGGTCGCCACGGTGACCGGCGTGGCCGCCGACCCGCCGAATTTGCCATAAGGTTCGCCCGGCAAGGGCATGTCCCAGGCATGAATGCGCGCGGCCAGGAAATAGGTGCCGCCTTCGGGGAGATAAATGGTGAAATGGCCATCCCCGTCAGAGAGGGTCGAGGCGAAATCAGGGAGACGCTTCATCTCGGGATCGGCATAGGCCATGGCAAAACCGCCCATGACCGGCTTGCCGGCCTGATCGACCAGCACGCCGCGAATCCCGGTGGTGGTCTCGCGATCGACCACCCGGCTCTTGAAGAACATCGGCGCCTTCATGACCGCCACCGGCAGATCGACCTGGGCAAGTTTGCCGGTTTCGACCCGGACCATGATGCGCTGGTGCTCGGAGTAGAAGTCGCCGGGCTCGAGCGGCCCCGTCGCCTGACCGCTGAGCCGCTTGCGGGCCACCACATAGTAGGCACCGGAAGGCACTTCGATCCGATAGCGCCCCTGCTCGTCGGTCGGGCTCGAAATGAACTGCGAGGGCCCGAGCAGGTTGGAAATGGTATCCGGATAGACGTTGACGAAGGCCCCGGCCAGCGGCGCGCCGGTTTCCTTGAGAACAACCTGACCCTGAAGCCCGGTGTGCCCCTGGCCGTCGACATAGCTGCCAACCCACTGGGCGCATTCCAACTGTGCCGCCCCCTGGGGAGCAGCCGTCTGGCAGGCTGCCAGAACCAGGGCGAAAGCGGTCATGACCGCCAGCCTGAAGAAGAGTCGGTCGTGCATGATTTTCCTCCTGAACCGTGCCGGTTGGTAGGGGCTGAAACTCACCATTCCATCGCCTTCACAGTCTAGATGCCTCCCTGCAAATGTCAAAAGGTTAAAAGCGCGATCCACGCCGGTGATTGCCACTCGCCGGCAGACGGGGTAGCATATGCAGCTATGACCAAACCGTCATCCGTCACCCCCAAACCCAGGGAAAACGGCCGGCTCACCGGTGAGCGCTTTGATGTCCTGATCATCGGCGGCGGCATCACCGGTGCCGGGATCGCCCGCGATCTGGCCATGCGCGGGGTGACGGTCGCCCTGGTCGAACAGGACGACTTCGCCGGCGGTACCTCGTCGCGTTCGACCAAACTGATCCACGGCGGGCTGCGCTATCTGGAACGACTTGACCTCGGCCTGGTGTTCGAGGCGTGTCGCGAACGCCTCGTCCTGCAGCAGATCGCCCCCCATCTGGTGCGTCCCCTGCCGCTGGTGATCCCGCTCTACCGCGGCGCGCGGCGCTCCCGCACCCTGGTGGATGCCGGGCTGACCCTCTATGACCTGCTCGCCCTCGGGCGCAATACGCACCGGCACCGGATGCTCTCCGCCGACGAAACCCGCCGGCGGCAGCCGCTACTCGATCCCAACGGGCTGACCGGTGCCGCCCTTTATTGGGACTGCCGCATGGACGATGCCCGGCTCTGCCTGGAAAATGTCATCGCGGCGCGGGAGAGCGGTGCGGTCACGGTCAATTACGCCCGGGTGACCACCCTGCTGCGCCGCGGCGGACGGATTGCCGGGGCGGTGGTCGAAGAGCGGGAAAGCGGGGGAGCGCTGGAAGTCGCCGCCAGGGTCGTGGTCAACGCCACCGGCCCCTGGCTCGACCGGGTCGGCGCCCTGACCGGAAACTGGACAGCGCGGCTGCGCCCGACCCGCGGCTCGCATCTGCTGGTACCGCGCCTAGCCGGGGGCGAGGAAGCCCTCTACCTGAGCGCCGACCGCGACGACCGGATGTTCTTCGTCATCGCCTGGGGAGAGCTGTCGTTGATCGGCACCACCGATCTCGATGACAACGGCCCGCCCGAGGATGTGGCCATAACCGCCGGCGAAATCGACTACCTGCTCGCCGAAGCAAGCCGGCACCTGCCCGGAGCGGGGCTGACCGGCCGTGACATCGTCAGCACCTTCGCCGGCATCCGGCCGCTGCTCGCCGGCCGCCCCGGCCACGCAAGCAGCGTCTCCCGCGAGCACGCCCTGTTCGAATCCCCGGATGGCCTGATCTCCATCGGCGGCGGCAAATACACCACCTACCGGTCGATGGCCGCTGAAGTGGCCGACCGGGTCATGGACCGTCTCGAGCGGCCGCGTGGAACGGTACGCACCGCCGCGCTCCCCCTGCCGGGCGGACAGCCGGGGTGGGACGAGTTCCTGCGCAAGCCGCCGGCCATTGTCCGTCGGCACGGGCTTGACCCCGGGACCCTGCACCGCCTGGTCGATCGCTACGGGGCACGCACCGGACAGCTGCTGGCCCTCCTCGACCAGGAGCCGGAACTGGCGGCGCCGGTGGCACCGGGAGCGCTGCTGGGCGTGGAAGTCGCCTACGCCGCCGATTTCGAGATGGCCCGCACCCCCGAAGATATCCTGCGGCGGCGTTCCCCGCAGGCGCTCCTGCCGGGGCACGGGCTGGCAGCCGTCGAGGCGGTGGCCACCCTGCTCGGCCGGCGCCTGTCCCTGCCGCCGGGGTATCTGGCCACGGTCGCCGACAGCTATCGCCAGACTTATGCAGACGTTCATACAGACCAATACGAAGGAGCACGCGCATGCAACTGACCCTCCACTGTGCCGAGCCGTTGAAAACCCGGACCGCCTGCCTGGTTCTCGGCGCTTTCGCCGATCGCTGGCGCGACCCGTTGTTGCTGGAACTCGACCGGCAGCTCGATGGCCGCCTGCGGGAAGCCCGCCGCAGCGGCGAGTTCACCGGCAAGGCCAATGAAAGCCTGCTGCTGCAGCCGGCCACCCTGTCGGCCCAACGGATTCTGCTGGTCGGCCTTGGTCCACGGCGCGACGCCGGCCTTGAGCAACTCCGCCAGGCCGCCGGCATCGCCATCGGCCAGTTCAAGGGGCAACATCTCGCCGGGATGAGCTGTGCGCTTCCCCTGCTGGACCTCCCCCGCACCACGCCTGCCGCCCGGATCGAAGCCGTCACCGAAGGGCTGCTCCTGGCCGGCTATCGCTTCGATCGCTACCGCACCGGAGAGAACCGGCCAAAAGGCGCGGGCCCGCGCTCCGTCACCTTGCTGTGCGCACGCGGGACCGACCGCCCGGAGTTGGAAAACGCGCTGGCCACGGCCCAGGTGCTGGCCCGGGCCGTGACCCTCGCCCGCGACCTGGTCAATGAGCCGGGGAACGTCAAATCTCCCACCTACCTGGCGGAACAGGCTGCCGCCGCCGCGGCCGCCGGCGGGTTTCGCTGCACCGTGCTGGGACGGGACGAACTGGAGCGGGAGGGGTGCGGGGCGCTGCTCGGCGTGGCGCAAGGGAGCGTGCGCGAGCCGCGGCTGATCGTACTCGAGTACCAGGGCGGCGAGGCCGGAGCGGCCCCCATCGCCCTGGTGGGCAAGGGCGTCGTCTTCGACGCCGGCGGCATTTCTCTGAAACCCGCCGAAAAGATGGATGAGATGAAGATGGACATGGCCGGCGGCGCGGCAACGATCGCCACCTGTCTCGCGGCGGCGCTGATGAAACTGCCGGTCAACCTGGTCGGGGTGATCCCGGCCGTCGAGAACCTCCCTTCCGGCAGTGCCATCCGTCCCGGCGACATCCTGACCAGCCTTTCCGGGCAGACCATCGAGGTTCTCAACACCGACGCCGAGGGGCGCCTGATCCTGGCCGATGCCATCACTTATGTCAGGCGCGTCAACCCCCGGCTGGTCGTTGACATTGCCACCCTCACCGGCGCCTGCGTCATCGCCCTCGGCCATCACGCCATTGCCGTGCTCGGCAACGATCCGGCCCTGGTGCAGGCGCTGCGGGCCGCCGGCGAGCAGACCGGCGAGCGGCTCTGGGAACTGCCGCTGTGGGCCGACTACGACCAGCAGATCAAGAGCGACGTCGCCGATGTCAAGAACACCGGCGGCCGCCCGGCCGGCACCATCACCGCCGCGGCCTTCCTGCAACGGTTCAGCAAGGGGTTGAAATGGGCGCACCTCGACATCGCCGGCACCGCCTGGATCGAACAGGCCCGCCCCTGTCATCCCAAAGGCGCGAGCGGAGTCGGCGTACGTCTGCTCACCGCCTTCCTGCGTGGACTTCCGGAAAACAGGCGCTAGTGTCCTGTGCGGTTAGTTCCCTGCACAAATTGTGAGGGATTTCGGTTTCTGGCCAGGCGCGGCGACGCAGGCATAGTGGGACTACGCCGAGGAGCGGCAACGCAGCCAGGGACCGAAAGAACCACAATTTGAATGGATAGAATTAGCCGCACAGGACACTAGGAGGTTTACCGCAGAGGACACAGAGAAGAATCAAAGCTTTTTTGTTAGATCCGGAGAAAATACCTGAAAGTTTTTCTGAGGACTTCCTCGGCGCTCTCTGCGGTAGAGATCAATGCAAGCGGCGCTTGACAGCAAAGAGGGCGGGTTGTAGTTTACAGTGTTCGGCATTTCTCCAGACGGCGACGCATGAAAGTTCTCATTTCCGACAGATTCCCCGCCGAGGGGCTTGAGGTCTTTGACCGGGCCGAAGGGCTGGTGGTCGATTACCAGCCGGGCCTCTCCTTCGACCAGCTGCTGCTGGCGGTGACCGAGGCGGATGCCCTGGTGGTGCGCGGCGGCACCCTCGTCAACGAAGAGATTTTCCAGGCCGCCCGCCGGCTCAAGGTGGTCGGCCGGGCCGGGGTCGGCACCGACAACATGGATCTGGCCGCGGCCAACCGCAAGGGGGTGGTGATCATGCACTCCCCCTTCGGCAGTGCCACCACCACCGCCGAGCATACCCTCGCCCTGCTCATGGCCCTGGCCCGGCAGATTCCCGCCGCCAGTGCCTCCACCAAGAATGGCCAGTGGGAAAGCGAACGCTTTCTCGGTGTCGAACTGACCGGCAAGACCCTCGGCGTGGTCGGCGCCGGCAAGGTCGGCCGGCTGGTGATCGAACGGGCTCAGGCCCTGAAGATGCTGCCGATCGTTCACGACCCCTACCTGGCCGCCGAGACGATCCGCATGTACGGCGCCGAACCGGTCAGCCTCGATGAATTGCTGGCGCGGGCCGACTTCATCACCCTGCACGTACCGTTGACCCCCGAGACCGCCAACCTGCTGAACACCGACACCCTGGCCCAGGTCAAGCCCGGCTGCCGGATCGTCAACAGCGCCACCGGCGGGCTGGGCGACGAAGTGGCGCTGGCCGAGGCAATCCGCAGCGGCCGGGTCGCGGGAGCGGCCATCGACGTCTTTGCCAAGGAGCCGCCGGAGTCCGACAACCCTCTGCTGCCTCTCGATCAGGTGATCTGCACCCCCCATCTGCGCACCGCCACCCTGGATGCCCAGATCAATGTCACCGTGCAGGTTGCCCGGCAGATCGTCGATTTTCTCCAGCGCGGCGTGATCGTCAACGCGGTCAACGTGCCGTCGATCAGCACCGAACTGCTCGACACCCTGCGCCCCTACATCGCCCTGGCCGAAACCCTCGGCTCCTTCGTCGTGCAGCTCTACGCCCGCGAATTGACCGAGGTCCGCCTGGAGTTCGCCGGCGCGGTAACCGCCTTCCCGACCGAGCCCTTGACCACCGCGGCGCTCAAGGGGTTGCTGACGCCGATGGTTGGCCCCGAGGTCAACTACATCAATGCTCCCTACCTGGCCAACGAGCGCGGCATTCGCATCATCGAAACCAAGAGCCCGCGCACCGAAGGCTACGCCAGCCTGATCCGGCTCACGGTCCAGGGGAGCGACGGCGAGCATTTCGTCTGCGGCGCCCTGTTCGGCGACGAGGATTTCCGCATCGTGCGGGTCGACGGCTACAATGTCGAGGCGGTGCCGAAAGGGCATATCCTGGTGCTGCACAATGAGGACCGCCCGGGGATGGTCGGCTTTATCGGCCAGGTGCTCGGCAAGGCCGGGATCAATATCGCGATGATGAATCTGACCCGGCACAAGATCAACGGCAAGGCGATCTCGATCGTCAATATCGACAGCCGGATTCCCGACGCGCAACTTGAAGAGCTGCGCACGCATCCGAGCATTCTGGCCGTCCGCCAGATCGAACTGTGAACCGCGAATTGCCGACAACCGGGCCGATCGGGACCCGCCTACCGACCGGCGTCAAGGATTTCCTGCCGGTCAAGGCGGCCAAACTCGAGCATCTGCAGACGACCCTGCGCGGCGTCTTCGCCCGCTGGGGGTTCCGCCCGGTCATCCCCGCCTCCCTCGAGGACCTGGCGGTCCTTGAACTCGGTCTGGGGGGCGACCTGCGCGAGAAGACCTTCCGCTTCGACGACCGCCAGAGCGGCCGACTGGTGGCCTTCCCGCCGGACATCACCCCGCAGGTGGCACGCATCGCCGCCACCCGGCTGCACGATCTGCCGCTCCCCTACCGCCTCTGTTACAGCGGACGGGTGCTGCGCCACGCCGAACAACGCCTCGGCAAGGAGCGTGAAATCTGGCAGGCCGGCGTCGAACTGATCGGCCTGGAGAGTCCCGAGGCCGACGCCGAGATGATTGCCATGGCCGTGGAGGGACTGCTGGCGGTCGGAGCACGGGAATTCACCATCGACATCGGCCAGGTCGCCGTCCTGCGTGGCATTCTCGACAACCTGCCGCTGCCGCCGGCCGCCGCTATGGAACTACGGGCCGCCATTGCCACCAAGGACGCCACCAGCCTGCAGCGACTGCTCGATGCTCATCCGGTTCCCGACCGCCAACGCGAGGAAGTCCTGACCCTGCCACGCCTGTTCGGCGGTTTCGACGCCCTTGACCGGGCTGCGGCGGTGGTCGGTAACGACGTGTCGAAGCGCGCGCTCGATAACCTGCACCGCGTGCTCGAGGTGCTCGGCGTTTACGGTCTCGACGAATACCTGACCATCGATCTGGGTGAGCTGCGTGGCTTCGACTACCATACCGGGGTGATCTTCCAGGGGTTCCTGACCGGCTTCGGCCGGGCGGTGTGCGCCGGCGGCCGCTACGACGGCCTGACCGCCCGCTACGGCTTCCCGGCTCCGGCCACCGGCTTTTCCTTCAACCTGTTCAACCTGCTGTTCGCCCTCGACCGCACCCTCGACGGCCGCGCCGACGACAGCATCGACATCCTGCTGTTCTGCCCGGCGGCGGACAAGGCCCCGGCCCAGCGCCTCGCCACCGCCCTGCGCAGCCAGGGGTATTCGGTCGCCCGCGACATCATCGCCCGCGACCGCGAGGCCAGCCTCGACTATGCCCGGCGCATGCATTTCCGCACGCTGCTGATCATGAACGAAACGAACGACGGGCTCACCCTCCTGCACCTCGCCGATGGCCGGGAAACCTCCCTGAGTCTCGACGCGGTGCTGAGCGGGGAGTGTCGCCTGTAATCCTGCACGGAGAGCAAACATGGCAAACGTGGTCATTGTGGGCGCCCAATGGGGCGACGAAGGCAAAGGCAAGGTGGTCGACATCTACACCGAGCACGCACAGCAGGTGGTGCGCTATCAGGGGGGCAACAATGCCGGTCACACCCTGGTGGTCGGCGAGGAGAAGGTCGTCCTGCACCTGATCCCCTCCGGCATCCTCCACCCCGGCAAGCGCTGCATCATCGGCAACGGCGTGGTCCTCGACCCGAAGGTGTTCCTCGGCGAGATCGTCAACCTGAAGAAGCGCGGTTACTTCCAGGACGACAGCCAACTGGTGGTCGACAGCAACCTGCACATCATCATGCCCTGGCACAAGGCCATCGACATCGCCCGCGAGAAGGTGCCCAACCGCAAGATCGGCACCACCGGGCGCGGCATCGGCCCAACCTACGAGGACAAGGTCGGCCGACGCGGCATTCGCCTCGGCGATCTGATCAAACCACAGGTTTTCCGCCGCAAGCTGCAGGAGGTCCTGCCGGAGAAGAACTTCCTCCTCGAGAAGTTCTTCGGCGAGACGCCGCTCAACGAAGAGGAGATCTTCACCGAGTACAGCGAGTACGCGGCGCAGATCGCCAAGTATGTCGGCTGCGGCTCGACCCTGCTGGCCAAGGCGATCAAGCGCGGCGACAACGTGCTCTTCGAAGGGGCCCAGGGGACGCTGCTCGATGTCGACCACGGCACCTACCCCTATGTGACCTCGTCATCGACCTGCGCCGGCGGCGTGTGCACCGGCACCGGCGTGGCGCCGCGCAGCCTCGATGCCATCATCGGTATCTCCAAAGCCTACTGCACGCGCGTCGGCGAGGGGCCGTTCCCATCCGAACTGCTCGACGCGGTCGGCGACACCCTGCGCAGTACCGGCCATGAGTTCGGGGCGACGACGGGGCGGCCGCGGCGCTGCGGCTGGTTCGACGCCGTGGCACTGCGCGAGGCGGTGCGGCTCAACGGCCTGACCGGCCTGGCTATCACCAAGCTCGATGTGCTCAACGACTTCGACGCCATCAAGGTCTGCACCGGCTATTCGTACCAGGGGCAGCTGCTCGAGGATTTCCCGCGCGATCCCGACGTGCTGCGCGACTGCCACCCGGTCTACGAGGAGTTCGAAGGGTGGAAGAGCGATATCTGCGATGCCAAGAGCTACGACCAGCTTCCCGCCGCTGCGCGCAGTTATCTGAAAAAGCTCGAGGATTTAAGCGGCTGCCCGATCGTGCTGATCTCGGTCGGCCCGCGCCGCGACCAGACGATTCAGCTCAGCAGCCCGTTCGCGTGAGCCCGGCAGAAAAAAGGGTTGACACTGCGGGAGAAATGGATCTATAAGAGCAATTCCGTGAGCCGGTAGCTCAGTCGGTAGAGCATCTGACTTTTAATCAGATGGTCGTGGGTTCGATCCCCCCCCGGCTCACCACTTTTAAATTCAGTATCTGCGGGGACATTTCCCGCGGGGCACTTGAGATGCTTCGAGGTCCCGTTCGTCTAGCCCGGCCCAGGACACCGCCCTTTCACGGCGGCGACAGCGGTTCGAATCCGCTACGGGATACCAAAAGTTAAAAGCCCTTCTGCTCGCGCGGAGGGGCTTTTTTCCTTTGTGATCCCGGCATGGCCAGCAAATGAAAAGGCCGGGGGGTGCTCCCCGGCCCTGATCATTACCTCTTGACTATCCCGATTACTTCTTCTTGGCGGCTTTCGCCTTCGGCGCGGCCTTGGCCTTCGGAGCCGCGGGCTTGGCAGCCTTCTTCCCCCGCGCGGCGCGAGCCAGAGCCAGCTTGTCGCCCAGACCGCGATCGATGGCCATTTGCCGGCGGGACTCGGAATAACTCTTGGCCGCCAGGGATTGGGTGCGGGGAATGCCAAACTGCTTGCGATATTGACCAGGCTTCAGATCGTGAGCGGTTTTCAGATGGCGGGAGAGGGTCTTCATCCCCTTGCCGCAGATCATGCAGAACACCTTGTCCTTGCCGAAGGCCTTCTTCTTCGAAACAGCAGGGCCAGCTTCTTCGGCAGCAACTTCAGCGGCGACAGATTCACCCTTTTCGAGCGCGGCCAGAGCCTGATAGACGCTGGCGATCTCTGCGATCAGCTCTTCCTTGCTCATGCTGGTTGCCGATGCGTGAGCTGATACGATCTCAGCCGCCATTTCCAATAATGTTGCCATTGCGTTCTCCTTTTAGATTTGAATTAGCGTGAATAAAGTCATTTAAATACAAAATCAGAAAAATGCAAGACCAAGTTGAATATTATCTGCAGTAGATCCATATCCCATTCCACGTTTACCATGGATTGACACTTGACTCCGCTTTATCCAACCATGCCAGCGCCGGTTGCCTTCAGCTGCTCGCCCTGAGCCGGACAGACCAATGCCTTCTTTTTGCTTTCAGCGTCTGTCATCATTCTGCATATTTTCGCCATGATTATATCGACAACGAAATTACTGGCTCCATGGCCTGACAAACCGTACAATATCGCCAAAATTCCCGGTTGAATGCCAATCCTCACGGGCAATTCCTCCGGATTTAGATCTTTGCGTGGCAACCATTCCTTTGCGCAGCCGCAGCCACCCTTGACGGGGCTGCCGCGCTTCTTCTCAGGAGGCATTCATGAGCAACGCTTCTTCCGTCCAGCCGCAATACGCATCCCCATGGAAAAGACTGCTGGCTTTCCTTGTCGACCTGCCGGTGCTGGTCATCCTGGCGGTAATCTGCCGCACCCTGTTTACGCAGTTCGCGGGGATGGAGTATGTCGCCGGCTGGATCTACTACGCCGCCATGGAAAGCTCGGCGTTGCAGGCCACGCTGGGGAAGCAGGCGCTCGGTCTGAAGGTCGCCGACACGCAGGGAAATCGCGTGGGCTTTTTGCGGGCAAGCGGCAGGTACTGGGGAAAACTGGTCTCGGTAGTATCGCTTGGGGCGGGCTTCGCGGTGATGTTTTTCACCGAACGGACCCAGGCATTCCATGATTATCTCGCCGGCTGCGTGATCGTCGACGCACGGGCGGTCGCAAAAGAGCACGCGCCCGAAGCGTCGGTTTAAGCTTCGGGCGGATCAACTTGAAAGGCCACCTTCTCGAAGGTGGCCTTTTTGTGTCACAGCCGGCCGAGCAGGCGCAGCAGGCCGTCGAGGGCGGTGTAGGGATGCGGTGGACAGCCGGGAATGTAGAGGTCGACCGGGAGCAGGTCGCCGATGCCGTCGTGGCATTCGGGAGAACCGCGGAACGGGCCACCGGCGATGGCGCAGGCGCCCGAGGCGATCACCAGTTTCGGCGCGGGGAGCGCGGCGTAGCTTTCGAGCAGGGCGAAACGCATGTTCTCGGTGACCGGCCCAGTGACCATCAGGCCGTCGGCGTGGCGCGGCGAGGCGACAAACTGAATGCCGAAGCGGGCCAGGTCGAAGACCAGGGTGTTGAGGACGTTGAGGTCGGCCTCGCAGGCGTTGCACCCCCCCGCCGAAACCTGGCGCAGTTTCAGCGATCGCCCGAACAGGCGGCGCATCTCCCCGTCCAGGGCATAAGCCAGGCGGTGCCCTTCGGCACCGGCGAGCAGGTCTTCGCGGCGACGCGCGGCCAGACGATGGTCGCGGGAGAATTCCAATACGCCGTGCGGGCAGGCGGCGGCGCATGCGCCGCAGAAGATGCAGCGGCCGAGGTCGAGCCGTGGACCGCCGGCGGTGCCTTCGATGGCCCCGAACGGACAGGCATCGAGGCAGTCGCCGCAGCCTTCGCGGCAACGTTCCGGGACGATCCGCGGGGCGCCGCGGAAACGCTCGGGGAGCACCGGTGCCTCGCTGGGATAGCTGGCGGTGCGGTGCCCCTGACGAAGGCGTTCATGGAGAATCTTCAGCATGGCGATGACCGTCGTCTCATAGGTCAAATCCGCAATACGACAGGTTGAAACTCTTGTTGCACAGCGGAAAGTCGGAGATCTGCTCGCCGCGCAGCGCCAGCGCCAACCCGGTCCAGTTGCGGAACGACGGATCGACGATCTTGTAGCGGGAGAAGCGGCCGGCAGCATCGGTCAGGGCGGCATGAACGACCTCCCCCCGCCACCCTTCCACCAGGGCGACCGCCAGCGATTTGGGCCGCGGGCTCCCGTTTTCCGCCCGCACCGGTCCCGGTGGCAGAGCAGCCAGGGTGCGGTCGACCAGGGCCAGCGAGTCGTCGATCTCCCTCTGCCGGACCGCGGCCCGGGCGAAGACATCGCCGCCCCATTTGACGGCGGGTTCGATCCCGGCCGTACGGTAGCCTCCCAGCGGATGGTGCTTGCGCGCATCGCGCACCAGGCCGCAGGCGCGGGCCGCCACGCCGACCAGGCCGACCGCGGCGGCATCCTCGACGGCGACATGCCCGGTCCCCTCGAGGCGGGCGAGCACCGACGGCGTGTCGAAGAACAGCTCCAAGGCACCGCGGGTGTCGCGAGCCACGGTCGCCAGGCGCTCGCGCAGGGTGGCGGCCTGTTCGTCACTCAACTCGGCGGCCACGCCGCCGGGGCGCACCAGGCCGCGGCCGAAGCGGCTGCCGCACAGAACGGCGGTAGCATTCAGGTAATCGCCGCGCAGCCGGCCGCAAAAGGCCGCGGTGGGGAGAAAGCCGACGTCGCCGGCCAGGGCGCCGATATCGCCGACGTGGTTGGCGAGTCGCTCCAGTTCCAGGGCCACCAGCCGCAGCGCCTCGCCCCGCGGCGGCACACTGCCGCCGCCCAGGGCCTCGCTGACATGGCTCCAGGCCGTGGCATGGCCGATACTGGTGTCGCCGGCGACCGTTTCGAGTTGGTGGGGGGTGGCCGGATGCGGCCCGCCGAGGAGCAGCCGCTCGACATCGCGGTGCTGGTAGCCGAGAGCGATCTCCAGGTGCATGACCAGTTCGCCGTGGCACTGGAAGCGGAAATGTCCCGGCTCGATCACCCCGGCATGCACCGGGCCGACCGCCACCTCATGGATCTCCTCCCCTTCCACTCGATAGAATTCCTGCACCGCCGGCTGCGGCCGCTCCGCACCACGTCCCCATGCGTCCCGGCCGTTCCAGCTGCGGTGAAACCGGACCGGCTTGAACCAGGGATGCGCGGTCGGAATACTGCCGTACTGTTCGGCAATCTCGCGCTCGAACAGCTGCAGTTCGGGGCAGCGTGACGCCAGCGAGGGATAGTCGCTGCCGATCTCGGTACGCAGGACCGCCAGATCGCTATGCGCATCGCGGGCCAGAATGGCGTACAACTCCAGGACGCGACCGGCGGGGGCGGCAAAGTAGGCAGCCACGCGGGCGCCTTCGGCCACCTCGGCGAGCAGCGCCCCGGTGAAATGCCCCCGGCCGAGCAGTGGCAGGTCGGCCAGCGGGATCGCACCGCCGTTGGTCAGCGGGACTGCGGCACGCAGCGGGCTCATGCCCCGCCCTCGACCAGTGCCTGCGCCTGTTCGAGCAGCAGGCGCAGCGACTCGGGGATGTACAGACCGAGGAACAGGACGGCCAGCAGCAGCAGCAACGGTGGTGCCACCAGCAGGAAGCGGTCGGTGAAGGCCATGTCGCGCTCGGTCGGCTCCCCCTGGGAGACGGCAAGTACCGAGGCGCCCATGCCGATGAACACGGTGGCCAGCAGCACCAGCACCGCCAGGCCGACCCAGAGCCGGCCGGCGCCGAAAATTCCGCGCAGAATGGTGAATTCGCTCAGGAAAATGCCGAAGGGCGGCGTACCGGTCACCGCCAGGAAGGCCGTGAGGAAGAGCGCCCCGGAGAACGGCAGGGCGACCAGAGCCCCGCGCACGTCGGCAAGGCGCTTGCTGGCAAAGGCCCGGTGGATGTTGCCGGCGCTCAGGAACAGGCAACCCTTGGCCAACGAGTTGTTGATCATGTGCAGCAGCGCGCCGAAGGTGGCCAGCCCGCCGATGCCGACCCCCACCGCCAACAGCCCCATGTGCTCGATGCTGGAGTAGGCGAGCATGCGCTTAAAGTCGCCCTGGCGCATCATGAACAGCGCCGCCAGCAGCAGGGAGAGGAGCCCCAGGCCAAGCAGCAGGGGGCGGGCCATTCCCAGGGCGCCGGCGGCGTTCATCACCTGCAGGGTCCGCAGCACGGCGAGAAACGCCAGGCTGGTCAGCCCCCCGGCGAGCAGTGCGCCGACCAACCCCGGTGCCTCGCCGTAGGCGTCGGGCTTCCAGGCGTGCAGCGGGGCGAGCCCCATCTTGGTCCCGAAACCGACCAGCAGCAGGACGAAGCCGGCATGCAGCCAGGGACGGGAGAGAACCGGACCAGCGGCCAGCAGATCGCTGAGCAGCAGGCTGACCGGCACCCCGCCGCGCAGGGCGGCGTAGGCGAAAAAGAGCAGGCCGAGCATGGCCAGGGCGATCCCCACCGAGCAGATCAGCAGATACTTCCAGGTCGCCTCGATGGAGAGGCGGTTGCGATTGAAGTAGATCAGCGGCGCGCTGGCCAGGGTCGTCGTCTCCAGCGCCAGCCACATCAGGCCAAGATGGCGGGACATCGCCGCCATGCTCAGCGCGGAGAGGAACAGCAGCAGGCAGGGGACCATGGTCCGGTTGCCGCGCTCGCGGCGCATCTCCAGGTAGTCGACCGCGTACAGGGCGCAACCCAAGTAAAGCGGGCTGGCAACCAGCAGTACCAGCCGCGACAGCGGGTCGAGCCCAATCCACTCGCCGGGCGCGGCATCGGGAACGCCCCCCAGCGCCAGCACCACCAGCAGCAGATGGCTGGCGCCGGCCACCGGCAGCAGCCACGAGCGCACCCGGTACCAAGGGATGAGCCAGGCGACCGGAACGAGCAGCAGCGGCAGGAGGATCAGGGCGGCGAGCATCGTCTCATTCCTTCAGGGCGGAGAGCTGCTCGGTGTCGAGCGTCGAGAATTCGCGGTTGATCTGGTCGAGGACGATCCCCATGACGAACACGCCGACCAACAGGTCGAGGAGCACGCCGGCCTCGACCATCATCGGCATCGCCTCGGCGAGCAGGATACCGAAGATGAAGATGCCGTTCTCCAGGATCAGGTAGCCGACCACCTGGGTGATCGCCTTGCGCCGGCTGATCAGCAGCAGGAAACCGGAGAACAGCGTCGCCAGGGAGGTCGGGATGAACAATCCCCCCTGGTGCGCCTCGACCAGCGGCAGCAGGTCGGCGAAGATGAATGCCCCGGCGGTGGCTAGCGCGCCGAGCAGCAGTGTCGGCACGAAGCCGATCAGCGGCTCCATCTCGCGGCGGATGTGAACCTCGCGGATCGCCCGCAGCAACAGCCAGGGGATAAAGACCCCCTTGAGGGCCAGGGCGCCGCCGGCCAAGAGCAGGCTGTGGCTGGAGAGGCCGTGCGTGGCCAGCGGCAGCAGCGCCAGCACCGCCCCCTGCAGGGCCACCGCCTGGATGCAGGCGGTGAGCCGGGAACTTCCCAGCGCGAAGAAGTTGACCAGGATGACCAGCAGCAGACAGAGGTTGCTCAGTTCGGTCATCGCAGCACCAGAACCAGGGCGAATCCGGAGAGCATGGTGGTGCCGATCAACACCTGCGGGATGCGCACCAGCCTCAGGCGCGCCATGATCGATTCAATCACGCCGATCAGCATCGCCAGCAGCAGCATTCCGCCCAGGAACACCAGGGCATCCCCCGCCCAGGAACCGGTGTTCACCGGCAGGAGCAGGCGCACGATCGGCGCGCCGAGCACCATCAGTTTAAGCGCTGCTCCATAAAGCACCATCGCCAGGGGCGGGCCGCTGTGGTCGAGGACCATGACCTCGTGGATCATGGTCAGTTCCAGGTGGGTGTTCGGGTCGTCGAAGGGAATGCGCGAATTCTCCACCAGCAGAACCACCAGCAGACAGACCACCACCAGACCGAGAGAAAGCCCGGCGGGGCCGCGCCAGGTTGCGGCCAGATGCGGACCGAGCAGTGCGGTGAGCGACAGGGCGTCGGCGATGCGGGCCAGGACGATCAGGCAGAAGAGGACGATCGGCTCGGCCAGACAGGCGAAGGTCACCTCGCGGGCACCCCCCATCCCTTCGAAACTCGAACCGGTGTCGAGCGCGGACGCCACCGTGAAGAAGCGCGCCACTCCGAAGAGGTAGACGAAGAGCAGCAGGTCGCCGGTGAACGCAATCGGGGCGGGGAGCGCGCCGAACGGCATGAACAGGGCGGCGAGGATCGGTACGGCCACCCCGGCCGCCGGCCCGGCCAGGAAAACCCAGGTGGTGGTACGGCTGACTACGCATTCCTTGCGCAGCAGCCGGGCCAGATCGTGATACGGCTGCAGTAGCGGCGCGCCGACCCGGCCGGCAAACAACGCCTTGGTCCTGACGATCACCCCCTGCAGCAGCGGGGCGACGAGCAGGAGCAGGAGCAGATGCAGCGCGGTGCGGGCCAGCATTTCCATGACGGTCGGTTTCTCCCCTCAGCGCGCGGTCACGATCAGCAGAGTCAGCAGGGTCAGGGCCACGTACAGCAGGTAGGTGGGAACCCGGCCGTTCTGGACGCGGGCGCGTAGCCAGCTGCAGCCGCGGGCCAGACTGCGGAACCCCGGCACCAGCACCCGGTCGAGCACCGCGTCGGGCGTGTGGCTGGCAAACTCCCGCGTCGTCGGGAAGATCCCGCTGACCTTGCCGCCATGACGCTCGGTCCATAGTCCGAACCGGAACTGGCTGACCAGCAAGTCGGCAAATGACGACGCCGTGTACTGCATGCGCGGCGTCGGCGCGGCATAGCCGCACCCCCAGGTCGAGACGTCGCGCGGCGCCTGCCGGGTGCGGCGATGCAGCCACCAGCCGAGTCCGGCAAGATAGATCAGCAGCACCCACCCGGTCGCGCCGACCAGCGGCAGCGGCGCCAGCGGTGCCGCCAGGTTGACGGCCTTCACCGGCGTCACCCAGGTGGCCACTGCGCTTTGCAGCAGCGGCGCCAGGGTGCCGGGGAGCAGGCCGATCCAGGCGCAGGCCAGCAGCAGGGCCAGCATCGGTCCGCGCATGCTTGGCGCGGCATCATGGTTGACGGTGGCCGCCGCCGCGGAACGCGGTGCCCCAAGGAAAGTTACACCGAACACCTTGACGAAGCAGGCCACCGCCAGCCCGCCGATCAGCGCCAGGGCCGGCGCAGCGAGCACCGCCAGGCGCAGGTTCAGCCCTTCGCCGCGGCTGGCGCCGAACGCCGCCAGGTAGATCAGCCACTCACTGACGAAGCCGTTGAACGGCGGCAGGCCGCAGATCGCCACGGCCCCAGCCAGAAAACAGACCGCCGTCCATGGCTGCTGGCGGAGCAGGCCGCCGTAGTGATCGATCTCGCGGCTGCCGGTGGCATGAACCACCGATCCCGCACTGTAAAAGAGCAGTGATTTGAACAGGCCGTGATTGACCACGTGCAGCAGTGCCCCGGACATCGCCAGCAGCGTCAGTTCGGGCAGGCCGAAACTGCGGCCGAGCAGGGCCAGGCCGATGCCGATGGTGATGATGCCGATGTTCTCGACACTGTGATAGGCCAGCAGGCGCTTGAGGTCGTGCTGGGCCAGGGCCAGGGCGACCCCGAACACCCCGGAGATCACCCCCAGCAACAACACCGTCCACCCCCACCAGGGGGGGATGACGGCAAAGAACGAGGTCAGCCGCAGCAGGCCGTAGATTCCGGTCTTGAGGACAATTCCCGACAGGAGCGCGGAGGCATGGCTGGGGGCGGCGGCGTGGGCGATCGGCAGCCAGATGTGCAGCGGCATCAGGCCGGCCTTGAAACCGAAGCCGAACAGGCCGAGGAGGAAGAGCAGGGTGGCGCTGCCGCCGGCCAGGCTGGCCGCGGCCGGGAAGTGCAGGGAGCCGGTTTCCTGTGCCAGCAGGGCGAACAGGGCAAACAGTGCCAGAGCCCCGGCATGGGCCGTCACCAGGTAGATGAAGCCGGCCCGGCGCGCTTCGGCGCGCTCCTGCTCGGTGGTGACCAGGAAGAATGCGGTGACCGCCATCACTTCCCAGGCGAAGAGGAACAGCAGGCTGTTGTCGGCGGTCAGCACCAGCAGCATGGAGGCGCCGAGCAGGCCGTAGAAGAGCCGGAAGCGCCGGCCGTTGCCGGGGTGCTCACGCTGCGGCCAGTAGCCGAGGCCGTAGACTGCACCGCCTCCGACCACCAGGCAGAGCGGCAGGATGAACAGGGCGGCCAGCGGGTCGAGCCGCAGGGCCAGCTCTCCGCCGGGCACCGTCCATGGCCGTGTCAGCAGGGCCGGCGCGCCCGAGGCCAGGGCAATGATCACCCCGCCGGCCACAGCTGCCGATCCGGCCAGCACCAGCAGGCAGGCAAGCCGTTCACCGCCCCGCCCGTGCCGGTCGGCGAACAGCCCCGGCACTCCGGATAAAGCGATCAGCAGCATCCCTGCGACAAACCAGATCATGAACACTCCGGTGTGGCATCATTGCAGAACAAACGATGTCTCACGATGAAATAATCCGCGGGGGGCTGTCAAGGACGTTTTCCCCGGTCTGTCGAAAAAACAGGCCGGCCGACGCCGACAAAATAGGCATCGTCCGATTGCCGTAAACACATCTGTTCGGAATTCCCCGATCTTGCCAGGTTGGCACGATCGGTGCTGTGGTATTAATTGTATCCGCATCACCAGGCACAAGGTTGTGCCCATCAGGCAGGCAATGGCGCACGAAGCTTTTCGTGCGCTTTTTTGTTGGGTAAATGGCCACGGAGCGGTAGACACGGGGCGCAGCTGCCATTACGATTAATGGCATTGTCCATTTATCCCGAAGGCGAGTCCCGATGTCCGAATCCCGCAGCAACGACCACCGCTCACCGCAACGCGTGGAGATCTTCGCCGACGGCGCCTGCTCAGGCAACCCCGGCCCCGGCGGCTGGGGAACGATCCTGCGCAGCGGCAAGCACGAAAAGGAACTCTCCGGCTTCAAACCGGAGACCACCAACAACCGTATGGAACTGAGCGCGGCCATCGCCGGACTGGCGGCGCTGAAGCACCCCTGCCACGTGATCCTGACCACCGACTCCGAGTACCTCAAGAAGGGGATGACCGAGTGGGTCGCCGGCTGGATCCGGCGCGGTTGGAAAAACAGCCAGAAGCAGCCGGTAGCCAACCGCGACCTGTGGGAGCAGCTGGTCGAACTGAGCAGCCGCCACCAAATCGAATGGCACTGGGTCCGCGGCCATAACGGCCATGCCGAAAACGAACGCTGCGATGCCCTGGCGCGGGCCGCCATCGCCGCCGGACGCGGCAAATAGCACTTGGTTCACGGGGAATCATGTGCTAAAAATTACTCTTTGTGTAAGTTGAATCCGGCTCACTCTTAATCCGGGATATCACTGGCCTTCCGACCATGCCGACCGAGACCCTGCCATCGTTCGAAGCGCTGCTGTCGCTGGGGCTGTACACGGTGATCGCCGTCGGCCTGGTCGGCCTGCTGATGCTCCTCTCCTGGGGAATCGGCCAGCGCACCCACGGCAAGGCCAAGGACGAGGCCTACGAGTCGGGGATCGAACCGACCGGACCGGCCCGTCTGAGCGAACCGGTCCCCTTCTACCTGGTGGCGATCTTCTTCATTGTCTTCGACGTCGAGATGATCTTCGTCGTCTCTTGGGCCGTGGCCTACGACCGGCTCGGCTGGGCCGGCTTCGCCCAGGTGGCCTTTTTCATCCTGATCCTCTTCCTCGGCCTGATCCACCTGTGGAAATCGGGGGGGCTCGACTGGGGCCCCAGCGCCGACCGACGCAAGCGTACAGGAAACGACGGATGAACGACGCCCTCCCCGACAACATCATCCTCACCTCCCTCGACGACGCCATCAACTGGGGGCGCAAGAACAGCCTCTGGCCGATGTTCTTCGGCCTCTCCTGCTGCTTCGTCGAGATGATGACCAGCATGACCCCGCGCTTCGACCTCGCCCGCTTCGGCGCCGAGGTGCTGCGCAACTCCCCCCGCGAAGCCGACCTGATGATCATCTCCGGCACCCCGTTCAAGCGCATGGGCGATGCCATCCTGCGCGTCTACGAACAGATGGCCAACCCCAAGTGGGTGATGGCCATGGGGAGCTGCGCCAACTCCGGCGGGATGTACGACGTCTACAGCGTCATGCAGGGGGTCAACCAGATCCTGCCGGTGGACGTCTACGTCCCCGGCTGCCCGCCGCGCCCGGAGGCCTTCATCCAGGGGCTGCTCCTGCTCCAGGAGAAGATCGCCAGGGAAGAACGGCCGGCCCGCAAGGTCTTCGGCCTGCAGGGCGGCTGCGAGGGGAGCACCGGCCCGGTGCTGATCGACGGCCTCAGCAAGAGCCGCGATCCGCGCGGCCCCGGTTACGGCAACACCCCCCTGCGCGGCAGCTCGCAGCAGCATCCGCACTTCTGGGGGAAACGCGGCGGGGAGATCTGGCGGCCGCCGCAGCCGCGGGTCGAATTCGCCGCATCAACCCCCGACCTGCAGCGCGCGGTGCATGAGCGGTTTGGCGGTCGGGTACGCGTGGACGAAGCCGTGGACATGCCGACTTTCCGGGCCGAACCCGGCGATGCCGTCAACTTGCTGCGCTTCCTCAAGGAACAGGCGCCGCGTCGCTTCCGCCGGCTGGAAGATCTGACCGCCATCGACGAACGCGAACGGCAGCACCAGCCGGAACATCCCTTCACCCTGGTCTACCACCTGCTCTCTTTCGACGAACCGGGCTACGCGCGGGTCAAGGTGCCCCTTAGCGGCGACTACCCGGAGGCGCCGACCGCCACGGAGGTCTGGAGTTCGGCCAACTGGTACGAGCGCGAGGCCTTCGACATGTTCGGCATCCGCTTTGCCGGCCACCCCGACCTGCGCCGCATCCTCATGGCCGAGCAGTGGCAGGGACACCCGCTGCGCAAGGAGCATCCGTCGCGGGCCACCGAGATGGCGCCGTTCACTGTCGAGTCGGCCCGGGCGCTGAAGCCGGCCGCCGGCCCCTTGCGGGCCGACAAGCACACCATGATCCTCAACCTCGGCCCGCACCACCCCGGCACCCACGGCGGGCTGCGCCTGGTGCTCAAGCTGCACGGCGAGGAGATCGAGGATATCGACGTCGATCTCGGCTACCACCATCGCGGTGCCGAGAAGATCGGCGAGCGCCAGCACTGGAACCAATACATCCCCTACACCGACCGGATCGACTACATCTCCGGGGTGCAGAACAACCTGGCCTACCTCTACCCGCTGGAGACGCTGCTCGGCGTAACCGTGCCGGAGCGGGCGCAGGTGGTGCGGGTGATGCTCTGCGAGCTGTTCCGCCTCGCCAACCATCTGGTCTGGATCGGCACCTACGCCCACGACGTCGGCGCCATGACCCCGGTCTTCTACGCCTTCGACGCCCGCGAGCGGATCTTCGACATCGTCGAGCTGATCACCGGCGGGCGCATGCACCCGGCGTGGTTCCGGATCGGCGGCCTGCCGGCCGATCTCCCCGACGGCTGGCGCGAGACGGTGGATGCCTTTACCGGCGACTTCGCCCGCACCGTCGACGATCTCGACAAGCTGATGACCGACGGGGCGATCTTCCGCAAGCGTACCGAGGGGATCGGCATCACCACCCTCGACCAGGCGCTCGACTGGGGGATCACCGGCCCGAATCTGCGTGCCTGCGGGATTCCCTGGGATTTGCGCAAGAAGATGCCGTACTCGGGTTACGAGCGTTTCGACTTCAATATCCCGACCCACGGCGACGGCGACTGCTTCAGCCGCTTCATCGTCCGTCTGCAGGAGATGCGCGAGAGTCTGAAGATCGTCAGGCAGGCGGCCGCCGACATGCCGGACGGCCCCTACGTCAACCGCGACTGCCGCTACACCTACCCGCCGCGTCAGGCGGGGCTCAATGACATCGAGACGCTGATTCACCATTTCGTCAACGTCAGCCGCGGCATCTCGCCGCCGCGCGGCGAATGCTACCGGGCCATCGAATCGAGCAAGGGGGAATGCGGCTTCTATCTGGTCAGCGACGGCGACAGTGTCCCCTACCGGCTGCGCATCCGCACCCCGTCCTTCCCGCACCTACAGGCGCTGCCGGCCATGTCGCGGGGGTGGCTGCTCTCCGACCTGATTACCATCCTCGGTTCGGTCGACTTCGTGCTGGCGGACCTGGATCGATGATTTTATTGACGCAGAGGCGCAGAGGCGCGGAGAGAATCTTGGAGAACCTTGTGTTTTTGAAAAAACCTCTCGGGGTTTTGGCGTCTCCGCGTCTCCGCGTCTCCGCGTCGAATATGTCTTTATGAACGACCTGTTGCCACAGAACCGGATCGACGAGTTCCGCGCCAAAGCGGCTACGATCGAGCATCCGCGCGAGCTGATCGTCGATGCGCTGCGAGCCGTGCAGAGCCACTACGGCTGGGTGCCGGACGCCGGGGTCGACCTGGTGGCGGAACTGCTCGGCGTGCTGCCGGTGGAGGTCGAGGAGATCGCCACCTTCTACGACAAGATCTACCGCCGGCCGGTCGGCAAGCGGGTGATTCACATCTGCGATTCGATCTGCTGCTGGGCGGCGGGCGGCGAAGAGCTGGCCACACACCTGCAGCGCACCCTGGGGATCGGCTTCGGCGAAACCACGGCCGACGGCGTCTTCACCCTGCTGCCGACCTGCTGCCTGGGCGCCTGCGGCGAGGCCCCGGCGATGATGGTCGGCCTGACCACCTACGGTTCCCTGACGGCAGCGAAGGTTGATACGATCCTGGCACAGCTGCGGACGGAGACCGGCGCATGAGCGGCTATCCGCAGGTCCTGTTCAAGAACCGCCACCCGGGGGTCGCCGCCTTCCTCGCCGAATACGAGGCGAGCGGCGGCTACCAGGGGCTGCGGGCGGCACTGAAGATGACCCCGCAGAAAGTCCGCGAGGCGGTCAAGGCCGCCAATCTGCGCGGTCGCGGCGGGGCCGGCTTCCCGACCGGGCTCAAGTGGTCGTTCTTCCCGGCCGACCAGCCGGGGGAGAAGTACCTGCTGGCCAATGGCGACGAGATGGAGCCGGGGACCTACAAGGACCACCAGCTGCTGCTGGCCGATCCGCATCAGCTGGTCGAGGGGATGGCGATCGCGGCTTACGCCATGCAGATCCCGCACGGCTACGTGTTCCTGCGCTACGCCTATGAACAGTGCGCGCAGAACGTTGAACGGGCCATTGCCGAAGCCGAAGCGAAGGGCTACCTCGGCCCCGATATCCTCGGCGCGGGGTTCGGCTTCGAGCTTCACGTCCACCGCAGCGCCGGGCGCTACATCCTCGGCGAGGAGACCGCCCTGATCAACGGCCTGGAAGGCCGCCGGCCGAACCCGCGCAGCAAGCCGCCGTTCCCGGCGCAGTCTGGACTGTTCGGCAAGCCGACCAACGTCAACAACGTCGAAACTTTCGCCAACGTGCCGCACATTTTCACCGGCGGCACCGAGTGGTACCGGAGCCTGGCACGCACCGCCGAGGGGGCAGGCACCTTGCTGGTCGGGCTGTCCGGGCACCTCAGCCGCACCGAGTGCTTCGAGCTGCCGATGGGCATTTCGCTGCGCGAAGTCATCGAGCAGTGCGGCAACGGGGTGCGCGGCGGCAGGGCGTTCAAGGCCTGCCTGCCGGGCGGGGCATCAACGCCGTTCCTGACTGCGGCGCAGCTCGATACCCCGCTCGACCATGTACACATGGAGCAGGCGGGGAGCCGCCTCGGCACCGCCGGGATCACGGTGTTCGACGAGACGACCTGCATGGTCGCCGCCACCCTCAACCTGGCGCGGTTTTTTGCCCGCGAGAGTTGCGGCTGGTGCACGCCGTGCCGTGACGGTCTGCAGGTCGTGGTCTGGCTGCTGGAAGAGATCGAGGGCGGGCGCGGCAGCTTTGAGCTGCTCGCCATGCTCCGCGACCAGGTGAAAAACATCAGCGGCCGATCGTTCTGTGCCCTCGCCGAAGGGGCGATGGGGCCTGTGGGGTCGCTGCTGACGCGGTTCGGCGATGAGCTGGAAGATCATATAAAACGGGGACGGTGCCCAATGCGCTAGAGCTCTGATCTCATTTTCAATATCAGTTGCCTACGGAAGGGGGATGGCATGGGGGGCAGGCAATTCGATGATTTTTTGTTTCAGCGTTATCTGACCAGGGCAAAGCTGCTGCTGGCTGAATTCAACCGGAGAATGTCGGTACTGGGCGCGCGCGAATCGCCCTTTTGCAGGGAAGGCTGCGCCTCTTGTTGCAACCATGTTTTTTTCGTGAGCAACACTGAGATTGACATTATCGTCGCGCACCTGTTGCAGAACGAGAAGCTTTTGGCCCACTTTATCGAGCGGGCCAGGCAGAGGGAAAAACAGCTCAGGAATCACAAGGAACTGCTCGATGCCTGCGAAGACAAAAGTGAATCCGGCAGTTGCGCAGCAGACACTTTCATGCAAATGAAGATTCCATGCGCGCTTTTGGACAATGATCGCTGCCAGGTTTATGAGGTCCGGCCGATGACCTGCGCCTCGTTCGTCTCCATCGTACCACCACGGATTTGTGCCGACGACCCGAAAGGGAGCATGTCCGTTGCAATGAATCAACTTCTCGCTGAAAACAGGCTGGCGTTGAGAAAACTGGGCAAAAGCATCGGGGTTGCCCACGCCGATCACCTTGATATCTCCCGGCAGGTGCTGAAGCGCCTTACCGAAATCGGAAGAATCACGGCGCCCCATTAAGCCCCGGGCAATAAAGAACCTATGCCGACTCTGACCATCGACAACCTTGAAGTGACCGTGCCCGAGGGGACCAATGTCCTCGAGGCGGCGCGCGCCCTCGATATCGTCATCCCGCACTTCTGCTATCACGAAGCGCTCGGGGCGGTCGGGGCGTGCCGGCTGTGCGCCATGCGCATCAGCGACGGCAAGGTCTCGGGGATTCAGATGGCGTGCATGGTCAAGGCCAGGGACGGCATGGTCGTCTCGACCCTCGATCCCGAGGCGGTGGAGCTGCGCGGCCACGTGATCGAATGGCTGATGACCAACCACCCCCACGACTGCCCGGTCTGCGACGAGGGGGGGGAGTGCCAGCTGCAGGAGATGACCATCGCCGGCGGCCACGGCAACCGCCGCTACACCGGCAAAAAACGCACCTACGACAACCAGGATCTCGGCCCGTACATCGCCCACGAGATGAACCGCTGCATCGCCTGCTACCGCTGCGTGCGCACCTACCGCGACTACTGCGGCGGTCTTGATTTCGGCGTGTTCGGTTCGCGTGACCGCGTCTATTTCGGGCGGGTGCGCGACGGCCAGCTGGAGAGCCCGTTCTCCGGCAACCTGGTCGACGTCTGCCCGACCGGGGTCTTCACCGACAAGACCTTTCGTTTCAGAAGCCGGCCCTGGGATTTGCAGGAGGCGCCGTCGATCTGTCCCCTGTGCAGCCTGGGGTGCGCCACGGTTCCCGGCGCCCGCTTCCGCGAGGTGCAGCGCGTACGCGCCGGGATCAACCGCGAGGTCAACGGCTTTTTCATCTGCGACCGCGGCCGCTTCGGCAATGGCGCGACCAACGATCCGCAGCGTCCCCGCCGGCCGCGCGTCGACGGCGCACAGGTGGCCATGGAAACCGCCATCGACACGCTGCGGGAGCGCGTTGCGGCGGTCATCGCCAAGTACGGGCCGCAAAGCGTCGCCCTGCTCGGTTCCCCACGCGCCAGCCTCGAGGCCAACACCCTGTTGCACGACTGGGCGCGGGACCTCGGCACCACCCGCCTGGTGTTCGACGCGCATGCCGAGCAGGACCGCGCTGCGCGCATCACCGAGGCGCACCTTGAACATCAGGCCCGCAGCCTGAACGATATCCGCCACAGCGATCTGGTGGTGCTGGTCGGCACCGATCCTCTGAGCGAGGGGCCAATGCTGGCCCTGGCGGTCCGTCAGGCGGTGCGCGCCGGCGGCGGGGTCGTGGTCATCGGTCCAAAGCCGATTGATCTGCCGTGCCGGTGCAGCCACCTCCCCGTCTCCGCCGATCAACTCGACGACGCCCTGCGCTGCCTCGCCGGAGGCTCGGCAGACGCCCTGGCGGCAGAGCTGCGGGACGCGCTGAAAGAGCTGCGCGACCGCCTGGCCGCTGCACAGCGGCCGGTCATGGCCGGCGGTCCGGAACTGCTCGGCAGCCGCGGCGTCAATACCCTCTTCGAAACCGTCGAAGCACTGTCGACCGCGGAGAGACCTATGGGCGCCATGCTTCTGTTGAATGGGCCGAACAGCTATGGCGGCGCAATGCTGGCCGGACGGGGGCCGAACTTCGACATGCTGCTCGACGGTATCGACGAAGGACGGATCCATGCGCTGATCTGCCTGGAGACCGATCCGTGCCGCGACGCCCGCAATCCCGCGCGAGCCCGGACAGCCCTCGACCGTCTCGAGCTGCTGGTGACGCTGGATGCCCTGCCGACTCACGCCGCCCTCAATGCGGACATTTTCCTGCCGACCAGTACCTGGGTCGAGAGCGACGGGGCCTTCGTCAACAACGAAGGGCGGTTGCAGGCCTTCGCCCGGGTCATGGAGCCGGGGCTGCCACTGCGCGCAACCAGCCCGGACAGCTACCCGCCGCGGGAGTTTTTCCTGGAAACACCAGGGAGTGAACCATGGCCGGCCTGGCGCATCCTGGCCCGACTGCTCGGCCGCTCTGAAGAACTGTCCGTGCTGCGTCGGGAGATTGCCGACGCCGATCCCCGCTTTGCGCCGCTGGCCGACCTGGCCCCCGATGCCCCGGGCATCCGCCTGACGACGACACCGGGACTGCCGCATTACCAGCTCGATCGGGAGACGCCGGGATGACCGAACTGCTGATCACCAGCATCCTGATTCTGGTCAAGCTCATCCTGGTCTTCGCCGCGGTGTTGGGGCTGGCGGCCTATATGGTGCTGGCCGAACGCAAGGTCCTCGGCCGCATGCAGCTGCGCTACGGTCCCAACCGGGTCGGCCCCTTCGGTCTGATGCAGCCGATGGCCGACGTCATCAAGCTCCTCACCAAGGAAGATCTGGTGCCGGCCAAGGCCGACCGGATCATGTTCCTGATCGCTCCGGGGATGGCCTCGCTGATTGCCCTGCTGAGCTTTGCGGTGGTGCCGTTCTCGCCGCCGATCACCCTGTTCGGCCGCACCATTCCGATGGTGGTCTGCGACCTCAACATCGGCCTGCTCTATTTTCTCGGCCTCTCCTCGCTGGCGGTCTACAGCATCGCCCTGGGCGGATGGGCCTCCAACTCGAAATATGCCCTGCTCGGCGCGATCCGCGGCCTGGCCCAGCTGATCTCCTACGAACTGTCGATGGGACTGGCGGTAGTGCCGGTGGTTTTAACCGCCAAGTCGTTTTCGCTGACCGAGATCGTCGTCTCCCAGGCCGACTGGCCGAACATGCTGCGTCATCCACTGGCCTTCGTGATCTTCATGATCAGCGTCATGGCCGAGTCGAAGCGCACCCCCTTCGACCTGCCGGAAGGGGAGAACGAGATCGTCGCCGGCTACCATACCGAGTACTCGGGGATGCGCTTCGGGCTGTTCTTCGTCGGCGAGTACATCAACGTCATCATCCTCGGCTCGATGGTCACCGTCCTTTTTCTCGGTGGCTGGCACGGACCGCTGCTGCCGCCGATCGTCTGGTTCTCCCTGAAGGTGCTGGCGGTGGCCTTCTGCTTCATCTGGACGCGCGGCACCCTGCCGCGCCTGCGCTACGACCAGCTGATGCACTTCGGCTGGAAGTTCCTGATCCCGGTGGCGCTGACCAACGTGTTGATCACCGGGGCGGTGATGCTGGCGGTGGGCCCATGAACCTCTGGCGCGACATCAAAGGCACTCTCCAGGCGTATGCGGTGACGTTCAGCTACCTGTTCAGGAAGCCGACCACCATCCAGTACCCCGAGGAGCGGCGCACGCCGGCGCCGCGCTACCGGGCACGCATGGTGCTGACCCGCGATCCGGACGGGGGGGAGCGCTGCGTCGCCTGCCATCTCTGTTCGGCAGCCTGCCCGGTCGACTGCATCTCCATGCAGGCCGCCGAAGCTCCGGACGGCCGGCGCTACGCGGCGTGGTTCCGCATCAACTTCGCCCGCTGCATCTTCTGCGGGCTCTGTGCCGAGGCCTGCCCGACCCTGGCAATCCAGATGTCGCCGGAGTACGAGATCTGCAAGCGCGACCCGCTCTCCCTGGTCTATGAAAAGGAAGACCTTCTGATCGGCGACGGCGGTAAGGACAACGACTACAACTTCTACCGCCACGCCGGCATCGGCGTGGTCAACCCGCGCGGCGGCAACGCCGACGAATACGGCCCCGTCGACCCCGGGGCGCTGGTGCCGTGACATGATCGGAAGCGTGGTTTTCTACCTGCTGGCGGCGGCGACCCTGACGGCGACGCTGCTGTGCATCACCCGCACCAGCCCGGTGCACGCGGTGATCTATCTGGTCCACGCCTTTTTCGACCTGGCGCTGATCTTCTACCTGTTCGGCGCGCCGCTGGTGGCGGCCTGGGAGATGATCATCTACGCCGGCGCGGTCATGGTTCTGTTCCTCTTCATCATCATGATGCTGGAACTGGCCACCGGCGGCAAACCGCTGACCGTCGACCGACGCCGCTGGGTGCCGGTGTTGCTGCTCTCTCTGGTCACCCTCGCCTGCACGGTGCTGCTGATCATCCAGGATCCCTCCGCGGTGGGGAGCGGCCCGGCTTATCACGTCAGCCCTCGCGATTTCGGCACGGTGCTCTTCGACCGCTACGCCCTGGCGGTGCAGGTGGTCTCCTTCCAGCTCCTGTTCGCCGCAGTCGGGGCCTACTACGTCGGCAAGGGCGAGCCGCGCAAACGGGGGGAGCAGTCGTCATGATCGTGCCGTTCGCCCACGTGCTGATTTTCGCCGCCATCCTCTTCGTGATGGGACTGGGATGCGTTCTGGCGCGTCGCAACCTGATCATGATCCTGATCGGTGTCGAGATCATGCTCAACGCCGCAGCGGTGGCGCTGGTCGGCGGTTCGGCCTACTGGCGGCAGGTCGACGGCCAGGTGTTCGTCGTCTTCCTGATGGCGATGACCTCGGCCGAGGTCGCCATCTCCCTGGCCATGGTGGTCTACCTGCGCCGCCGACGCGGCACCCTGGAAGCCGACAGATTCGACGGGTTGCGCGGATGAACCAGACCCTGCTCTTCCTCATCCCCCTGCTGCCGCTGTGCTGCGCGGTCCTAAACATGCTGTTCGGCATGCGTCTGCCGCGGCTGTTCGCCGAAACGCTGGCGGTCTCGGGGGTGGCGGCGTCATTCCTGCTGACCCTGCTCTTCTGGGGATATGCCGACGGCGACGGGACGCGGGCGGTCCTTGGCACCTGGCTGGCGGTCGGCGACGTCACGGTGCCGTTCGCCCTGCACTTCGATGCCCTGGCCGCGCCGATGACGCTGATGGTGACCGGCGTCGCCACCCTGATCCACCTCTACGCCGTCGGCTACATGCACGAGGAAGAGGATTACGCCCGCTTCTTCGGCCTGCTCAACCTCTTCGTCTTCGCCATGCTGGCGATCGTGCTGGCCGACAACCTGCTGGTGCTGTTCCTCGGCTGGGAGGGGGTGGGGCTGTGTTCCTACGGGCTGATCGGCTTCTGGTACCAGAAAACCGAGAATGCCCGCGCCGGCACCAAGGCTTTCCTGGTGACCCGGGTCGGCGACGTCTTCCTGGCAGCCGCCCTGCTCTGGCTCTTTGCCCTGACCGGCACCCTGAGCATCGCCGACATCAATGCCCAGGCCGCCAGCTTCACCCCTGCCGTGCTGACCGCCCTGACCGTGCTGCTCTTGCTCGGCGCCTGCGGCAAGTCGGCGCAGCTGCCGCTGATGACCTGGCTGGCCGACGCCATGGCCGGGCCGCCCCCGGTCTCCGCCCTGATCCACGCCGCCACCATGGTCACCGCCGGAGTCTACCTGCTCTGCCGGCTCTTCCCGCTGGTCTCGCTCTCCCCGGCCGGGATGGCGGCGATCGCCACGGTCGGCGCCCTGACCGCTTTGTACGCCGCCACCTGCGCCCTCGCCCAACGCGAGATCAAGCGGGTGCTGGCCTACTCGACCATGAGCCAGGTCGGCTACATGTTCCTCGCCGTCGGCGCCGGCACTGTCAGCGGGGCGATGGCCCACCTGCTCACCCATGCCTTCTTCAAGGCCGCCCTGTTCATGGCCGCCGGCTGCGTCATCCACCTGGCCGGCAATGAAAATGACATCCTGCGCATGGGCGGCCTGTTCCGGCGCGGACCGCGCGAGCTGTTCTGGGTCTTCCTCGCCGGCGCCCTGTGCCTGGCCGGCGTGCCGCTGACCGGCGGCTTCTTCTCCAAGGACGGCATCCTGCTGGCCGCCTACACCCAGGGCACCCCGCTGTTCCTCGCCCTGTGGGGGATCGGCCTGCTGGCCGCCCTGCTCACCGCCGTCTATACCTTCCGCCTGGTCTACCTGATCTTTGCCGGCGAACCGCGCGGCCACATGCACCCGCACGAGCTACCACTGCTGATGCGCTGGCCGCTCTGGCCACTGGCCCTGCTCGGCCTGGGCGGCGGGCTGCTCAACCTGCCGACCCTGGTCGGCGGCGGCGAGTGGCTGAGCCATCGGCTCGGCCCCCTGGCCGGCCGGGTGCTGACGGCCGCGCACGGCACCGAGTGGGCGCTGGCAGGGCTGGCCACCGGCCTGGTCGTTCTTGGCTGGGGCTTTGCCCGTTGGCGTTACGCCCGCTTCCGGGGCGAATGGGACAATCGGGCCAGCCGTTTCCTGCTGCACGGCTGGGGTGCCGATGCCCTGGTCGACCGGCTGGTGGTACGCCCCTTCGCGGCCATCGCCGGCCTCTGCGCGATCGGCTGCGACCGCGCCCTGGTCGACGCCTCCCTGGATGGGCTGGCCAAGCAGACGACGGCTTGCGGCGAACGGCTGCGCGGACTGACCACCGGGCGCATTTCGACCTATCTGGCCGGCTTCGTCTGGGGCTTCCTGATCATCCTCGGCTGGTTCCTGCTGGCGCTGGTGCGGTGAGGACGAGATGACGACCATGGCGACCGCCCTCCCGCAATTCCCCTGGCTCACCCTGCTGATCGGCCTGCCGCTGGCCGGGGCCCTGCTCTGCCTGCTGCAGCGCCGCAGTGCCGGCGAATGCCGCTGGCTCGCCCTGGCGACGACCCTGGCCACGCTGGCGGTCAGCCTCTGGCTGTTCGTCACCCACGGCGACGGCCAATCCGGCTGGCTGCTGCGCGAAGACGCCGCCTGGATCCCCCGCTTCGGCATCCGCTACACCCTGGCGCTGGACGGCATCTCCCTGCTGATGGTGCTGCTCACCGCCGGCCTGCACACGGTCGCCGTGCTGATCGCCTGGCCGGAGCAGCGCCGGGTGCCGCTGTTCATGGCGCTGCTGCTGATGCTGGAGAGCGGGCTGATGGGGGTGTTCCTGGCCGTCGACGGCGTCCTGGTGCTCTTCTACCTCTGCTGGGAAGCGAGGCTGCTGCCGATGGTCTTTTTGATCGGCATCTGGGGAGAGGAAGGCCGGCGGCGCGCGGCCGTCCGCTTCTTCCTTTACACCCTGGCCGGCAGCCTGGCGATGCTGATCGCCATGATCGCCCTCTATCTGCTGTACGCCGCGCAGACGGGCGCACCGTCCTTTGCCTTGGCCGACCTGGCGCGGACCCGGCTGACCCTGACCCAGGAATACCTGCTGTTCGGCGGCTTCATGCTGGCATTCGCCATCAAGGCGCCGCTGGTGCCGTTCCACACCTGGCAGCCCGATGCCCTGAGCGAATCCCCGGCCGCCGGCTCCGTCGACCTGACCGGGCTGCTGTTGAAAACCGGCCTTTACGGGATGATCCGCTTCGCCTTCCCGCTCTTCCCGCATGCCACCCGCAACAGCCTGCCCTTCCTCGCCGCCCTGGCCCTGCTCGGGCTGTTCCATGCCGCCTGGAACGCCTACCGGCAGGACGACATCAAGCGTATCCTCGCCTACTCGTCGATCTCGCACCTCGGCCTGGTGGTGCTGGGGCTGGCGGCATGGAACGCCACGGCCTGGCAGGGGAGCATCCTGCTGATGGTCACCCACGGGGTTGTCACCGGCGCCCTGTTTGCCGTGGTGGCCATGCTGCGCAGCCGCACCGGCACCCGCGAACTCGCCGAACTCGGCGGCCTGTGGGGGGCGGTGCCAACCCTGTCGGCCTTCTTCCTGCTCTTTGCCCTGGCATCCCTCGGCCTGCCGGGTCTGGCCAACTTCGCCGGCGAGATCCTGGTCCTGCTCGGCACCTTCCGCAGCCAGCCGCTGTGGGCGCTGCTGGCGTTGCCCGGACTGGTCTTCGCCGCCGCCTACCTGCTGCGCCTGGTGCAGGGCATGCTCTGGGGTCCGGCCCCGGCGGCCCGCGGGATGATGGCCGACCTGACCGTGCGCGAGTGGCTGGTGCTGATTCCCCTGGCCGTGCTGACCGTCTGGCTGGGCCTCTATCCGGCACCGTTCCTGGCACCGTTGGCAGGGCCGGTACAGGCCGCGCTCGGAGGGCTGCCATGACCCTTCTCGACCTGCTGGCCCTCGCTCCCGTCCTGGTCCTGGTGCTCGGAGCTTCGACCCTGCTGATGGTCGGCGCCTGGTATCACGAACCGCGCCCGCTGGTCGCCGGGGGGGTCGCCGTGGCGCTGATCGCCGCCGTGATCGCGGGGGTCGCGCCGCCGGCCCCGACGGAGATCGCCGGGCTGTTCAGCAGCGCCCCTTTTGCCCGTTACTTTGCCGTCCTCTGGTCGCTGCTCGCCGCCCTGATCCTGATGCTTTCCCTGCGCTATGCGACCGAACGCGACTTTGCCGCCGGCGAGTACGTCTCCCTGATCCTTTTCTCCGCGGCCGGAATGGCGCTCTTGTCCGGTGCAACCAGCCTGGTCGGACTGTTCCTCAGCCTGGAGTCGTTCACCCTCGCCCTCTACATTCTGGTCTCCTTTCACCGCAACAACCATCAGGGGGCCGAAGCCGGACTCAAATACCTGGTGCTGGGGGCGGTGGCGACCGGCTTCATGGCCTTCGGCATCGCCCTGATCTACGCGGCCAGCGGCACCTTTCACCTGCCGGACGCACTGCAGGGGCTGCAGGCCGGGGAACATCTGCGCCCCTGGGGGCTGCTCGGCTGGGGACTGGTGCTGGTCGCCGTCGGCTTCAAGATCTCCCTGGTCCCCTTCCACCTGTGGACGCCGGATGTCTACCAGGGCGCCCCGGCACCGGTGACCGCGCTGCTGGCCACCGGTTCGAAGGGGGCGGTGGGCGCCGCCCTGGTCATGGTCCTGGCCGGCAGCCCGGGTACCTGGCAGGAACTGGTTCCGCTGCTCTGGATGCTGGCCCTGCTGACCATGCTGGTCGGCAGCCTGTGCGCCCTGCCGCAGGAAAACCTCAAGCGCCTGCTCGCCTACTCCTCGGTGGTGCACATGGGCTACCTGCTGACCGCCCTGCTGCCGGGGAGTCCGGAGGGCTACAGCGCCGTGGTCTTCTACCTGACCGTCTACACTTTCGCCAGCCTCGGGGCCTTTGCCGTCATCACCTCGCTCAGCGACGCTTCCGGCGAGCCGCAGGAACTGACGGCCTGGCGCGGGCTCGGCTACCGCTACCCGGTGCGCGGCGCCGTGCTCTCCGCCTGCCTCCTCTCCCTGGCCGGCATGCCGCTGACCGGCGGCTTCATCGGCAAGTTCGTACTCTTCGCCGCCGCCATCAAGGGGGGCTTCACCGGCCTGGCCGTGGTCGCCATCCTCGCCTCGCTGATCTCCTTCGCCTACTACCTGCGGGTGGTCCTGGTGCTCTACGGCAGCGACGAATCCCGGGAACTCCACCCCGGCAACGCGCTGGAACACGCGGTCCTGCTGGTCTGCGTCACCGCCATCCTGCTGCTCGGCCTCTACCCCGCCCCCCTGCTCGAACTGATTGCGACGCTGATCCCCTGAATTTATGCCCGTGCGGAACTGATGGAGGATTGGACCCTGTGTGCACGCATGCAGACACCCAGAAAGATTGCCCCGCTGAAATAGCCCCGGACGTCACGCCGAAACTCCGTGGCGAGTGGCCGAGGTGCGGTCTTGCCCGACTTCCGGTTGTGGGTGCGTTTCAACGATGGCCTTGAAGGAACCGTAGCGATGGCTGACTTGATCCATTCAGCACGCGCCGGAGTCTTTGCGGTTTTGCGCGACGAAGCGTTGTTTGCGCGGGTGTCGTTGCACTACGGTGCCGTCACCTGGCCGGGCGATCTGGACCTTGCGCCCGATGCCATGCATGAGGGGATAAGGCGGGCAAGAGAAATAGCGGGGCTCCCGCTTTCTTAAGGTTAGCAGTTGAGCCCTCATCGCTGTTTTGCTATGGTTAAATGTTTAAAAACGGGGGCAACATGATTATCAGCGGTCAGTACAACATCGGGCATATCTGTACCCGACAACAGTGTGACAAAGGCTTGGCTGATAAGGTAGCTTTCCGGTGGTTACCCGCCAGTGGCGAGACTTCAGCCATCACATTTTCGGACCTTGACCGCCATTCCAACCGGTTTGCCAACGCCCTTGCCAACCTTGGCTTTGCCCCCGGCGAAATCCTCTTTACCTTCCTTCCCAAGTGTCCCGAACAGTTCTTTGCCTTCCTTGGGACACTGAAGCGGCAGGTCATTTGTGGTACATTGTTCTCCAACTTCGGTGATGAGGCTCTACTGGACCGCCTCGGCGATTCCAAGGCCAAGGGGATTGTCACCAAAAAGAGCTTTCTGAAAAAGCTTGGCCGCATCCGTGACCAACTGCCTCACCTTAAGTACATTCTGGTCACCGACATCGGCAGCCACCAATCAGCCGAAGTTCTCAGCTACCCGGTTTTAATGTCTGAAGCTTCGTCGGAGTTCACTACCCCCTTGACCTCCCCGGATACCCCGTCCGTCCTGCATTACACCTCTGGTTCTACCGGCAAGCCCAAGGGGGTGTTGCACGTTCATGGCAGCATCCTGATGCAGTACGCAACGGCCAGGGAAGTTCTACGGCTTGGGCCGGATGAAGTTTACTGGTGCACAGCCGACCAAGGTTGGGTGACGGGGACCTCTTACGGCATTATCGGGCCATGGAGCCTCGGGGTAACACAGATACACTATGGCGGGATGTACGATGCTGCCAAATGGTTCGACATCCTCCAGAATGAGAAAGTGACCATCTGGTACAGCGCACCCACTGCCCTGCGCATGCTCATGCGTGAAGAGAGTTCCCTTTATAAGAGTTATGACCTCTCACACCTGAAGCATATCTTCTGTGTCGGGGAACCACTCAACCCCGAGGTTATTCAATGGTCGCGGACCGTCCTCAAGCAGGAGATTTACGATACGTGGTTCCAGACGGAAACCGGAGCCATTATGATTGCCAATCGACCTGGGTTGGAGGTCAGGCCCGGCTCCATGGGTAAACCCGTTGCGACGATTGAACCGGCGATCCTGGCGGATGATGGAGCGCCTGTTCCCGATGGCGAACAGGGCAATCTCTGCCTCAAACCGGGCTGGCCGTCGATGTTTGCAACCTACCTGAACAAAGAGACAGCCTATCGGCAGAAATTCAGCAAGGGACATTACTTTACCGGCGACACCGCCGTGAAAGACCATGAAGGCTACTACTGGTTCAAAGGGCGTAGCGACGATGTCATCAACACGGGAGGACACCTTATTAGCCCCTTCGAGGTCGAGAGTGCTCTGCTGGAACTGGAGGAAGTGGCCGAGTCAGGGGCCATCGGTGTTCCTGATGAGTTGCTGTTCGAGAAGGTGGTGGCCTTTGTGCACCTGCATGCGGGTTACTCGGCAAGCAAGGAACTGGAAATCAAGCTCCGCCTGCATATTTCTAACCGGGTTTCTTCGATTGCCACCCCGCAGGAACTTTTCTTTGTCGACAAGGTTCCCAAGAACAAGAGCGGCAAAATCATGCGCCGGGTCCTGAAGGCCAGATACCTTGGCCAAGACGAAGGCGACATCTCGACACTGGAGGATTGACATGGGTGTCATCGAACCATTGACCAAAATATTCCGGGAAGTTTTTGATGATGAGGATATTACTCTGTCGGGGGAGATGACCGCCGACGATGTGGATGGCTGGGACTCCCTGTCTCACGTCAATCTGATAGTGACCATCGAAACCCGCTTTAACATTAAATTCACCCAGAAGGAATTGCTGACCTTCAGGAACGTTGGCGACCTGATGGACAGCATTCAAAGCAAGCTGCCCTCATAATTCAGAACTGAACCAAGACTCGTGGTTTTTAACTCTCTCGAATACTTTCTGTTCCTGCCAGCCATCTGGCTGGTCCATTACTTCCTCGGCCAACGGTTTCGTTGGCTGTTTTTGCTGGTTGCCAGCCTGATATTTTATGTCTCCCTGAAGGTTCCGTACCTTTTGGGAGTCATTACCCTTGTCACCATTACAACCTATGGGTTTGGCCTCTGGATACATCGAGTCGAGCAACTCCAACAGAAGAAACTGTTGCTTTGGGGCGGTATCGCCACCAATGTCTTGATCCTGGTGGCAATGAAATATGTGCCGTTCCTGACAGAAAATCTCAACGTCCTTCTTAGCCTGTTCGACAGCCCCATCAAGGCCCCCCATGCCCAGCTGTTGGTGGCTATCGGGGTGTCCTACTACGTCTTTCAGGCCATCTCTTATCTGAGCGACATCTATCTGGAGATTGAAGAACCGGAGACACACTTCGGCTATTTTTCTCTGTACCTGGCGTTCTTCCCCAAGCTGTTACAGGGGCCGATAGAACGAGCACGCGACCTACTCCCACAACTCAAGCAGAAGTATGAGTTCAACTACGACAACATGCGCTTCGGCCTGTTGCTGTTCACTTGGGGGTTGTTCAAGAAGGTGGTTTTGGCGGACCGGCTGGGACTTTATGTAGATGCCGTTTATAACGACGTGCATGCCTACCAAGGATTGCCGCTGTTGCTGGCGACTTATGCCTACGCCTTCCAGATTTACTTCGACTTTTCCGGTTATACCGATATGGCGCTAGGAACAGCGCGGCTGTTCAACGTTAAGCTGACGGACAACTTCAATAGTCCTTATCTTGCTACCTCAGTGGCCGACTTTTGGCGGCGTTGGCATATCACCTTTTCCCGCTGGATACTGGACTACATCTTCAAGCCGCTGCAGATGTCATGGCGGAACTGGAAAAACTGGGGGACTGCCGCGGCCCTTGTTGTCACCTTCTTTGTTTCCGGTCTCTGGCATGGCGCAAGTTGGGGCTTTGTCATCTGGGGGTTACTGCACGGGACGTACATGGCCTGCTCGGTGTTTTACCGCCCATTTCAAAAGAAAATCCACAAAGCAATGAGCCTTGAAAAAACCAAGGTTCTCAAGATCTGGCAGATTTTCGTGACGTTTAACTTAGTATGTTTAGCATGGGTATTTTTCAGAGCGTTTGGGGGATGGCAAGCTTTATATGTTTTGAAAAACATTCCGGAAATGCACCACAATTATGTTGCATTAATAGATAATGGATGGGCTGATTTCATAAGAAACAATATAATGTTCGGGCTTGATAAAAGAAATATTATTACACTCGCGGCATGCCTTATATGCTACGCAATAATTATCAGCAAAAAATCATATGATTTACTGAATAAACCAACGTACATAAGGTGGACGGCATATTATCTGTTGATATTTTCTATAATATTTTTACAGGTAAGCAGTAAGAAATATATTTATTTCCAATTCTAGATCTATGCGCAAATTTATATTAAAAATAACTCTAATATTAATTCCTATATTTGTTTTCTTCTCGTTGCTAGAAATTTTAACAAGGGCCATACCCAATGACTATTCTTATAAAAACGAATATTTAAATAATAATGCGAAGGATCTTCAAGTTTTAGCTCTTGGTAGTTCTCATTGTTTTTTCGGTGTAAATCCAGAATACTTTTCCATGAACTCGTTTAATGCCTCACACATCTCTCAGTCGATAGATTTTGATTATTTTATCTTTAACAAGTACAAAGATAAATTAACGAACCTTAAATACGTATTACTTCCAATATCTTATTTTACAATGCCGTCTAGGCTGGAGGATGGAATCGAACATTGGAGGGTAAAAAATTACAATATTTATTATGGCGCTCGATGCGATTTTCTGTCGAAAGACAATTATGAAATATTTAACAATGAATACGAAAAGCTAATTTTTATGACATTAGAATATATCTTTGCCGGTAAAGACAACAAAACATGCTCAAAGCTCGGGTTTGGCCTTGATTATTCGCAAGGGCAACAGCAGGATCTAGATAAATCTGGAAAAGGTGCCGCAAAAAGGCATGCCAAAACGTCAGATAACAATGTAGCACACAATCATGATCTGCTGAAAAAGTTTATTACATTGTGCCGGGATAAAAATATTAAAGTAATACTATTTACACCGCCAGCTTGGCATACATATAGATGTGAATTAGATAGCAGACAGTTAGATATAATGAAAAAAACCTGCGTTAGTCTTTCTAATGAATTTTCAAACGTTTTATACCATGACTATATGGAAGATAGCAGGTTTTCAGCCGATGATTTTTACGATGCAGATCATCTAAACGGAAAAGGTGCTAAAAAGCTAACTTCTATACTAGATGATGCTATCAAAGCGAGTGAAACAACTGTCAGGCAATAGCCTGTTTCGGAAAAACCGGTAGTGTAAAGAATCTTTCGCTTTTTCTCGGCAGTGCCCCGTCGGTCTAGATTGCCTCCGCCGCGATCGCCAAGTTCCATGTTACACTGTCATCACACCATGACACTCAGGAGCCGCCCATGAAAACCATCGACGAAAAAATTGCCGAGTTCCTCGCCGCCCCGGCCTTCGGCGTGGCCGGCGCCTCGAAGAACCCCGACAAGTACGGCAACAAGGTGCTGCGCTGTTATCTGCAGAACCAGCGCAAGGTGGTCCCGATCAACCCGGTGGAAGCGGAGATCGAGGGGTTGGCGTGCGTCAAGTCGGTGGCCGATTTGCCGCCGGAGGTGACCAGCCTGTCGATCATTACCCCGCCGCAGATCACCGACAAGGTGGTTGAGCAGGCAATCGCCCGGGGGATCAAGCATCTCTGGATGCAGCCCGGCGCCCAGAGCGCAACCGCCATCGCCGCCGCCGAGGCGGCCGGCCTCGACGTCATCGCCGACGGCAGCTGCGTGCTGGTGGTCATGGGCTACCGCGACCACTGACCAGGGACAGCGGTCGCAGAGGGCCGAGCGTGTCACGTACGCCCGCCCCCTCCCCGACCGGCATAAACGAAAGATAGTTATTTTCAGCGAGAGTAAAATCAGGTTAATATGTTTCTTTAGATTGAAAAATTTTCCGGCAGTCCGGATATCACCCGGAAGGAGCGGCAATGAAAAAGGGGAAACTGATCGTCATCGAGGGCATTTATGGTACGGGGAAGCTGGTTGTGGATCTTGTCGAGAGCTTGCGGGAAGGATTGATCAAGCAGGGGCACGAGGTCTACGAGATCGACAGCCCCGACACCGGCCGGGCCCAGCTCATGGGGGCTCAGGATCTTGACTGCGGCTGGCGGTACGGCCTGTTCAAACCCGACTTCTTCTACGAACTGGCATCCAGAGCCCGTGCCTGCGCCGTGATCCGCGAGCAGCTGCAGGCCGGCAAGACCGTTCTTTGCAAGAACTTTACGATTTCCTCGATTGCCTATGCCGCGATGAAGGGCCACGACTGGTTTCGCGAGGACCTCAACTGCCTCGAGGCCCGCGCCCGCGGGTTGAATTTTAACGGCGAAATCTCGCCGGATCTGACCATTTACATCGATCTTGCCCCGGAGGTTGCCGTCGAAAACCTCGACTCCAGGATCGAGGGGATTTTTACGCCGGAGGATATCCAGCTGCAGGCCGCCTGCTTCAAGGAAGAGCTGGCACGGTTGCCAAAACAGCAGGTCGGCATCGTCTCCGCCAAAAAACCGGCAAAGGAAATTGCGGCCGAAGCCCTGGCGCACATCACCCGGATCCTCTGACGGCACCGGGTCAGGCCCCGATCAGGACCACCACCGACTCGCCCGATACCGCATACCCCCCCTGGCTGGCCAGGACCGGCTCATCCCCCGGCGCAACGCTGGCGGGTTCGCACGCCGTATCGATGAAGCGCCGCCACTGCCGTCCCGGCGCCAGCTTCGGCAGGGCAAAAGTCTGCGCCGACGGTGCGGCATGGGCAATCAGGTAGATTTCCGCCTCCCCTTTCAACCCCTGCAGATGCATCCCCAGGGAATGTGATTTTTCCGACCAGTCCACCTTGAACAGCTGCGGGCCGTGCCAGGTCAGACGCCGCTCGCCACACTCCTCTCCTTCGAAATTCCGCGGGCGCAACATGGCATGCTGACGGCGGAACAGGATCAGGTGCCGACAAAAGTCGAAGAGGCTGTGCTCTGACGCCAGGCCGGCCCAGTCGAGCCAGCCGATGGCGTTGTCCTGGCACCAGGCGTTGTTGTTCCCCGCCTGGCTGTTGCCGAACTCGTCGCCGGCCAGCCACATCGGCACCCCGTGCGAGAGCAGCAGCAGCGCGGCGAAATTGCGGATGCGGCGGCTCCGGCGAGCGCGGATGGCCGGCTCGGCGGTCGGCCCCTCGACGCCACCGTTGCTGCTGAAGTTGACGTCGCTGCCATCGGCGTTGAATTCGCCGTTGGCTTCGTTGTGCTTCTTCTCGAAGCTGACCAGGTCGGCCAGGGTAAACCCGTCGTGGCAGGTGATGAAATTGATGCTGTGGAACGGCGCACGACCGTCGTCCTGGTAGAGATCGGAACTCCCCGCCAGACGGGTGGCCAGCAGCGGCACCATGCCGGTATCGCCGCGCACGAAGCGGCGCAGATCGTCGCGGAACTTGCCGTTCCATTCGGCCCAGCGACCGAAGTTGGGAAAGGTGCCGACCTGGTAGAGTCCGGCGGCATCCCAGGCCTCGGCGATCAGCTTGGTGTCGGCCAGTACCGGGTTGGCGGCGATCCGTTCGATCAGCGGCGGCGTAGCCAGCGGCGCGCCATCCGGGCCACGGCTGAGGATCGAGGCGAGATCGAAGCGGAAACCGTCGACATGCATCTCGGTGACCCACCAGCAGAGGGCGTCGACGATCAGGTCGCGAACCACCGGATGGTTGCAGTTGACGGTGTTGCCGCACCCCGAGTAGTTGGCATAGACCCCGGTTTTGCGCTCGAGCAGATAGTACACGCTGTTGTCGAGGCCGCGGAAGGAGAGGGTCCGGCCGCGTTCGTTCCCCTCGCCGGTATGGTTGAACACCAGGTCGAGGATCACCTCGATCCCGGCCTTGTGCAGGGCCTTGACCATCTCCCGGAATTCGCGCAACTCGGCCCCGGGGGTGGGATCGACGGCATAGGCCGCCTTCGGGGCGAAAAAGTTCAGGGGGTGGTAGCCCCAGAGGTTGTGCAGCGGGTCGCCGGTTTGCGGGTTGACCCGGAAATTGTCGGCTTCATCGAACTCGGTCACCGGTAGAAGTTCGACGGCCGTGACGCCGAGTTGCTGCAGATAGGGGATCTTTTCGATCACGCCGCGGTAGGTGCCGGGGTGGGCGACGCCGCTGGACGGGTGGCGGGTGAAGCCGCGGACATGCAGTTCGTAGATCACCGTGTCAGCCAGATGGTGCTTGAGCGGCCGGTCGAATTCCCAGTCGAAGGTTTCGTCAACCAGGAATCCCCGCCAGGCGGCGGCGCGCGACTCCTCGCGACTGGCACCGCGCCAGAGTGACGGGCCGCTGAGTGCCCGGGCGTAGGGGTCGAGCAGCACCACGGCCGGGTCGAAACGGTGCAGCGGGCTGTCCGGCTCCCCTTCCCGCGACGCCCGGTAGCCATATTCGAAGCCGGCGGCCAGTCCCTGGACGAAGACGTGCCAGACATCGCCGGTCCGGTTCAATTCCCGATCGAGGGGAAACTCCATCAACGGTTCGGAATCGCCCGGCCAGAACAGCACCAGCGTGACCGTCGTGGCATGCCGGGAGAAGACCGCAAAATTGACGCCGCCGGCCAGGCGCGTGGCGCCGAACGGCAGGGGATGGCCGCGCAGCACGGCAAAATCGTCGCCGATGGCGCGCAACAGGCGGTCTCGATCAGTCGGCATGCAGCTGTCCTGTCTTTGTCGGCAACGCGGTCATGCTTTGCTCGTTTCCCGTCTGGCGTTCTTCATGGCTGGTGCGCCGGGCGGAGCAGGTCGAAGACCGTTTTAACCGGATTGAACGTGCTCGCCGGGAGTTCGACGAAGACGGTGAGCCAGCCGGCCATGGCACCGTTCCACAGACCAGGGCGCTCGAGAATGCGGATCGGCTGGCCGCTTTGCACCTTGGTCGTGACGATCGCCGCGGCATGGTCGATGAAGCGCGCCAGGTCGTAGCGGTACCCGCTGCCATCGCGCAGGCAGCAGGCCATGTCGACCGGGTTGAAGTGCGTCGCCGCCGCCAGGGTTGCCGCCTGCTCCGGGTCATCGCGATCGACCTGGGAGGACTCGACGATCTGCCGGCTCAGGGCTCCGTCGCGACCGCGCACCCAGAACGGCCCGCCCCCCGGTTCGCCACTATTTTTGACCATACCGCAGACCCGCAGCGGCCGATCGAGCAGCACGGTCAGCTCAACACTGGTCAGATCATGATCCGGCAGGTTCACCCCCAGCTCGCCACGGAGGAAAAGCGTCCCCCAACGCCGCACCGCGGCATCACCCGGGGTGCGCTGCAACTGTTCCAGCAGCGCCCGCTGCACGTCCACCAGCTCCAGCAGCAGACCGCCGAGCAGCCGGTCCCAAAGCAGGTTGTCGCCCTTGCGTGCGTCCGGCACCACGTTGTCGATGTTGCGGATCAGGACCACCTCCGCATCCAGCGCCGCCAGGTTGGTGAGCAGGGCGCCGTGCCCGCCGGGACGCAACAGCAGGCGCCCGTCGGCATCGCGCAGCGGAGCCTGATCGGAGGCCAGCGCCAGGGTATCGGTGGCCGGATCCTGAATTGAAAAGAGCACCTCAAAGGAGGCACCGTAGCACCGTTCCAGCTCCCCGCGCCACTCGGCCAGATGACGTTCAAAGAGGGGCAGGTGTTCCGGGGAGACGGTAAAGTGGAGGCGGGCGGGATGACCCGCCCCGACCAGCTGGGCGGCTTCGGCAAGGTGCTCGACAAAAGCGGTGCGCACCTCGTCGCCGGCACGGTGAAAAGCGAGCAGCCCCTTCGGCAAGCGGGCATAGTCGAGACCGTGGGCTTCGAGCAGCGCCGCCCGTAGCGTTGCCAGATCGGCGCGGCGGCGCGCAGCCTCCAAAGCATGGCCGGTGCGGGAGAGCGTTGCGGCAAGGGCGGGGGTGAACGGGAAGCGGTCGAGTTCCGCCAGAAAGCGCCGCGGTTCGCCGCCATCGCCCGACGCGGTCTGCAGTGGCTGGAACATGCGGGTAGCCGCCCCGGAGGCGGGGACAAAGCGAGCCACCAGGCCGTCTCCGGCCGCCAGGGCGAAACGTTCCTGCAAGACCTCATGCAGGTCGACGGGAATCTGCCGAATGCCGTCGCCGACCGTGCAGGGGCGCTCCAGGCACAACCATTGCTGGCCGCCGCGCAGTTGCATCAGCTGGCGCTCGGCCTCGGCGGCGGGAATGCCGTGAAGAGCCAGCTGGGTCAGGTCGGCCGGGGGAAAATCCGACAACAGCTCCTCCATCCTGCTCGGGATGCAAAACAGCGGCCTCGGCCTTAGGCCGGAGGCCATTCGAAACATGTTAAGGCAAAGAGAATCGTGCGGCAAAGGCTTTTTCACCGGCACTGACGGATTGGCTCCTTAACAAACGCTCATCCTGTGGTAAAGATTAGAAGAGCGGTCAAATCGAAAATATTGACTTATATATTCATATAATTATATATGTCAATCAGGAGAGTCTGCATGCACCGCCTTTTCATCTGCTGTCTTCTTTCAACGCTGCTGGTCGGCCCCGCTTTCGCCACGGAGGTCACTCTACAGGACGCCCTGCGCGCCGCGGTCGCCGCTCACCCGGCCATGCAGGCGGCCCGGGCCCGGGCCAGCGCCGCCGCCGCAGCCATCGGCGAAGCCCGCAGCGGCTGGCTGCCGCATCTGACGGCGAGCGAGCGCTATCTCCGCACCGACGAGCCCGCCAACAGCCTGTTTGTCGCACTCAACCAGGAGCGCAACGTCATGGCCGACCCTGCTTACGACCTGGTCGACCCCGAGGCTCAGGATGATTTCGAAACCCGCCTGCAACTGACCCAGACACTATACGATCCGGCAGTCGATTTTGGCCTGAGACGAGCCCGCACGGTTGGCAAATCAGCTGCCGCCGAAGCAGTCTGGAGTGCCGAAAACACGGCTTTCGCTGCCTTTCGGGCCTATCTCGACGTACAGCATGGGCAAGCCGCCCTGGCCTGGGTGGAGAGCTCCCGCAAGGAAGCGAGCGAGATCGCCCGACTGGCACAAGAACGGCGCAAGGCTGGGACTGGCCTGAAGGCTGATGAACTGCGTGCCGGCGTGCAGTTGGCCGAAGCCCAGCGCCGCGAATTGAGTGCGCGCAACGATCTGACCGTGGCCCGTCGCCGCCTGGCCCTGGCCATTGGCCAACCCGGCGGTGAAGTGGCGATTACCACTCCACTCGATGAGCAGGATTTTCCGTCTGTCACGGAGTCGAACCTCGATCAGCGCGCCGATCTGCAGGCGTTGTCGCTGCAGGTTGAATCCGCCGGCCTGACCGTCAGCGGGAGCAAGGCGGCGTGGCTGCCGCGCCTGGGACTGACCGCCCACTACGCCTGGCATGATGAGAACCATCCTTTGGGGGGTGATGCCGGGGCCTGGGCGGTCGGTGCCGGGCTTGACTGGGAACTGTTCGACGGCCTGCGCCGCAGCGCTGCCACGGCACGGGCCACGGCCGACCAGCGGGCCGCCGCCGCCAGGCTCGATGATGCCCGGCGTGAGCAGGAATTCCAGCTGGCGGAAGCCCGGTTGCGCGCCGACGAAGCTATCCTGCAGCGCGATTCGGCCCGGCAGGCGGTGCTGGAAGCCACCGAGAGCCGGCGTTTGCTGCAGCAGCGCTTCGAAGCCGGGCTGGCTGATCTGGCCGACCTGCTGGCCGCGCAGAGCGCCCTCGATCGTGCCCGCTTCGATGCGGTCGGCGCCGAAACCCGGCGCCTGTTGGCTCTCGGCAATATCCATTTCCAGGCCGGCCGTTTCCTGCAGGCCTTCCTCCCCGGCGAGGAGCTCCCCCGATGAAGAGGCTGATCCGCATTTGCTCACTCCTGTCAATCGTCCTGCTGGCCGCCTGCGGCGACGACATCGCCCCCGGGCGCACTGGCGGCGAACCGCCTGTGGTCAAGGGGCTGACCGTTGCCACGCTCGGCAGCGAAGCCCTCCCCGGCGCGCAGCTGCTGGTCGGCACCATCGAGAGCCTCGACCGCGCCACCCTCACCGCCCGCATCGACGGCCGGGTCGGCAACCTCAAGGTCAAGGCCGGCGACCGGGTCGCCGCCGGCGCTCTGCTACTGACCATCGTCGATACCCCGACCGGAGCCCAACTGACCGGGGCCGAGAGCGCCCGGCAGGCCGCCGCGGCCCGCCTGACCCTGGCCGAGCAGACGCTGGTCCGCTTCGAGAAGCTCAAGGCCGGCGAGGCGGTCACCCCCCAGGAGTTCGACCGGGTGGCCAGTGAAGCCGAACAGGCCCGCGGCGGGCTCAAAGCTGCCGAAGCGACGGTGGCGCAGGCCCGCACCGTTGCCGGCTACGCCCGCGTCACTGCCCCCTACGCGGCAGTGGTGGCCGGCACCCTGGTCGAGACCGGCGCCACGGTCCTGCCCGGCACGCCGCTGCTGGTCCTCGACCACGCCGGCGGCTGGCGGGTGCGCCTCGACTGTCCCGAAACGCTGGCCGGCAAGATGGTTCCCGGCGGCGTAATGCAGGTCGAGGTGCCGTCCCTGCAACAGAGTTTTCCGGCGACGGTCACGGAAGTTGCGCCGGCGGCCGATCCGGCCACCCGCTCCTTCCAGGTCAAGGCCGGCCTGCCGGACGATCCCCGCCTGGCCGCCGGCCTCTTTGCCCGCGCCGCCCATGCCGGCGGCACGGCCGATGCCCTGCTCCTCCCCGCCGCGGCCGTGGTCACGCGCGGCCAGCTGACCGGCGTCTACGTGGTCGAAGAGGGCATCCTGCGCTGGCGGCTGATCAAAACCGGGCGCGCGCTCGGCGACCGTCTGGAAGTACTGAGCGGCTTGGTCCCGGGCGAAAAGCTCGTGACCGGCGGCGTTGAAAAGGCCGTCAGCGGCGCGCGCGTGGAGAACTGACCCGATGGCGAAACAGCACTCCCTGCCGACCCGGATCGTCGACAAGTTCCTCGAAGGGCACCTGTCGGTCATCCTCATCATCCTGGCGGTGCTGGCCGGGGCGGCGGCCCTGCTCCTCACCCCGCGCGAGGAGGAGCCGCAGATCGTCGTACCGATCGCCGACGTCTACGTGCAGGTGCCCGGAGCGAGCGCCGCCGAGGTCGAGAAGCTGGTGGCGACGCGGCTGGAGAAGCTCCTCTGGCAGGTCGACGGCGTCGAGTACGTCTACTCCATGTCGCGGCCCGACCAGGCGGTGGTCACCGTGCGCTTCTTCGTCGGGCAGGACCGGGTCGACTCGCTGGTCAAACTGCATAACAAGATCCAGAGCAACCTCGACCAGGTGCCGCCGGGGGTGGCCGGCTGGGTGGTCAAGCCGGTCGAGGTCGACGACGTACCGATCGTCAACCTCACCCTCTATTCGGCGACCGCCTCCGACCATGACCTGCGGCGGGTCGCCGAGGAGATGGTCGAGCGTCTGCAGTCGGTCAGGAACACCTCGCTGACCACGCTCATCGGCGGGCGGCCGCGGCAGGTGCGCCTCGCCCTCGATCCCCAGGCGCTGGCCGCGCGCGGCCTCGCCCTCGACGATCTGCGCCGGGCCTTGCGCGGCGCCAACATCGAACTTTCGGCCGGCGCCCTGCAAAGCGGCAACCGGGAGCTGCTGGTGCGCGGCGGCACCTTCCTGCAGAGCGCGCTTGAGGTCGCCGATCTGGTGGTCGGCGTGCAGGGGGGGCGGCCGGTCTACCTGCGCGATGTCGCCACGGTCACCGACGGCATGGCCGAGGCCGACAGCTACACGCGCCTGCGCTTTGGCCCCGCCGGCGACGCCAACTCCGGCGGCCAGGAATACCAGGCGGTCAACATCGCCGTCGCCAAGCAGAAAGGGACCAACGCCGTTACCGTCGCCGACCAGGTGATCCACGCCGTCGATGCCATGCGCGGCACGATCATCCCCGCCGACATGCAGGTGCGCGTCACCCGCAACTATGGCGAGACCGCCAATCACAAGGTCAACGAACTGGTCATGCACCTGGTGATCGCCATCCTCACCGTGCTGGCCCTGGTCTTTTTTGCCCTCGGCTGGCGCGAGGCGCTGATCGTCGCGGTGTCGATCCCGATCATCTACTCGCTGACGCTGCTGGTGAACTACTGGTTCGGCTATACCATCAACCGGGTGACCCTCTTCGCCCTGGTGCTGGCGCTGGGGCTCTTGGTCGACGACCCGATCGTCGACGTCGAGAATATCTTCCGCCACTTCAAGATGAAAAAGGAGCCGCCGCGCGACGCCGTGCTCACCGCCATCGACGAGGTGCGCCCGCCGGTGATCCTGGCGACGCTGGCGGTGATCCTCTCGTTCCTGCCGATGCTCTTCATCACCGGGATGATGGGGCCGTACATGCGGCCGATGGCGATCAACCTGCCGCTGACCATGCTCATGTCGCTGCTGGTCGCCTTCACCGTCACCCCGTGGATGACGTATCATGTTCTCAAGGGGGAATACGGCAAGGCGGAGCAGGAGTTCGTGCTGGAGAAGAGCCGCGTCTACCAGAATTACCGGCGCATCCTCGAACCAGTCCTCGACTCGCGGCGCAAGGCGTGGCTGCTGGTCGGCGGCGTGATCCTCCTGCTGCTCGGCTCGATGGCGCTGCCGGCGCTGAATCTGGTCCCGATGAAGATGTTGCCGTTCGACAACAAGAACGAGTTCCAGCTGGTGGTCGACCTGCCGGAGGGGAGTACGCTGGAGACGACCGACCGGGTGGTGCGCGACTTGGAGGATTACCTGGCCACGGTCAACGAGGTCACCGACTTCGAAAGCTACGTCGGCACCGCCAGCGCCATGGACTTCAACGGCATGGTCCGCCACTACTACCTGCGCCAGGGACCGCACCTGGCCGACCTGCGCGTCAACCTCGCCCCCAAGAGCCGGCGGTCGATGCAGAGCCACCCGATCACGCTGCGCCTGCGCTCTGATCTGACCGCCATCGCGCAAAAACACGGCGCGGTGCTGAAGATCGTCGAGACGCCGCCGGGGCCGCCGGTGATCGCCACCGTCACCGCCGAGGTCTACGCCGAACCGGGGATCGACTATACCGGGCAGATTGCCGCCGCGCAGCTGGTCAAGGCCAGGATGGCCGCCGAGGACAAGGTGGTCGATGTCGACGATACGGTCGAAGCCCCGCAGCGCCGCCTGCACTTCGTCCCCGACCGCGCCAAGGCCGCCCTCAACGGCATCGACGGCGACATGCTCGCCCGGGCGCTGGCCGCCGCGCTGCACGGCGAAACCCTCGGCACGCTGCACATCGACAGCGAGCGCAACCCTCTGCCGATCGTGCTGCGCCTGCCGCAACAGCGGCGCGCCACGCAAGCCGACCTGGAGGCGCTGACCGTGCGCGGCAGCGGCGGGCAGGTCGTGCGCCTGTCGGAGTTGGGGAGTTTTCACGAGGAGACGCTGGAGCCGACCATCTACCACAAGAACCTGCAGCGGGTAGTTTACGTCTTCGGCGAGATGGCGGGGAAAAGCCCGGTCAACGCCGTCCTCAACCTCTCGTCACACTTCAAGGAGCAGCCGCTCCCCACCGGCACCTCGGTGGTGTGGAGCGGCGAAGGGGAATGGAACATCACCCTGGACGTCTTTCGCGACCTGGGGATCGCCTTCGGCGCGGCGCTGGTGCTGATCTTCATCCTGCTGCTGCTGGAGACCGGCTCGCTGGTCATGCCGCTGATCATCATGGCGGCGATCCCGCTGACGATGATCGGCATCATGCCCGGCTTCTGGCTGCTCAACGTGGTGACCGACCGAATCGTCGGCGGCTACCACACCCCGGTGTTCTTCACCGCCACGGCGATGATCGGCATGATCGCCCTGGCCGGAATCGTGGTGCGCAACTCGATCATCCTCATCGATTTCATCCACCACGCCCTGCGGCGGGGGACACCGCTCAAGGAGGCGATCATCGAGAGCGGCGCGGTGCGGCTGCGGCCGATCCTGTTGACCGCCGGGGCGGCCCTGCTCGGCAACTGGATCATCACCCTCGACCCGATCTTCTCGGGGCTGGCCTGGGCGATCATCTTCGGCGTCTTCGCCTCGACCGCCTTCACCCTGATCGTCATTCCCGTGGTCTACTGGCTGGTCTACGGCCGCGACCCGGAGAAACACGCACGGAGGTTTACGTCATGACTGTCAATCGCCTCTTACGCCTGATTGCAGGCTTCTTTGTCGTTTTCAGCGTCCTGATGGCCCACTTTCACAACCCCAACTGGCTGTGGTTCACCGCCTTCGTCGGCCTCAACCTCTTCCAGAGCGCCTTCACCGACTGGTGTCCGATGATGACCATTCTGCGCAAGCTGGGGATCAAGGAAGGGTAGACAGCTTTTCTCCATCCGCCCCATCGGAGTATATTCGATAAAAATACCGCGCCCGCGGCAGCGGGCGGTTGCGAGGATTTGATGATCGGAGCACTGCGCAGACACCTTGCCGCCAGATCGGCGGCGCAGACGGAGGATTGCGCCGAACAGGCCGGGATTCTCTATGACGGCGGCTACAACTGCGCCCAGGCGGTGCTGCAGGCCGCCACCGGCCGCAACGACCCGGAGCTGCTGGCCATGGCCAAGGCCTTCGGTGGGGGGATTGGCAAGAGCGGCTGCCTGTGCGGGGCCGTGACCGGCGGGGTGATGGCCCTGGGGCTGAACGGCAAACCGGAGTTGGGCGGACAGCTGGTGGCAGCCTTCCGCGAGGAATTCCGCACCACCTGCTGCCGCGCCCTGTCGAAGGACTATCAGTGGCTGAGCCGCGAGCACAAGGTCAACTGCCGGCGCCTGACCGTGGCGGCGGCCGCGATGACCGCTGTCTTGCTGCAAGACTGATCCCTGCCCGTCGTTTCGCGGGAGAGTAAAATCCTCCTATTTTATTCATTAATTTATATATAGCTATTTAACGAACCAACCCCGTCATTTGACCTGATCCTCCACCTCCGCCAAACGAAGAGCGCAATGTCACCCCCTGTTGGACCCCCTTGAAACGCACGCCCATATCACTTGGCATATATATTGAATTCCAAATATTACAAAGTTCATATGGTGACTGCCCGCCCGGCCATGGTCCGAAGCATTCCGCAGCCACCGCAAACCATCGCCAAGGGAGGCAGAACACATGAAACAGATCGTCGCACCCGTCATATCACTGGCCCTGGTGGCATTTCTTGCCACGACGGCCCTGAGCGCCGAAGGGGGTAACCCGCGCAAGGGGAAGGCCCTCTTCAAGAAGAGCTGCAAGGAGTGCCACGCCAAGGGCGCGGCCGCCGGCGAAGTCACCCCGCTGAGCAAAACCATGCAGCAGTGGGACCGCTTCTTCGAAAAACTGCAGCACAACCCCGAAGGGCTCAAAGGCCTTTCCGAGCAGGATCTGAAGGACATCCAGCAGTTCCTGTTCGACCACGCGGCCGATTCGCCGCAACCCGAGACGTGCGGTTAATCCGCAACATCCATTTCCGATGAGGAGGTTATCGATGAAGAAGTTCGTGACACTGGGGCTGATGGCCCTGCTGGCGCTCCCCGCAAACGGCCTGGCCGCCGGCGAGGATGCAGCCATCCAACAGCTGCAGGAGCAGATTCAGAAACTGAGCGCGCAGCTGGAGGCCTTGTCGAAGCGCGTCGAGGCAAACAAGCAGGCGGTGCCTGCCCCGGCCGCGCAACCGGCCCAGGAAGAGATCAAGGATCTGGCGAAGCGGCTCGACAAGGTCGAGAAGCACTCCGTCCTCGACCGCATCGAACTCAGCGGCGATGCGCGCTTCAAGGCCGACAGCCTGCACTACAACAATGTGACCCTGGTTGAACCGCCGATGGTTTCCGATGGTACCGGCGGCTATCTGCCCAACATGAATCCCGACGGCACGTTCAAACGCTCGAAGTACAGCCTCAACAACGACATTCTTTACACCACCCGCCTGCGCCTGAACATGAAAGCCAAGGTCTGGGACAACGTCAAGTTCTCCGGGCGGTTGACCATGTACAAGAACTGGGGTGATTCCACCGGGGTCAAGGAATTCGACTCCTGGAACACCTACACGATGGACGGTACCAACAGCGGCAACACAACCAGCGATTACCTCCATGTCGAGCGGGCCTACTTCGACTGGAGCGATATCGGGGGAACCCCGCTCTACCTTTCCATCGGTCGCCGGCCTTCGACTTACGGCCCTCCCACCGAAATCCGTGAGAACGAAATGCGCGGCGGTACCCCAAGCGGACATCTGGTCAACTTCAATTTCGACGGCATCACCGTCGGCTACAAGCTCGAGGATCTGACCGGCATCCCCGGCATGACCGCCCGCTTCTGCTATGGCCAGGGCTATGAATCCGAATTCGGCAACGGTGAACTGTTCAATGAAGTCAAGGTCGACGACACCCATTTCGGTGGTTTCAACATCGACCTGTTCAATGACGACACGACCTTCGTCCAGTTGACCGCCTTCCGGGCCGAGGACCTGACCGACGGCTTCAAAGGGCTGGTCGCGGTTCCCGCCAGTTTCGGCGGTTCACCGATCCCCGGCTTCAACATGGTGGCACGCTACTCGGCCACCACCAACATCGGCGACATGAACCTCGCCGGCATCGGCTTTACCCGCAATGAAGAAAACGGCGTCAAGTGGTTCGGCTCGCTGGGCTGGACCCAGACCGACCCGAACGGCGAGGCGGGGATGTTCGGTGGCCTGTTGTCCGACTTCGACCCAATGACGGGTAAGGCCGCCGACGACAAGCAGCGCGACGGCTACTCGGTTTATGCCGGCGTGCAGGTACCGGCACCGATGGGCAAATTCGGCATGGAGTACAATTACGGCTCGCGTTACTGGATGCCGTTCACCCAGGCCCAGGATGACGTGGTCGGCAGCAAACTGGCGACTCGCGGCCATGCCGGCGAGGCCTACTACATCTTCGATGTCAACCCGAACATGTTTATCAAGGTCGGGGCGATCTATTACGATTACGAGTATACCGGCAGCGGCAGCCCGGTCGGCAAGCCGCAGAAGATCAAGGATGTGCAGGACGGCAAGGCCTATTCGATCCTCCCGGCCGTGGATGAGGCCTGGGACCTGAACGCTTCGCTGACGGTCAAGTTCTAGACGGCAACGCAGGGGAGCGGCCGAGCCGCTCCCCTTTTTCCCCGGCGCATTCATCGCGATATTCATATATTAATGACATTCGCGACAACTGCGCCGCCAGTTGAAAAGGAGCAGCCGATGAAAAGCGGATTTCACAGCGGGCGGGCCATCCTCCTCGCCGCAACCCTGGGCCTGGCCATGGTCTCCGGCGCCTGGGCCAAGCCCGAAAACCCCCACGCCACCTATATCCAGGGGCCGATCGAGAGCGGGCCACAGGCGACGGTGCAGTGCCTCAAGTGCCACGACCAGCAGGCCAGGGATTTTATGAAAACCACCCACTGGACCTGGTCGGCCAAGCAGACGGTCGATGGCAAGACCGTCGATCGCGGCAAGAAGAACACCATCAACAATTTCTGCACGTCGATTTACGGCAACGAGCCGCGCTGCACCAGCTGTCATGCCGGCTACGGCTGGGCGGATCAGAAATTCGACTTCAGCGACGCGACCAAGGTCGACTGCCTGGTCTGCCACGACACCACCGGCACCTACAAGAAGGACGGCGCCGGCGCCGGCATGCCGGCCAAGGGGGTTGATCTGCTCAAGGTCGCCCGGAATGTCGGCAAACCGAGCCGTTTCAACTGCGGCACCTGCCACTTCTTCGGCGGCGGCGGCGATGCCGTCAAGCATGGCGACCTCGACTCGTCGATGGAGTATCCCGAGCGCAAGATCGACGTGCACATGGCCACCGACGGCAACGACCTGCAGTGCCAGGAGTGCCACACGACCGTGAAACACCAGATCAGCGGCCAGGCCATGGTCGTCTCCCCGGGGGGCAAGGATCACATCGGCTGCGAGAAATGCCACGAGGCGGCCCCGCACAAGCAGTCACGCCTGAACGCCCATGCCGCCACGGTCGCCTGCCAGAGCTGCCACATCCCCTTCTTTGCCAAGGAACTGCCGACCAAACTCTCCTGGGACTGGTCGACGGCCGGCAAGGACATCACCCCCGAACCGACCGACAAGTTGGGGAAACCCACCTATTCGAAGGCCAAGGGCGATTTCACCTGGGGCAAGATGGTCGCGCCAGTCTATGCCTGGTACAACGGCACGGCCGGTGCCTACCTCACCGGCGACAAGATGGACCCGACCAAGGTGACCAGCCTCACCTATCCCAACGGGAGCATCAAGGACAAGAACGCCAAGATCTACCCGTTCAAGGTCCACACCGGCAAGCAGATCTATGACAGCAAGCAGAATATCTTCGTCACCGCCAAGGTGTTCGGCCCCGGCGGCTACTGGAAGGAGTTCGACTGGGGGAAAGCGGCCAAGCTCGGCATGGAGGCCAGTGGCCTCCCCTACAGCGGCGAGTACGGTTTTGCTCCGACCACCATGTACTGGCGGATCAACCACATGGTCGCGCCGAAGAAAGAAGCCCTGGGTTGCCTCGACTGCCATGGCGACAAGGGGCGGATGGACTGGAAGGCTCTCGGCTACCAGGGTGATCCGATGGACAACCCCAAGTTCGCACGCAAAAGCAGCAGGTAAAGGAAACAACCCCGGCGCTTCACCAAGAGATTGGGCCGGCACCAGAAGGAGCCAGCCCAA
>VEPG01000072.1:0-32811 GCA_012026975.1 Desulfuromonas sp. | reverse complement strand
TGCTGCCCCAATCTCTTGGTCCTTGCGGCAACGAAATGCGCCCCTGGCGATGACTTTGCCGACAAATATGTTAAGATTTATCAATAGAGTTGCACCTCAAGCGACAACGAAGACCACCGCATGAGAAAGGAGCTCTCCCATGCAATGCGAATTATTGGAAAAATGCGGCTTTTTCATCAAGTATCGCAACACGGTCAATCTGGCCTGTCGGGGCTTTATCAAGACCTACTGCGAAGGGGAGAAGATGGACGAGTGCAAGCGCAAGGAGTATCGCCTGAAGCATGGGCAGGCGCCGGACGACGACATGATGCCGAGCGGGCAGATGATGCCCGACGAGTACCGGCGCAGCGCCTGAACCACTAGAGATTCCCATCTGATACGACACAAAGGCGCGGATTTCTCCGCGCCTTTCTTTTTGCCGCCGTGCCCGCGGGGGAGAGTCCTAGGCGGTCTCCCCGGCCTGGAACCGCGCCGCCAGCTCGTGCAACTGTCGGGTCAGCCCCTCCAGCGCGGCGATCTCCTGCATGATCACCCTGGCTTTGCCGGCGTTGCCGTGGAGGCGCTGCTCCGAGCGGCTGAAATGATCGAGGATCTCGGTGACGGTCGCCATCTGGAAGCGGGTTGCTTCGCAGATTGCCCGGACCTGTTCCTCGCGGGCCAGCAGGCTGCGATCGAACTCGCGGTTGGCACGCACCTGCTCGTCGAAGCCGCGGGCGACCTGATCGGCCGCCGCCTTCATCTCGCCCACCCCGGCCTGGATGCGGCCGACGGCATCTTCCTGGCGCTGCATCGCCTGGGCGATGGAGCGGACCGAGCGCAGGCTGCGTCCGGCATCGTCCACCAGGGCACGCACCCGCTGGCCATGTTCCCCAGTGCTGTCGGCCAGCTGGCTTGATTCCGTGGCGGCCTGCGTCGAACTGGCGAGGATCTTGCGCAGGGCGTCGCCGGTGTTGCGCGACAGCTCCATGCCGCGGCCGATGAAGCGCCCGGTCGATTCGACCGTGGCGCCAACCTGGCCGGTATCCTCGCGGATGCTTTTGACAATCGCCTCGATTTCGCCGGCACTGGCGGTGGTGCGATCGGCCAGGTCGCGGATCTCCTCGGCCACAACCGAGAAACCACGCCCCTCGGCGCCAGCCTTCGCGGCAATGATCGCCGCATTGAACGCCAGCAGTTCGGTGTCGGAGACCAGCTCCTTGATGACCTCCAGGATCTTGGTGACCTCGACCGTCTGCCGGGTGAGCCGCTGCATGGCGGCAACCGCCTTCTGGCTTTCCTGGTCGATGCGAGTCATCTCCTGGATGAACGATTCCACCACCAGCAACCCGTTCTCGGCGTCGCTTTTCACGCCATCGGCCTGGCCGGCACTGGCCGCAACCGCCTGGCGCAGGGCATCGAGCGCCCCGTTGATCCCATCCAGATCATGGGCGGTGCTTTCCATCGAACGCGCCACCTGCCCCACTTGTGCGGTCGCCTGCCGGATCGCTTCGACCACCTCGTCGACCCCGCGGGTGGTTTCGACGAATTTCTGGGTGGAGTGTTCCAACGCCCCGGCCATCGCTTCCAGCGAGGCGGAAAGTTCGCGGGAAATCGCCGCTTCGTCCTGGGCGCGGTTGTTGAGGTTCTCGGTCTCGCGCATGACTTCCTGCTGCTTGCGGTACATGCCGTCGACGTCGTTACGCGCGTTCTGTGCGGCCTGCAGACCATCGTCGGTCCGCGCCGACAGGTAGCTGCTGGCATCGGCCAGCCCCCGGTAGTGGGGGACGAATTCGTCAACCGTGGCACGTAAGGCATTCAGCAGTTCCCGCACCTCGCCCACCGTGCGGGCAACCTCGACGTGGAGCCCTTCGATGGTCTCGCCTCCGGCTTGCGTCGACTCCGCCCCGGTCAGCTCCCGCAACTGCTCAAGCTGCTGGTGAAGCTGTCGTTTGAGAGTGGCGCGCACGAACAGGAAAGAGACGGCACCAAGCAAAAAACCGGCACCAAGGCAAGCGACGAAGAACGGCAGGGTGATGGCTTCGGGACCAAGCAGCAGCGTGGCGAAGAGCGGGAAGATCGCACCAAGGATAAGGCCGGCGCCGTGATTGAAAAGAAACAGTTTGCGCAGATAACTGCCGCCTGTTGTCCGGCTCGGCTCGTCCATCGTCATCTCCAACCGCGGAAAGATTATGCAACTGATCGACAATGGCGCATTATCACAGAGGAAACGACCGACAGCAAGGAGAAAGCCGCGCCGCTGGCCGTCGCCGGCCTGGCTATGCTAGCATATTCACTATGCTGCTCGACACCCATATCCATCTCGATTTTCTCCCGGTGGAGCCGGCGCCGCTGGCCGAGGCGCGGGGCCGGGAAATCGGCGGCTGGGTGGTCCCTGGCGTTACCCCGGAGCACTGGCCGCGACTGATGATGACGGTTGCCGCCACCCCCGGTGCCTGGGCAGCCCCCGGCGTGCACCCCCAGGCGGCCGACCGGTGGCGGCCGGAGCTGGCCGGGGAACTGCGCCGGCTGGCGGCCGCGCCGCGCACGGTGGCGATCGGCGAAGTCGGCCTGGATGGCCAGATCGGGCCGGATCAGGCGGTGCAGGAAGCCGTTTTCCGACAGTTGATCCGCCTCGCCCGCGAGACCGATCGCCCGCTGTTGCTGCACATGCGCCGCGCCACCAGCCGGGTGCTCAAGCTGTTGCGCGCCGAACAGGCGCAGGCGGTCGGCGGAATCGCCCATGCCTTTTCCGGCAGCCTCGACACCGCCCGGCAGCTGATCGCCCTGGGCTTTGCCCTCGGTATCGGCGGCGTGGTGACCTTCCCCGACGCCCGTCGCTTGGGTGAGGTGGTTCGCGGCGTCCCGGCCGAATGGCTGGTACTGGAAACCGACGCCCCGGATCTCCCTCCGCATCCGCATCGCGGCGCGGAGAACCGGCCGGAATGGCTAACGCTGATCGCGGACCGGGTCGCGCAGCTGCGCGGCTGGACTCCGGCGGAAACCGCCCGCATCACGACAACCAACGCCCGGCGGGTGCTGCGCCTGCCCGGCGAGGAGGCTTCATCATGAATACGGAACATCGCTTCAGCCGCCTGGATCTTTTGGTGGGTCGCGCGGGTCTCGACCGCCTGGCCCAATCCTCGGTGGCTGTCTTCGGGGTCGGCGGCGTAGGGAGCTTCGCCGTCGAGGCGCTGGCCCGCGGCGGCGTCGGCCGGCTGACCCTGGTCGACTTCGACGACATCTGTCTGACCAACGTCAATCGCCAGCTGCACGCGCTCGACGGCACCATCGGCCGCGCCAAGGTCCAGGTCATGGCCGAGCGCTGTCGGGCAATCAACCCGGCCGCCCAGGTCGAGGCGATCAAGGCCTTCTATTGCGCGGAGAACTCCGCGGAACTGCTCGGCCGCGGCTACGACTATGTGCTCGATTGCATCGATCACATCACCGCCAAGCTGCACCTGCTCGAAAGCTGCCTGGAGCGCGGCCTGCCGGTGATCTCCTCGATGGGCGCCGCCAACAAGCTCGACCCGACCCAAGTCAAGGTGGCGGACCTGGCGCATACCCGCACCTGCCGGCTGGCCCGAGTCATCCGCCGGGAGTTGCGTCACCGGGGAATTCATGGCGGGATCAAGGTCATCTATTCCACCGAGGAGTTTCGCCCGCTGGGGCCGGCCACGGCCATCTGCGCCGACAACTGCATCTGCCCCAATCAGGAAGACCAGCAGTGGCGCTGCACCGACCGGCGGGTGATTCTCGGCAGCTCCTCAGTGATTCCGCCGCTCTTCGGCCTGACCATGGCCGGCGAGGTGCTGCGCACCCTCCTCGAGGATGGCCGCTGACGGCTGTTCAAGCCCGCATTGCCGATGGTCCTCTGAAATCGACTTGCACTCCGCCCCGGATGTGCTAGCCTCTCTGGCATTGTCATGCAACTATTCAATGTTATGGATTTGTCATGCCCGAAACGTACCCCCCCTCGGCAGCTCATCAGCTGATTCCCGCAGCGTTGCCTCCGCGCGCCGGCGGCGACGCCATTGCCAGGCTCCTGGTCCGCCGCAACGTCCTCGAACCGCGGCACCTGGTCTATGCCAAACGCGTCCAGGCCAAACTGGTCTCCGCACGCTCCCTGGTTGACATCCTCAAGGAGTTGCGTCTGCTTTCGCCGGTCCAGCTGAGCGAAGCGCTCAAGGCGGAGCCCCTCGACATCCGCCTCGGCGAGTTGCTGCTCGAGCTCGGCCGCATCCGCCCCGGCGAGCTTGACGCCGCCCTGGCCATTCAGCGGGAAACCGGCGAGCGGAGCAAACTCGGCGAAATTCTGGTCGAATACGGTTTCATCGATGAGCCGCTGCTGATCGAGATCCTCGCCGGTCAGCTCGGCTATCCGTTCGTGGTGCCGCACCTTGCCCGGGTCGACCGGGAACTGCTGCGCCAGGTGCCGCCGAAAATGTTCAGCCGCAACGGCTTCCTCCCCCTGGAAAAGCAGGGGGGGAGGATTCTGGTCGCTTTTGCCGACCCGCTCGACATGGAAAGCCGAGAGGCGGCCGACCGGATTTTCGGCCGCACCGTGCTCCCTGCCATCGCCCCGCGCCAGGCCATGCGCGAAGTCATCGAACTTTATCGCCGCGGCATCCGTCGCGCCCCGGTTCCCGAGGCTGACGACACCACGGTGATCGGCCTGGTCAACGGTCTGTTCGACGAGGCCATGCAGCAGGGGGCGAGCGACATTCACATCGAACCGATGAAGGATCGGCTGCGGGTACGCTTCCGGCGCGACGGGGCACTGGCCGTGCACCGCGAATTCGACCTCGATCTTGCCCAACCGGTCACCACCCGCCTCAAGGTCATGGCCGAGGCCGACATCGCCGAGCGCCGCCGGCACCAGGACGGCCGCATCCTCTACGAAAGCCCCGCCACCGGCCTGGCCCTCGATCTGCGCGTTTCCTTCTACATCACCATGTACGGCGAAACGGTCGTCCTGCGGCTGATGAACAAGAAAGGGGAACTGCTGGCCCTCGAGGAGATCGGCATGGCCCCGCGCATGCTCCAGCAGTTCCGCGATGACGCCCTGCAGTCACCCAGCGGGATCATGATCGTCACCGGCCCGACCGGCGCCGGCAAGACCACCACCCTGTACAGCTGTGTCAACGCCCTGAACGATCTGGAAACCAGCATCATTACCGCCGAGGAGCCGGTCGAGTACGTCATCGACGGCATCTCGCAGTGCTCGATCAACCCGAAGATCGGCGTGACCTTCACCGAGACGCTGCGCCACATCGTCCGCCAGGATCCCGACATCATCGTCATGGGCGAGGTGCGCGACGCCTTCTCGGCGGACACCGCCATCCAGGCGGCCCTGACCGGGCACAAAGTGCTGACCACCTTCCACACCGAGGATACGGTCGGTGGCCTGCTGCGCCTGCTGAACCTGGGGGTCGAAGCCTACCTGATCGCCTCGACCATCACCTGCATGCTGGCCCAGCGCCTGTTGCGCCGCGTCTGCCCGCACTGCGCGGTGGCCTATACCCCGACCCCCGAAGAATACCGCCGCCTCGGCTACACCCATGGCGACCTGGCCGGCGCCGAACTGATGATCGGCCGCGGCTGCGCGACCTGCCGCTTCACCGGCTACAAGGGCCGGGTGGGAATTTTCGAGCTGCTGCTGCTCAGCGAGCAGGTCAAGGAAGCGGTCATGGCTCGCAAGACGGTCAACGAGATCCGCCGCCTCAGCATCGAGAGCGCCGGACTGGTCACCCTCCTCGAGGACGGTATCGCCAAGGCCGCCCGCGGCAAGGTGTCGCTGCCGGAGGTCCTCAAGCGTCTGCCGCGCTTCGACAAGCCGCGTCCGCTCTTCGAACTCCGCCGCCTGCTGGGAGAATGAGATGACCTGCAAATCCCTGCCGTTGCTTATCAGCGAGAGCATTCATTCCGGACAGCTCCCCCTCCCCGTCCATCCGGACATTGCCAGGAGAATCGCTTCGCTGGCATGCCTGGAACGACCCGAGGCGGCCGTTCTCGGCAAACTGGCCAGCCACGACCCGGTGCTGGCCTGCACCCTGTTCCGGGCGGCCAATTCGGCATTTTACCAGGGGCTGCCCAAGGTCGTTACCCTCTCCGAGGCGATCACCCGCATCGGTGCGGCAGACGCGCTCCGGGAACTTGACCGCGCCTGCGGCAGCGGCGCGGCCGGTTGCCAGGGACGGTGGTTCACCGATTATCTCCGCCCCTTGTGGAACCATTCTCTCGGCTGCGCCCTCGGCGCCCGCTGGCTGGCCAACCGCTGCGGCTACCAGGTGCTGGCCGACCAGGCCCACCTGTGCGGGTTGCTGCACGATACCGGCAAACTGTTCCTGCTCGCCGCCCTCGAATCGATTGCCGGAAACGGCGCGGCCGACATCCTCCCCGGCAGCCCGCTGATCGAGGAAGTTCTGGCGAGCATGCATGTGGAGACGGGGGTGCGGATGGCAACGGCATGGAATCTGCCGGACGATATTGCCGGCGTGGTCGGCCGCCATCACGAAGCGGAACTGGACGGCCAGGAGCTGGTGCTGGCCCTGGTCAAACTGGCTAACAAGGGATGCCGCAAAGTCGGCCTGGGCTGGCAGAGCGACCCCGGGCTGGTGCTGCCAACCACCGCCGAAGCCCAGTTCCTCGGCATCGACGAAATCGCCCTGGCCGAATTCGAGATCATGCTCGAGGACCAGTTCGGACTGGTTTCAGTGGAGACCCAAACCACCAAGGCTTGACAAACGGTGTTATGGGATTTAACGTTTCACCAGCTGCTATCTCCAACCCGAAGGAGGACTCTATGAAAAAACTGTTGATTGTCATGCTGCTGCTTGCCATTGCCGCTCCGGCTCTGGCCGGCCAGGGCGCCGCCAACACCGGCTGCGGCCTCGGTACTGTACTTTGGGGGAACCAATCGGACGGCTCGGTGATCTCCCAGTCACTGCAGGCCACCACCAACGGCACCTTCGGCAACCAAACCTTCGGCATCACCTCCGGCACCTTGGGCTGCGACCAGCCGGCCAACCTGATCAAGAACGACCGCCTGCTGGCTTTCACCGCCGACAACCTTGACCTGCTGGCCCGCGACATCGCTTCCGGGCAGGGGGAAACCCTGGCCACCGTGGCTGAACTGCTTGAAGTGCCGGCCGCCGACCAGCCAGGCTTCAATGCTGCACTGCAGGCCAATTTCGACAAGATCTTCGTAACCGGCACCGAAACTGCCGGCGTGGTGCTCGACCGGATCGCGGTCATCGCCCTCTAATGCCTGGCTGCTGCCGGCCGGCAGTCGGCCGGCACTCAACCATGACGCTCACGGGGAGCTTTCTCCCCGTGAGCGTTGTCGTTTGTCTCCTGCTGTTGGTCACCGGGATGCTCTGGCCGGCCTTTGCGGCCGCGCCTGGCGCGGATGCATGGCAGGAGCGCGCCCGTGCGGAACGGCTGGCGGACAGTCGGACCTGGCAGGTGCTGCTCCACTACAAGCCCGACCTGCTTGGCAGAACCGTCAGTCTGATCGACGATCCGCGCTTCTTTCTCGCCGCCACCGGCAAAAACGACCCCCAGGCCGAACTGGACGCCGACATCGCCGCCCTCTTTCGCCCCGCAGACGCCGAGCACCCCGAAGAACATATGCGCTGCCGCTTCCCGGCTCGCAGCCGTTTTTTGAGCGAAAGCCTGGAGATCGATCCGGCGCTGCTGCCGACCGTCACCTGCAGCGAACTCGAGCAGGCTCTGGTGAAGATTGAGCCGCAGCGGGCCGTGCTGATCTTCCCCGGCAATCACAACAACAGCCCGGCGTCGATGTTCGGCCACACCCTGATCAGCATCGAGGGACGTCACCAGAGCCGCCTGCTCTCCTTCGCGGTCAACTATGCGGCCCACACCGACGAGACCAACGGTTTCGCCTACGCGGTCAAGGGGGTGTTCGGCCTCTACCCCGGCTACTATTCGCTCCTCCCCTACTACGTCAAGGTCCGCGAATACAATGACCTGGAACGGCGCGATGTCTGGGAGTACGACCTGAACCTGACCCCGGCCGAGGTCGAGCGCATGACCCTGCACATCTGGGAGCTGCGCGACATCGCTTCGGAGTACTACTTTTTCGACGAGAACTGCTCCTACAACCTGCTCTTTCTCCTCGAAGCAGCCCGGCCGGAACTCAACCTGACCGATGCCAGCCGCGACTGGGTGATCCCCCTAGACACCGTACGCAGCGTGGAGCAGGCGGGCCTAGTGGGCACCATGCGCTACCGTCCCTCCAAGGCCACGCGCATCGCCGCTTTGGCCGGGAAGATGGACCGTACCGAGACCGACCTGGCTTTAGAGCTGCTGGCCGACCGCCTCGCCGTTGCCGACCTGGCCGCAACCGGCCTCGGCAACGAGGCACAGATGCGCATCCTGGACGTGGCCATCGAAACCACCGAGTTCCGCTACTATCGCAAGGAACTCGACCAGGATGCCTACCAGCGGCGCTCGCTGGAGCTGTTGCGGGCGCGCAGCCGGCTCGGCCGCGCCGGCGAGGATTACCTGGGACTGGCCGATCCCGGCCGTCCCGACCACGGTCACGGCTCGAATCGGCTGGCGCTCGGCATCGGCATGCGTGGCGACGACTGCTACCAGGAACTGCGCCTGCGCCCGGCCTATCACAACCTGCTCGATGCCGACCAGGGCTACCTGGCCGGCTCGCAGATCGACTTCGCCAACCTGGTGCTGCGCTACACCCCGGAGCGCCGGCAGCTGGCGCTGCAGTCCTTCGACCTGATCGACATCGTTTCGCTGTCGCCCCGGCACGCCTTCTTCAAGCCGGTATCTTGGAAGGTGACCACCGGATTCCGGCAGCGGCAATTCAATGATGACGACGATCATTTGGTCTACCGGCTCAATCCGGGGGGCGGTTTTACCTGGGGGGACGAACGGGCGATGGCCTATCTGCTGATGGAAACCGAAGGCCTGCTGTCGGGGCGCTTTCGCGATAGCTTCACCCTCGGTGCCGGCGGCAGCGCCGGGGTGATGGCCACTCCGCTGCCAAAATGGAAGGTGCACCTGGCCGCCCGCCAGCTCTGGTATGAACTGGGCGATCCGCACCGTGGCCTGGAGGTTTCCCTCCGGCAGAACTTCGCGGTGAATGAAAAGTTCAGCGCGGTGGTCGAAATCAGCCGCGAACGGATCTTCGGCGATTACAACACGGACGCGGCCCTGCTGTTCAACTACTACTGGTAGGGCTGGGGCCATGACCGAACCGCGCCCGCCGGCCCCGCGCCATGCCACCATTCGCCAGGCTGTCGCCACAGCATTGCGTCAGGGCGAATATTCGGCCCACGACCTCTCACGCCTGGTCGGCATCCCGGAAAAGGCCGTGGCCGGCCACCTCGAGCACCTCGCCAAAAGCCTCCCCGCCCACGGTGAGCGCCTGACTGTCACCTCGCCGAAGTGCCTCGCCTGCGGATACGCTTTTCCCGACCGGATGCGTCTGACCCGCCCGTCGCGCTGCCCGCAGTGCCGCGGCACCCACCTGGCCGGGCCGGTGTTCCGGATTGTGCGATAAGACCCTGTCAGCGCGGCGAGTCGGTTAATCGGCGAACACGTCGAAGATCACCCTGGTCTTCTCATTGAAGAGGACGAAGCTGCCGTCGATCTCGGCCCGCAGATAACCCTCCGGAATCGGGGAAAGGCGCCGCTCCAGATCAGCCGGGAAGCGCTGGTACTGCAGGCCGGGTGGGAGTTGACCGCGCCGCACCAGCTGTTTTTGCAGCCCTGGCGGCAGTTTGTCCTTCTTGGCCAGCCCCGGCGGCAACCCCTTGCGCTGCGCTCCCCCGCCGTAATAGTCACGGATCAGCGCACGGTCGTGGTCGTTGAAGGCGATATCGATCGAGCCGTGCTCGCCGCCGACCGACACCCGCCCGGACACGCCGGGGTCGATTACACAGCCGCCGAGCAGTAACACCGCCAATATCGGAACAAACCACCATCTCTTTGCTTTGACCATCTTGGTCCTCCTGAAAAGAATTGTCCGCTAGGCTTATTCGGTTGCGCGCCGGCCGGCGTTAACTCCATCGACCGGCAAGGCCTCGAAGTCGCCGAAATCGTCGAACGCCCCCACCACCAGGTTGTTGCTGTCGTAGGCGACGGCCATCTGCTTCATTAGCCCGCTACGTTCGAAGTCATTCGTCCCCAGGAACATAAAAACCTCGAACAGTCCGGCAGTGATCACGTCCATGAACAGCAGGGCCGAAGCATCGGCGGCACTTCCCGGACGGCCGCCGTTGTAGCTGTAGACGCCGTAGCGAATCTCCACAGCAGTCGTCCATTCCCGCAGGGGAGGTCCGACAATCGCCTGCACGGCGCTCCGGTCGGCACCGGGATGCAGCCACCCGCAAGGAGGCTCAGAATTGTAAGCGTTACCCGGAGAGTCATGGTTCCCTGATCCCGCAGCCGTTCCTGACCAGTGCATCACGTTGGAGCACGCCATCGCCGTCGAAAACCAACACTAGGGCATAGCATGGCCTTCCCTGCTTGAGCGTCAAACGCTCCCGGTCATCGAACGCAACACGGTATATTCTGATCCGGCCATCCTCGTAGCTTGAGCATTGGGAACCGAGCCGCCCCTCGACCTCTTGTGTAGTGGTGACACCAACTTGCAGGAAGGTCGCTTTTTTCGAGACAAGGGCTGGTTCGAGGGATTAAACCGAGGAGCAGGAGCACAATCCCGTGATCCCAACCAGGAGCCAGGTGAATGAGCGCCCGATAAACAAGAGAGGGAACATCCGCCCGGAAAACGACATGACCGAGAAGCCTTTGTCCAGCAAAATGGCCATGTTGAAAGAGTACCAGAAAATTCGACGGAGGCTGGGGCGTTTGATATTCGCTCATTTAACGTAATGATTTGGACAGAGGTAACGCCTGGTCTACTTTTCTGACAACCCTCTTTTACAAAAAAGCACCAGGAGCCGGTTACCGACCCCTAGTGCTTCGCATTTATTCTTTCTGGAAGGAACGTTTACTTCAAGAACAGATCCGTGACCTCTCGTGCGAATGACGGAATGTCTTGATAAACCTCCGAAAGACCCTTGATCTTTTTGATCGCAGTTTCCTGATCTTCCGTTTTTATTTCAAGTAATTCACACAAAGAGGACACATATTCTGCTGGCGCCGAATTCAACTCGCTGATGATGTTTTTATAACCCGCGACGATAAACTCACGGGCTTTTGCTTTCTGGGGTTTGTCGATACCATTGACAGGGTGCAAGCTCACAAAATACTGACTTGGTGAATACTCGTAAACAGCCCCGGAAATACCATCCGTTGTCGACCCAATTAAACCACCGATGAGGATATTCCCCCAAAACCAGGGCTCAAGTGTCGTGGTAAGAGGCATATTAACAGTCTTGTAGCCTTCAAGTTCAAATGAGAGGGCCTGGCTGGATTTCCTGTCCAATTGGATGGTTATGGGGGTCTTGCCCAAAGGTCGCCCGTCAACCTTCACCAAAGCTCCTTCGGGCTCACTCTGGAAAGTCATCTCCTGGGTTGTTCCGCTGACAATCGTTGCGCACCCCCAGAGTCCTGCAGCCAGCAACACAATCACAAAAACAAAAAGTGAAAATTTTCCCTTGTCGATGAGCATCTTCTTCATACGAAACATCCCCCTTCCTTGTATTGAGTTGGCTCACTTTGCGGCACTGAGCAAGGCAGCAATAAACTGTTGATCATCAAACAGCTTAGTCATGCCATTCTTAAGTGCATCATTGAGCGCCAACCGGGCATTGTCACCCGTCATCAACTGAATGTTTTTTTCGATCCCCTGGGCGGTCAACTGCCTGGAGTAAAGCTGAGCTCCATCCTTGGAATGAACCTTGATCAGCATGTTCAGGTCAGAAACCGAATCCCCGGCAAAAAACCCTAGCTTGAAGTCATTGTAAAACCGCGTCAGTCCTGCCTCGACGGAAACAATCGCCGGCGAGCCTACCTTGAAGCCTCGCTGGCGCAACTCCTCTTCAATTGCCTTGCGGATTGTTATATCCACATCCTCAGTTGCTGTAATTGAAGCCATCTCCATGCCGAAACCATTTTTCTTGCGGCTGACCCGACTCATGTCCGGACGCTCATCCTTGACGGTCACGTTGACGCCAACGGTATCGGCCCCGGCGATGGCGGCGATGTTGTCCTGTGGCTGATGGCTGAGTGTAATCTGCTCTGAAGTCACAGCACACCCCGACAAGCACCCCAGGCAAACAAGGCCCAACAGCATTCTCTTCATACCGCCCCCTGAAATATTGGATTCATTGAAAACTCAATGATCTTAGGCTTATACCATAAATTTTTTGAAAGGTGATGGAAATGTATTGCACATGATCGTGATCGTCAAAACTTGACAAGAATCAGCTTCTGACAGCAATTTTTGACAGATGAGCAACAGCGATTATAGTCATCAGGCAGGCACCAGCCAGGCTGTGCCCAGCTTTCCCCTATATTGAGGACCCATGCACATCTCCTTCCACGGCGCCGCCCGGGACGTGACCGGCTCCTGCCATCTGGTCGAATGCAACGGCATCCGGATTCTGATCGACTGCGGCTTCTTTCAGGGGAGTCGCGAACTGGAAGAGGACAATGCCGACGACTTTGGCTTCGACCCGGCAAAAATCGACTTCCTGCTGCTGACCCACGCCCACCTCGACCACTGCGGGCGCCTGCCGCTGCTGGACAGCCGCGGCTTCAAGGGGGAGGTCATCGCCACCGCCGCCACCCGCGAACTCGCCCGCCTGGTGATGCTCGACACCGCCGGACTGCAGGAAGAGGAGGCTCGCTACCTGAACCGCCGCGCTCAGAAGCGCGGCCGCTCCGCCCCCGGGATCGAGCCACTCTACACCGTACTCGACGCCCTCAATGCCCTCGAGCACTTTGGCAGGACCGCGCACTACGGCCAGCCGCTGGAGCTGGCGCCGGGGATCCGGGCGACCTTCATCGACGCCGGCCACATCCTCGGCTCGGCCTGCGTCGTGCTGGAGTTGAGTGAGGGGGGCAGGCAGCAGCGGGTTCTTTTCTCCGGCGACCTCGGCCTGAGCGCCCGGCCGATCCTGCGCGACCCGGCCAGGCCGCCCCATGTCGATACGGTGATCATGGAGAGCACCTACGGCGACCGCCGGCACAAGCAGCTGCAGCCGTCCATCGAGGAATTCCATGCGGCCATCGCCGCCACCGTGCGACGCGGCGGCAACGTGGTCATCCCCACCTTCGCCCTCGAACGTGCCCAGGAGATCCTCTTCTATCTGCATGCCGGCAAGGAGGACGGAACGCTGCCGGGGACGCTGCAGGTCTTTCTCGATTCGCCGATGGCGATCTCGGCCACGCAGATCTTCAAACGCCACCCCGAATGCTACGACGAGGAGACCGCCGCCCTGTTCCGCTCCGGGCGCGACCCGTTTCACTTTCCGGGGTTGCATTTCACCCGCGAAACTTCCGAGTCGATGGCGATCAACCAGGTCAGCGGCGGCGCGGTGATCCTCGCCGGCGCCGGCATGTGCACCGGCGGCCGGGTGCGTCACCACCTTAAGCACAACCTCGGCCGTCCGCAGTGCAGCGTGGTCTTCGTCGGCTTCGCCGCGCAGGGGACGCTGGCGCGCCAGATCGTCGACGGCGCCAAGACCGTCAAGATCTTCGGCGACGACTACCCGGTGCGCGCCGGCATCCATACCATCGGCGGCTTTTCGGCCCACGCCGGCCAGGACGAACTGCTCGCCTGGCACCGGCAGACCGGCCGCCCGGCAACCACCTTCCTGGTGCACGGGGAGCCGGAGAGCATGGCCACCCTGGGTCGGCTCATGCCCGACACCACGGTCCGGATGCCGGAGATCGGGCAGCGCTTTGAACTGTAACGACCGGGAGTCTCTCGGCAAGGAGCAACGGACATGACCATCGCGGAGAGGATCGGCAGCATCTTCCCGACCTGGGACGATATCCCCGAACCGTACCGGCTTGCCACACCGGTCGAGCAGCGCGAGTACCTGATCGACGGCGCATTGCGCCGCCTCGACGGAGCGGTCCAGGAGGTGTTTTCACCGGTCTGCATCCGGACCTCGGCCGGCCAGCAGCGCTACCGCATCGGCAGCTTCCCGCTGATGACCGAGGCCGAGGCGCTCAACGTCCTCGCTGCGGCGGTGGCGGCTTACGACAATGGCCGGGGGGCGTGGCCGACCATGACGGTCGACGCGCGGATCAGACATGTGCAGCTCTTCGCCGCCAAGATGAAGGAGCAGCGCGATGCGGTGGTGCGCCTGCTGATGTGGGAGATCGGCAAGACGCTCAGGGATGCCGAAAAGGAGTTCGATCGCACCGTCGCCTATATTGCCGACACCGTCGATGCCCTCAAGGATCTCGACCGGACCTCGTCGCGCTTCACCATCGCCGAAGGGATCATCGGCCAGATCCGCCGTTCCCCCCTGGGGGTGACGCTGTGCATGGGGCCATACAACTACCCGCTGAACGAAACCATGACCACCCTGATCCCGGCGCTGATCATGGGCAACACCACGGTGCTCAAGCCGCCGCGCCACGGCGTCCTGCTCTTCGCCCCCCTGCTCGAGGCATTTTGCGAGGCCTTCCCGCCGGGGGTGGTCAACACTCTGTTCGGCATGGGGCGCACGGTGACCCCGCCGCTGATGCGCTCGGGGAAGGTTGACGTGCTCGCCTTCATCGGCAACAGCAAAGCGGCCAACGCCCTGCAGAAAGAGCACCCCAAACCCAACCGGCTGCGGCTGGTGCTGGGGCTGGAGGCGAAGAACCCCGCCATCGTCCTGCCGGATGCCGATCTGGAGCTGGCAGTCAGCGAGTGTCTCGCCGGCAGCCTGGCATTCAACGGCCAGCGCTGCACCGCCCTGAAGATTCTCTTTGTCCACGAAGAGATCGCCGCCGATTTCATCGCGCGCTTCAGCGCGGCCCTCACCAGGCTGGGGTCCGGCATGCCGTGGGAACCGGGGGTCTCCATCACCCCGCTCCCCGAACAGGAGAAGCCGGGCTATCTGCTTGAGCTGATCGAGGATGCCCGAACGTATGGCGCCGAGGTCAGGAACGAGGCGGGAGGAGCGATCAACGGTTCCTTCTTCCAGCCGGCCCTGGTCTACCCGGTGAACGAACGGATGCGCCTCTGGCGCGAAGAGCAGTTCGGCCCGGTGATTCCGGTCGTCCCCTTCACGGCGGTCGAGACCCCGATCCGCTACATCGAAGAGTCGAACTACGGCCAGCAGGTGAGCATCTTCGGCCGCGATTCCCTGCAACTGGCCAGACTGATCGATCCGCTGGTCAACCAGGTGTCGCGGGTCAACCTCAACAGCCAGTGCCAGCGCGGCCCCGACGTCTTCCCCTTCACCGGGCGCAAGGATTCGGCGGTGGGGACCCTCTCGGTCTCCGACGCCTTGCGCGCCTTCTCGATCCGGGCCATCGTCGCCGCCAAGGAGCTTGATCTCAACCGGCAGATCATCGGCGACATCACCCGGGAGCACCGCTCGAACTTCCTCTCCACCGATTTTATCCTCTGAACGACGGGAGCTGCCGTGAACCAGACCTTCAAGGATCATTTCGCCCCCGTCGCCGCCAGCTACGCCGACTTTCGCCCGACCTACCCGCCGGCGCTGTTTGCCTGGCTGGCGTCGCTTGTCCCCCGACATGAACTGGCGTGGGATTGCGCGGCCGGCAGCGGCCAGGCGTCCAGCGACCTGGCCGCGCACTTCGCGCGCGTGGTGGCTACGGACGCCAGCCCTGCCCAGATCGCGGCGGCCGTGCCGCACCCCCGTATCGACTACCGCGTCGCGCCGGCGGAAGCCTCGGGGCTGCCGGCAGCTTCGGTTGACCTGGTCACGGTGGCCCAGGCTCTGCACTGGTTCGATCTTGCGGGGTTCTATGCCGAGGTCCGGCGGGTTCTGCATCCGGGCGGCGTGCTGGCGGTCTGGACCTACGGGGTGCTCACGATCGAGGGGGCGGAGGTGGATACTTTGGTGCAGCACTTCTACCACGACACGGTCGGCCCGTACTGGCCACCGGAACGGGCCCACGTCGAGAACGGCTATCGCGCGCTCCCTTTCCCGTTCGCGGAACTCGCCGCTCCCCCCTTCGCCATGGAAGCCTTCTGGACCTTGTCGCAACTGCTGGGATACTTCCGGAGTTGGTCGGCGACGGGGCGGTTTGTCACCGCCAACGGTTATGATCCGGTGGCTTTGCTGGAGCGGCAGCTGGTGCCGCTGTGGAAGGAGGAGGGAGCGAAGAGGAAGGTAACCTGGCCGCTGGCACTGCGGGTTGGACGGTGATGGCCGGTCAGGGTCCGGTCCCTGAAGTATCGGGGGCGCTGGTCTGTTTCGCCATCCGTTTCTTCAGGTAATCGTAAAACGACACCTTCCCCTTCTTGTCATCTTCAATGTATTTGCCGAGAAGATCCTTGACCTCTTCCCGGCTCCTGCCGAATTCGTCGGCATAACGCCGGACCGTCAGCCTGATCAGATAATACAGCAGCAGGCAGAGGGCGAGGGCGATTGCGTTCAGCCACGGGAAGAGCTGCGGTCCTTTCGGGATATAGGCGATGATGTTGGCCAGGAGGAAAACATAACAGGAATTCTTCAGAAGGTAGAGATCGACCTTGTGCATTTCTTCCTCCCGGCTATTTTAATACCATAATGATATCGAATTGTTGGCCGATAGTATTCCTTTACGGCCGCCCTGTAAAGCGGCACTGTGCTTTTGCCCAGTTGCCATCCGCGCTTTGCGATCCAAAAAAATACGGGCTTCCACGTTTATTTCCTTTGGGCCGAAGCGTAGAGTCGAAATCATCAGAACAGAAACTTCTTCACGCACAGCCTCCTAACCTTAGCCCCACAGCTCACCTCCTGCTGTGGGGTATTTTTTTTGCCCGCCTCCTCATGTTATCCTCTCACTCTAGCTATCCCTGTCAGACGTTCCGCGTGGAGGATCCTGCCGTAATGGAAACCATCAAGACCGCCAGCTTCGAGTATCTGATCGACCTGGCCAAGGAGAACCCCGAAGGGGGATACACCTTTGTCCTCGACGGCACCAGCTACCAGATCCAGGATGTCCTGGAGATCTCCAACATTGCCACGCGGCACGGCTATATCGTCATCTATTGACGGGCCGCGCCCCATCCACCCCCTGAAGGAGGCAACGATGCGCACTCTGGTCAAACTGCTGATGGCAACCCTGCTGGTCCTTGCCCTGGCCGCCCCGACGCTGGCCGCCGACAAACCGGCCGCTCCGGCCAAGCCGGCTGCGGCGGCTGCGGCCCCTGCGAAAGCGGAGCCGATGGACATCAACTCTGCCCCGGAAGCCCAGTTGAAGACCCTCCCCGGCATCGGCGACGCCTATGCCAAAAAGATCATCGCCGGCCGCCCCTACGCAAAGAAGGACCAATTGAAAACCAAGAACATCATTCCGGCCGCCACCTACGACAAGATCCAAGACAAAATCATCGCCAAGCAGAAGTAACCGCATGTTCGTCCTGCCCAGCCGTCATCGTGCTTCGCATACTGCCCAGGACCTGTCCCGACAGGTCCTGGAGCAGCACGATCTGATCGAGGTTCTCAATCACCTCCCCTATATGGCGCTGATCCTGACCAGGGAGCGCGAGGTGGTGTTCGCCAACCGAGGCCTGCTCGAAACCCTCGGGGTATCCGGCATCGCCGCCACCCTGGGCAGCCGGCCGGGCGAGCTGCTGCTTTGCGTCAACAGCCGCACAAACGCCGAAGGGTGCGGCGGTGCGGAAGGCTGCCGCCACTGCCAGGCGCTGCAGGCTTTGACCGATTGTCTGCACGAACGCCAGGAAGTCGTCAGGGAGGTACGGGTATTGAACCGGGTCGAGGGGCGGCTATCGGCATACGACCTGAGAGTGACCGCCACGCCGCTCGAGCTGGCCGGCCAGGAACTGGCCATGGTGTTCCTGGAAGACATCGGCGCGCAGAAACGCCGCGAACATCTGGAAAGCATCTTCCTGCACGACCTGCTCAACACGATCGGCGGCATACAGCTGTTCGTCGAGCAGATGCAGCAGTATCCCGCGCTGTGCCACCCGGCGGAACTGACGCGTCAGGTGCGGCTGTTGACTGATGAGATCCGGGCCCAGCAGATTCTGCTCGAGGCCGAACGGGGCGATCTGCAGAGGGAGATCCTGTGCGTGCCGGCCCGGAATCTGCTCGAAGATGCTCTCATCGGCATCCAGGACCTGGGGGCCCGGCGCAGCATCGCCATTACCGTCGACCAGCCTGCGACCCCGGTTTACCTGGCGACCGACCCCTTGATCGCCAGGCGGGTGGTGCTGAACGCGGTAAAAAATGCCGTGGAAGCGTCAGCTGCCGGCGCAACCGTCAAGATCGGCGTGACCGAACAGCCGCCGCACGTGGTCATCACCGTCTGGAATGCCGCGGCCATGGCCGAGCAGACACGGCACCAGGTTTTCCAGCGGTCCTTTTCCACCAAGGGTCATGGGCGCGGGCTGGGAACCTACAGCATGCGCCTGCTGATGGAGAACTATCTCGGCGGGGCGGTCAGTTTCACCAGCAGCCAGGCCGCCGGCACGCTCTTCACCCTCAGCTTCCCCTCGATGCAGGGCTATCTCGACAACGCCGGCTGAATCGCTGCTGGGTGTTCTCAAGCAACAAAGGCCTGCGGATATTCCGCAGGCCTTTGTTTTCGCCTGTCTGCCTCAGGATCCCTGGCGGGATCCTGAGCGGCTACTCGTAACGCAAGGCGTCGATCGGATTGAGACGGGAGGCCTTGCGCGCCGGGTAGAAGCCGAAGAAGATGCCGACCGCCGCGGTAAAGGCGACCGAGCCGAAGATGACCAGCGGACTGACCATAATGGCGGTGCCCATGACCTTGCCGAGCAGGCTGGCGCCGCCGACCCCGGCCAGGATGCCGAGCAGACCGCCGATCAGACTGAGGATCATCGCCTCGATCAGGAACTGCAGGAGAATATCGCCGGGACGGGCGCCGACCGCCATGCGGATGCCGATTTCACGGGTCCGCTCGGTGACCGAGACCAGCATGATGTTCATGATGCCGATCCCGCCGACCAGTAGCGACACCCCGGCGATGGCGCTGAGCAGCATGGTCAGGGTGCCGGTGATGCGGGTCAGCATCTCGTTGATTTCCGATTGATCGCGGATGTCGAAGCCATCATCCCCCCCCGGTGGGATGCGGTGGGCTTCGCGCAACAGGGTGCGGATCTCGGCCTTGGCTTCTTCCATCTGCGTCTCGCTGACGGCGCTGGCCATGATGGTGCGCACGGTCTTGCCGTCGCTCAGGCGATAGAGCACGGTGCTCCACGGGGAGAGGATGATGTCGTCCTGATCCTGGCCCATGGAACTCTGCCCCTTCGACTGCATGACGCCGATGACGGTGAACGGCACGTTGCGGATGCGGATTTGCGCGCCGACCGGATTCTGTCCCGGAAACAGCTCGTTGGCCACGGTCTTGCCGAGCACCGCCACCTTGTTCCTGGTCTTGACGTCGCGTTCGCTGAAGAAGTCGCCGCTTTCCATGACGTGGTTGCGGATCGCCTGGTAGCTGACGCTGACGCCGTTGATCTGGGTGTTCCAGTTGCTGTTGCCGGCGATCACCTGCTCCTGTACGCGGATCACCGGGGAAACCTCCTGCAGCAGGGCGGCATTGGTGTCAAGCAGGGCCACGTCGTCCATGGTGAGCGTGTTGAGCGTACCGCTGCCGGCGCGCACGCCGGAGGTCTGGCTGCTGGTCGGGTGGATGATCAGCAGATTGGTGCCCAGCCCGGCGATCTGCGCCTGGATGTCGGCCTGGGAACCGCGCCCCAGCGCCATCAGGGCGATGACCGCGCCGACCCCGATAATGACGCCGAGCATGGTCAGCAGGCTGCGCAGCTTGTTGCGGGCAATGCTGCGCAGGGCGGCAATGATCAGGCTGCGCCACTTCATGGCCGGCCACCCCCCGTGACCGAGCCGTTTTCGGGCCATGTCAGCAGATCCCGGTCGGCCAGGTGCGGCGCGGCAACCGGCTCGTCGCGGACGACCAGGCCGTCGCGCAGCTCGATGATGCGCTTGGCGTAACAGGCGATATCCGGTTCGTGGGTGACCAGCAGGATGGTGATCCCCTGGGCGTTGAGGCGTTGGAAGACCGCCATGACCTCGACGCTGGTGTGGGTGTCGAGGTTGCCGGTCGGCTCGTCGGCCAGGAGGATGGCCGGCTGGTTGATCAGGGCCCGGGCGATCGCCACGCGCTGCTGCTGACCGCCGGAGAGCCGGGCCGGTTCATGGTGAACCCGGTCGCCGAGACCGACCTGCTCGAGGACGGCCAGGGCCTGCCGCTGCGGGTCGGCGATCCGGCCGCTGCGGTCGTAAAGGAGCGGCAGCTCGACATTCTCCAGGGCCGAGGTGCGCGGCAGCAGGTTGAATCCCTGGAAGACGAAGCCGATTTTCTGGTTGCGGATGTCGGCCAGCTGCCGGCGGTCAAGGCGGCTGACGTGCACGCCGTCGAGAAAGTAGTCACCGGCGGTGGGCTGATCGAGGCAGCCGAGGAGATTCATCAGCGTTGACTTGCCCGACCCGGAGGTCCCCATGATCGCCACGAATTCGCCGCGGGCAATGGTCAGCGACACCCCGCGCAGGGCGTGGACGGAGGTATCGCCCATGGCGAAGGTCCGCTTGAGGTCACGCAGGACGATGGTTTCCATGCTGAGCCGATGGTTCAGCGCGGGCCAGCGCCGCGCGGCGGGCGGAGAAATGAAAAGAAATTCCCCTTGGAAGCTTTCTCCGCCGGTTTGAGGCCGCTGACCACCTGCAAGTCTTCGCGGATGCCATCGCCGCTGACCACGGTTCTGACCCCATCGGTCTCCCCTTTGGTGATCGTCAGGCTCTGCAGGCGGCCATCCGCACCGAGGGTGAAAAGCCGCCCGGTTTTTTCGTCGCCGGCACCCTTGTCGGCGTTTGCCGAATCCTTGCTCTTGCCGGCCGTTTCGTCCGGTGGCTGGAAGCGCAGCGCCGCGTTCGGCACGAGCAGAGCATTGTCCACCCGGTTGACCACGAAATCGACGGTGGCCGTCATCCCCGGCAACAACAGCCCCTTGTCGTTTTTCGCATCGATCAGCACCGTGTAGTTGACCACGTTGGAGATGGTCCTCGGCTGCAGGCGGATCTGGCTGACGACCCCCTGGAAGGTCTCGCCGGGCTGGCTCTGCACGGTGAAGCGGACCGCCTGGCCGTTGCGGATCTGGCCGATGTCGCTCTCATCGACGTCCGCCTCGATCTGCATCTGTGCCAGGTCGCGGGCGATCAGGAAGAGCGTGGGGGTATTCAGGCTGGCGGCGACGGTCTGCCCGGCTTCGACGCTGCGCTTGATCACCGTCCCGTCGATCGGCGAGCGGATGATCGTGTAGGCGAGATTGGTCCGCGCCCGGGCCAGGCTGGCCTCGGCAGCCGCTAGCGCGGCCTTGGCCGTGTCGACCCCGGTGCTGACCGGCAGGAACTCCTGGGCCGAGAGGAACCCCTTGTCGAACAGCGGCCGGTTGCGGCGATATTCATCTTCGGCCTGGGCCAGCGTGGCCTGTGCCTTGGCAACGTTGGCCTCGGCTTCACGAACCTGGGCGGTGAACAGCGCCTGGTCGAGAACAGCCAGTATCTGCCCCTTGCGCACGTGATCGTTATAGTCGACCTCGAGCTTGGCGATCGTCCCCGAAACCTGGGTGCCGACCTCCACGGTCTCCAGGGCCGCCAGGGTGCCGGTGCTGGAGACCAGAGTCTCCAGCGGTCCCTTGGCGACGGTGGCGAACAGGTACTGGGGCTGGTCGCTGGAAGATCCCCATGACGTCAGATACGGAGCGACAAGCTGTCCCAGAAAGATCAGCCCGCACAGCATCAGGAGATATTTACAGCCGGTGAGGCACGCCTGCTTGACGGTCATTGCGGAGTCTCCCACTGGGCGAGAAGCGTCTGCATCCGCTCCCAGTTTCCCTGGTAATAGGCTACGGCCGCACCCTGCTTGATCAGCCCGTAGCGGGCCCTGACCCGGTCATAGTCGGCCTGGACGAACTGGGCGCGCGCCTGGGTCAGCTCGACCAGAGTGGCGGCGCCGACCCGGTAGCGTTCCTCGACGGCAGCCAACGCCTGGCGGGCGGCCGTCACCCGGGCGGCCGTCACCCCGATCAGCTTCTGCGCCGTACCGAAATCCTGCAGCGCCTGACCGATTTCGGTTTCGGCCTGCAACTGCTGCTGCAGCAGCGACAGGCGGGCATCACTCTGCCGGATGCGGGCCTGGGCGACCTGATTGCGGGTCTGCTGGCGATCGAAGATCGGGACCGAAAGGGTCAGGCCGATGGCGGCGCTGGGGTTGTTGTCGAGAAACTGGTCGGAAAAGCCGGGGCGCTTGTCCAGGCTGGTATAGTCCGAGTCGATGCTGGTGGCAAGATTGAGGGTCGGCCAGTAGCCGGCCCGCGCTGCCGTCAACTGCTCGCGGGTGGCCTCCACCTGCTTTTCCCTTGCCAGCAGGTCGGCCCGTTGCGCCAGCGCCTCGCTCTGCACTTTTTCCGCGGGGAGCGCCACCAACGCCGTTTCCAGCGATTCCAGGGGCGGCGCTGTAAGCGTTGCCTCGGTGATCGGGGGAAGCCCGATGGTCTGCAGCAGCTGCAAGCGGGAAACGGCGTAGTTGCGTTCCGCCACCAGCAGGTCGAGTTCGGCGCTGCCGGTTTCCGCCTGCTGCTGGTAAAAGTCGCTGACCGGCCGGTTGCCGGCCCGGTAGAGAGCCTCGATCTGCTCCAGTTGCCGGCGGTTCCCTGCGAGGTTTTCCGTGCGCACCCGAATCAGTTCCCGATCGCCGAGCGCCTGCAGGAAGGCCGATACCGTCGAAAATATCAGGGCCTGCTCTTCCCGGGTGAAGGTGTCGTGCTGCCCCGCCAGTTCCCATTCGGCGCCACGCAAGGCAGCGATGTCGCCAAAGCCGTTGAACAGGTTGACGCTCGAACCGAGCGAGCCGGTAACGGTCTCGTAGTCGCGGTGGTCGCGGCCGCCGCCGACCGGATCGAGAGCCTTGTCGAAGCGCTCGGCAGCCGACAGGGTCAGGCTGAGATCGGGAGCGAAATCCGCGCGGCGCTGGGCGACGTTAATGGCGCTGGTCTCGACCTGGTTGGCGCTCTGCTGCAGCCCGGGATTTTTCTCCAGGGCGAAACGAATGGCTTGCCGCAGCGAAAGCTGCAGCTCCGTCGGCTGACTGCCGTCCGGTTCCTGGGCAAGGCCGAAACCGGGAAGGACAAAACCGGTGACCAGCAGGGCGAGGCAGAAGAGCAGCCGGATATTCAGGGGGGCTTGCATTTCAGAGGGTTCCCATCAACAGAAGATAATGATTGGTGCACCAATAATGATGACTCTGTCTGAATGAGACGCACATGTTTGCGGGAAGTTTACCTTGAGCAGACAAATTTCAACAGCATATCTGTTATTCAGGCGTCTGCTGAAAAACGCCGCGCGGGAGAGCTAAACCAAAGGGCGCGAAATTGGACGAGCAAGGGAGTGGGCAGCGCGCAACACCGCGGATGGCTCTCCACGGCACTTTTCGGCAGCCGGTCAGGCGGACTCGACGGCGTCGCGGGTCGATTCCTTCACCCGGTACATCGCCTGATCGGCCAGCCGGATCAGATCGTCCTTGGAGCGGGCGTCATCGGGGTAGGTGGCCAGACCGAAGCTGGCGGTAAGATTGAACGGGCTGCCGTCCTCGTCGCGGAACTCATGTTCACGGAACAGTTCGCGCAGCTTGGTGGCAACCGTCATGGCCCCGCTCTTGCCGGTGTTGGGGAGAACGATGACAAACTCGTCGCCGCCGTAACGGGCCGCCTTGCAGATCTTGCGGATGTTGCCGCGGATCAGTTGGCCGATCTCAGCCAGGGTGCGGCTGCCGACCAGGTGCCCGCGGCTGTCGTTGATCTTCTTGAAGAAGTCGAGGTCGATGAAAATCAATGACAGCTTGCCACCGAAGCGGCGCACCCGCTCGATCTCCTCGTCGATCAGCGCATGCAGATGGCGGCCGTTGTAGAGGCCGGTCAGATCGTCGGTAATGACTAACTCGGAGATGCGCTTGAAGTTGCGGGCGTTTTCGATGGCAATCGCGGCGTAGTCGGCGATGGTGGCAAGGATCTGCAGGTCAGCCTGAGTGAAGACCCCCTCTCCCGGACCGTTGACCAGTTCGATGACGCCGAGAACGCAATCGCGGCTTTTGATCGGAACGCAAACCACCGAGCGGGTGACAAAGGCAGAAGCCCGGTCGATCTTGTCGGAGAACCGTCCGTCGATCCGGACATCGGGGATCAGCAGCGGCCTGCCGTTTTCGGCCACCCAGCCGGCGATCCCCTGGCCGCGTGCCAGGCGCAGCCCCTTGAGCCGTTCGGCGGCGGGGGACACGGCCAGTTCGAAAGCGAGCTCACCGCTTTCGGCATCACGCAGCAACAGCGACCAGGCCTGCGCCTTGAGCAGGCGGCTCAGCTGATCCATGATCAGCTTGAGCACACCCTCGAGATCGAGCGTCGAGGTCAACGCCTTGCCGATCTCGATGAGCACTTCGAGTTCGCGGTTGCGTCGTTCCAGCGTAATGAGCAACTGAGGATCGGTGGTCACTTTTCATGTCCCCGGCAGTACGGATGAGAAAAAATACCACAAAAAATCACCTTGGTCACTAGGCAAAACCCCGTACCGTGCGCAATTTTGGGGGCTTTGTATACCGAAAGTTATAAATTCTACCAATGAATGAGTAGCCACGAGCGATCGGTGGCTGTCGACCATCTTCGAGAAATGCTCCTTGAGAAGACAATCGCTGAATTCGAGGGGATTGTCGAGCAGATACCGGCGCTGACCAGCGTCGAGGGAAAATCCTTGACCGAACGCGAAAAGCCGTATTTATGTCAAGTGCTCAGGAAAAACACCCCCCGACCCCCTCCGCATAACTCACCGGCTTGATGCCGAAGGCCGTGGCCCACGCCGTCGTGTCGCAGACGTTCCCGCCAAGCAGCATCTCCACCTGCTCCAGGGTAATCGGGAAGTGGGGGGCGTGCTCCATCAGCTTGATCATCGGCCTGACCACGAACAGCGGCTGGTGGGCCTTGGTCACATGTCCGTGACCGATCGCCTGGCCGGTCAGGTCGAGAATCTCGTCGTAGTTGTAGCTCGCGCCGCCGCCGAGATGGTAAGTCTGCCCGATCGTTTCCGGCATGGCCAGGGCCCGCGCGAAGCTCTCCGCCACCTGGGCTACCGCCACCGGCTGCAGGCGATAGTGACCGTCACCGATTACCGGAACCACCGGCGACTTGCGGATCAGGTCGGCGAGCATGGTGACAAACTCGCCGCCGGGTCCGAAAATCAGCGACGGGCGAAAGACCGTCCAGTCGAGCCCGGATTCGCGCACTGCGCCTTCCGCCTGCCACTTGGTGCGATGATAACCGGTGGTGCCGCCGGGGCCGCTGCCGTTGGAACTCATGTGCAGGCAGCGCCTGACCCCCTGCGCTTCGGCTGCCGCCAGCACATTGCGGGGCGCCTCGACGTGCAGGCGTTCGAAGGTGATCCCCTTGGCCGGGAATTCGCGGATGATGCCGATCAGGTGGATGACGGCGTCGCAGCCGGCCAGCGCCCCGGCCAGGGTCGCCGGCTCGGTGGCATCGCCGTGGCGGACCTCGACATGATCAAGAACCGCCAGCTTCCCCTCGGAACCCGGCCGCACCAATGTCCGCACTTCATGCCCCGCCGCCACCAGCTGGCGCAGCACCTCGCTCCCCACGAACCCCGTCCCACCGGTGACAAAAACTTTCATGTTCTGGCTCCTTTGAACTGCAAATTCAGGATACAGAAGTCAGAACACAGAATCCTTCGGCCAATGTTTTACGTGCTGAGGGCTCAGATTTTCTTCTGGATTCTGGATTCTGGATTCTGACTTCTGAATTCTAGCCTTTAATCACCGCCATCGGCCGCAGTCGCGCCACGATCCGGCTGAGTCCGGCCTGCTCCACCACCTCCACCACCTCGGCCACATCCTTGTAGGCTTCGGGGATCTCCTCGGCCACGGTGGCGCGGCCGGCGGCGCGCACCAGGATGCCGCGTTTCGCCAGTTCGCCGACGACATCGTGGCCACGGGCCTGCTTCATCGCCGCGTGGCGCGACAGGACCCGCCCGGCGCCGTGGCAGGTCGAGCCGAAGGTTTCGCGCATGGCGCCTGCCGTGCCGATCAGCACATAGGAGTAGCGCCCCATGTCGCCGGGGATCAGCACCGGCTGGCCAATGGCCCGGTAGGCCGGGGGCGTCTCCGGGTGCCCCGGCGGAAAGGCGCGGGTCGCCCCCTTGCGGTGCACGCACAAACGCCGCATCTTGCCGTCGACCTCGTGGGTCTCCCATTTGGCGATGTTGTGGCAGACGTCGTAGATTACGCCCAACCCCAGATCAGCCGGGCCCTTGCCGAGCACTTGTCCGAAGCTCTCGCGCACCCAGGCGGTGATCAGCTGGCGGTTGGCGAAGGCGAAGTTGGCGGCCCCGGCCATCGCCGCCAGGTAGTCGCGCGCCTCCGGCGAGGTGAGCGGCGCACAGCAGAGCTGGCGGTCGGCCAGGGTAATTCCGTACTTCTGGCTGGCCCGGAGCATGGTGCGCAGCGAATCATCGCAGACCTGGTAGCCAAGCCCCCGGCTGCCGGTGTGAATGCTCACCGTCAGCTGACCGGGAAAGAGGCCGAGGGCCTGTGCGGCCGCCTCATCGAAGATCTTCTCCACCTGCTGAATTTCCAGGAAGTGGTTCCCCGAGCCGAGGGTGCCGAGCTGATCGTGGCCGCGCTCCAGAGCCCGGTCGGACACCAGTTCCGGATCGGCCCCCGGGATCGTCCCCCCTGCCTCGATGTGGTCAAGATCGGCGGCCGCGCCGAATCCCTGTTTCACCGCCCAGGCGGCTCCCAGCTTGAGAACCTTGCGGGTCTCGCTCAGGCTCAGTTTCAAGTCGCGGCGATGGGAACCGACCCCGGAGGGGACGTTGCGAAAGAGCGCATCGGCCAACTGATCAAGCACCGGGCGGACCTCGGCGGCATGCAGATCGCTGCGCAGCAGGCGCACGCCGCAGTTGATGTCGTAGCCGACCCCGCCGGGGGAAACCACCCCCTCGTCGGCATCGAAGGCCGCCACCCCGCCGATCGGGAAGCCGTACCCCCAGTGGATGTCGGGCATGGCCATGGACGGGCCGACGATGCCGGGGAGGGTGGCGACGTTGCGCACCTGCTCGAGCGCCTGCTCATGACGCAGCACCGCCATCATCGCCGCGCTGGCGAAGACCAGGCCGTCGGTGCGCATATTGCCCTCGCGGGGGATGCGCCAGCGCCAGTTGTCGACTTGTTGGACCTTGATGGACATGACTGGCCCCTTCGGGGGCTGCTGAAAAACACCCATCTGCGGCGTTGCCCGTGCGTTCGTCGCTGCGACGTACCTTGCGGTACGCCTCGCTCCTCATGCTTTGGGCGCCTTGCACCTGGGCATTTTTGAGCAGCCTGGCTGGCCAAGATTAAAGATCAATATACACCCGCGCATACCAGCCATTATTGCGCTCCTCCACCACCAATTGATGGTAGGTCACCGCCTTGGCGATGCGCTCGACCGTGTGACGGTCAGCAGCGAACGGCTCGGCGCTGATGGTGGCAGTCAGGTTGCATTGGTCGAATGCATGAATCGAAAAAGAGGCGGGAACCACCCGCGCCGTTTCGCTGAAGACCAGGATTTCGTTCAACCAGGCCACCAGCAGCTCAGCGCTGTCGCCCGCCTCCACGGTTACTTTCCGGTGCACCCTCGCCTCTGCCGGGGACTTACCGAACAACAGCGATTTCAACCCCCTCGCCGCAACCACAAACAATTCGGGACACGATGGGGCGGACGCTTCGAGTCCGATGTCAGCCGTATGGGCCAGCAGGCGAAAGCGTCCTCCCCCCCTCAATGCCAGCGTTCCCACTGCACCCGGCAGACCACCGGCGAGCCCTGCCAATCGATCTGCAGTTCGCCGCTATGGGCCTTCTGAAGGGCGCGCCCGAGTTGCTCGGCGAGTTTGTTGTCGGTGGTCTCGATGACCAGAGCCTGTTCCGAGCGGTCGATGCGGATGACCCGTTCCAGAGGATTTCGTGTACTGATGCGTTCGGCAGCATTGAGCAGGATGTTGCGAATCTCCTCCTCATGGTTCCAAAGATAGCTGCCGCGCAACGTCAAAATCCCTTCCGGGTAACGTTCGGCCACTTTCAGACAGGCCGGGCAGGTGACCCAGTGGGCTGTGGGGTCATGTGCCAGCTTACCGGCCATGACCGGGTCGAGCTGCCAGCGTTTCTGGCGGTAGACGGCTTGACATGTCTGGCACAGGGCCGGTTCCTTGATGCCGGCTTCGGCAAGATAGGGGTCAGGGCTGGTGCGGGTTCTGCCGCGTTTGTCGCTGATACCGAATTTCTGCACATTCCTTTGCATGGTATGGACCTCCTGTCCGGTTGCGAGGATCACCACTCCATTCCTGTCTTGATTATAGCAAGCTTCGCTCTCTCCGGGGGGCAAAGACAAACAATTTTGCCGACCGGGTGCGTCCGCCGGAAAACTTGGTAAACTTTCGAAAAGACGAGGGTCCAGGCCGAAGCTACTCGTCATTTTTCGCCCTTGACACTCGCGAGCGGCACGAGTAAAAAGGTGTTATATTTTTTCAGAGGGAACGCAAACTATCGTCATTATTATATAGATTTCGTCATTGTCAGCAGCACCGACACGAGGATTAAACCGCTGCTCCCCGATCGTTGCCGGGGGCGAAAGGAGAAGGCAGATGAGTTCGGATCCCATCTTGAACCTGGCCGCGATCCCGGAGGAGATCCTGACGCGTGTCGAAGCCCGCGGCATCAGCCGCCGCGACTTCATCAAGTTCTGCACCATGACCACGGCCGCCCTCGCCCTGCCGGTCACCATGGTCGGCAAGGTCGCCGCGGCCGTCGCCGATGCCCGCGTGCCGGTTATCTGGGTCGAATACCAAAGCTGTTCCGGCGATTCCGAAGCCTTCCTGCGCGCCAACCAACCGACCGCCGCTGAACTGATCCTCGACCTGATCTCCCTCGAATACGCCGAAGTCGTCATGGCCGCCGCCGGCCACCAGGCCGAAGCAGCCAAGAAGCAGGCGATGGAGAAGTACCAGGGGAAATACATCCTGGTGGTCGAAGGTTCGGTGCCATCCGGCGCCGACGGCGCCTACTGCACCATCGGCGGGGAAAGCGCTCTCGAAGGGTGCCGCAAGCTGGTCAAAAATGCTGCCGCCACCATCTGCGTCGGCACCTGCGCCTCCTTCGGCGGCATTCCGGCGGCGGCCCCCAACCCGACCGGGGCTCTCTCGGTCATGGAGGTCGTCCCCGGCGCTCCGATTGTCAATCTCCCCGGCTGCCCGGTCAACGCCGAGAACCTGACCGCCACCATCGTTCACGTCCTGACCTTCGGCAAGCTGCCGGCCACCGACGGTCTCGGCCGGCCGAAATTCGCCTACGGCAAGCGTATCCACGACAATTGCGAGCGGCGCAGCCACTTCGATGCCGGCCAATACGCCCAGTCCTTCGGCGATCCCGGCCATCGCCAGGGACACTGCCTCTATCAGCTCGGCTGCAAGGGGCCGGAGACGTTCCACAATTGCCCGACGATCCGTTACAACGAAGGGACGAGCTGGCCGATCATGTCCGGGCACGGCTGTATCGGCTGCTCCGAGCCGGGGTTCTGGGACACCATGAGTCCGTTCTACCGGCGGCTCCCCAAGGTGCCGGGCTTCGGCATCGAGGACACCGCCGACAAGATCGGCATCGGTCTGGCCGCCGCCACCGCGGTGGCTTTCGGCCTGCACGGCGTCGCCAGTTGCTTCCGCAAGCACGACGCGATGGAAGAAGACAAGGTCGTCAAGGAGGATTAAGCCATGGCCCAGAGAATTGCCGTCGATCCGATTACCCGCATCGAGGGGCACCTGCGCATCGAGGCCCGGCTCGATGGCGGCAAGATTGCCGAGGCCTGGAGCTCCTCCACGGCGTTCCGCGGCATCGAAACGATCCTCAAGGGGCGCGACCCGCGTGACGCCCATCACTTCACCCAGCGCTTCTGCGGGGTCTGCACCACGGTCCATTCGATGGCCAGCATCCGCGCCGTCGAGGATGCCCTGAAGATCCAGATCCCGGACAACGCCCGCCTGATCCGCAACCTGATCATGGGGATCCAGAACGTCCAGGACCACGTCATCCACTTCTACCACCTGCATGCCCTCGACTGGGTCGACATCGTCAGCGCCCTCAAGGCCGACCCGGCCAAAACCGCGCAGATCGCCCAGTCGATCTCCGATTGGCCGAACTCCAGCCCCGAGTACTTCCAGCAGGTGCGCGACCGTATCGCCGCCTTTGCCGGCACCGGCCGGCTCGGCCCGTTCCAGAACGCCTACTGGGGGCATCCGGCCTACAAGCTGCCACCGGAAGTCAACCTGATCGGGGTGGCCCACTACCTCGAGGCGCTGGAGTGGCAGAAGGACGTGATCCGCATCCACGCCATCCTCGGCTCGAAGAACCCGCACCCGCAGACCTTCCTGGTCGGCGGCATGGCGATCCCGGTCGACCCGGACAGCCAGAACGCCCTCAACGCCGACAAGATCGCCCTGATCCGCAAGCTGTTGCGCAAGGCCCGGGCCTTCGTCGAACAGGTCTACATCCCCGACCTGCTGGCGGTGGCGCCGGCCTACCTCGACTGGGCCGGGATCGGCGGCGGGACGGGGAACTACCTTTCCTATGGCGATTTCCCGATGGACAACAGCCCGGGGACCGGCAGCCTCTTCTTCCCGCGCGGCATAATCATGGGCAAGGATCTGGCCAACGTCCAGCCGATGGACGAAAAGAAGATCTCGGAATACGTCACCCATTCCTGGTACAGCTACAGCAAGGGCGACAACGCCGGCCTGCACCCCTATGACGGGGAAACCAGCCACAAATACACCGGTCCGCGCCCCCCCTACGAGTTCCTCGATACCGACGGCAAGTACTCGTGGGTCAAGTCGCCGCGCTACCTCGACCAACCGATGGAAGTCGGGCCGTTGGCGCGCGTGCTGGTGGCCTATGGCAAGGGAGTTCCCGAGGTCAAGGCGGCCGTCGACTTCGTCCTCGGCAAGCTCGGCGCGCCGGCCTCGGCGCTCTTCTCGACGCTGGGGCGGACCGCCGCCCGCGGCGTCGACTGCCTGGTGCTGGCGCAGAAGAACGAGCAATGGCTCGATCAGCTGGCGAACAACATGGGACGCGGCATCTACGAGACTTTCAACAAGGAGAAGTGGGATCCGTCCACCTGGCCGCGCGAAGCCCAGGGGTTTGGCTACCACGAGGCGCCGCGCGGCGCGCTGGGCCACTGGATTCGCATCGAGCACGGCCAGATCGCCAACTATCAGGCGGTGGTTCCCTCGACTTGGAACGCCGGGCCGCGCGACCCCAAAGGGCAGCCCGGGCCCTATGAGGCCGCCCTGGTCGGCACGCCGATCGCCGATCCGCAGAAGCCGCTGGAGATTCTACGGACCATTCACTCCTTCGATCCCTGCCTGGCGTGTGCCGTGCACGTCCTCGACGGCACCGGCACGGAGATCGTCAAGGTGCGGGCGCTGTAGAGGCGAAATCCGTGAAGCGTGATCCGTGATCAGCAAACCCCTGGGGAAACTGGTTACGGATCGCTGATCACTGCTCACTGATCACGGAGGCTATATGTTAGAGATCCGCTATACCTGGGAGTGGCCGGTCCGTATCACCCACTGGGTCAACGTCCTGTGCATGATCCTGCTGGCGATTACCGGCGTCTACATCGGCAACCCGTTCATGACCGCCAGCGAGACCTCCCAGTACATCATGGGGTGGATGCGTTTCCTCCACTTCAGTTTCGCCTACCTGTTCCTGGTTTCGGTCGCGTCGCGCATCCTGTGGATGTTCATCGGCAACCACCATGCTTCGTGGCGGGCCTTCTTCCCGTGGCTGACAGAAGACGGGCGGCGCAATTTCATCAAGATGTTCCGCTACTACACCTTCACCGGCAAGCAGATCTCCTACGAGGTCGGCCACAATCCGGTGGCGGCGACCGCTTACCTGGGGATCTTCTGCCTCTTCCTCTTTCAGATCGTCTCCGGCTTCACCCTGTACGGGCAGATGGCCCCGGGCGGTTTCTGGAACAGCCTGACCGGCTGGCTCCTGACGCTGATCGGCAGCCAGTGGCTGCGCCTCGCCCACCACGGAGTGATGTGGCTGCTGGCCGGCTTCTTCATCAACCACGTCTACAGCGGCTGGCTGATGGACGTGAAGGAGCGCAACGGCACCATGAGCGGGATCTTCAGCGGCTATCGGTTCATCGAACCGAAGGATCTGTAGATGGCGATCCTGGTCCTCGGGCTGGGGAACACGATCATGACGGACGACGGTTTCGGGGTGAGGGCGGTCGAAGCGCTCTCATCCCGTTATCGTTTTCCGGAGGAGGTACACCTGCTCGACGGTGGCACGTTGGGGCTCGATCTGCTCCCGCGCCTGGAAGGGGTCGAGCGCCTGCTGATCATCGATGCCCTGGAGATGCACGCCGCCCCCGGCACGGTCTTTCGCCTGGAGGGAGAGGAAGTGCCTCGCGCCTTCGCCGGCAAGCTGTCGGTGCATCAGATGGGGGTGCAGGATCTGCTGGCGGTCAGCGAGCTGATGGGGCACCTCCCAAGGGAACTGGTGGTCTGGGGGGCTCAGCCGGAGAGCATCGAGATGGGGACCGAGTTGACGCCGGCGGTGACGGCTGCCCTGGAACCGGTGGTTGCGGGGGTGGTCGGGGAA